>NZ_JBSFUW010000142.1:0-1063 GCF_053591995.1 Streptomyces sp. NPDC002835 | reverse complement strand
GTGCCAGCCCGCGCAGCAACGCCGGCACGGGCTCCTCCGCGCCGAGGGAACGCCGCAGCGCCGCGACGTCGAGCCGGATCGGCAGCAGGTGCGGTTCGCCCGCCGCGCACGCGGCGTCGAACAGCGTCAGTCCCTCGGCCGCGGAGAGTCCGGACACTCCGTGGCGGGTCATGCGGTGGAGGTCGGTGTGGGTGAGGTTGCCGGTCATGGTGGAGCGGTCTTCCCACAGGCCCCAGCCGAGGGAGAGGGCGGGTTGGCCGTGGGTGTGGCGGTGGTGGGCGAGGGTGTCGAGGAAGGTGTTGGCGGCGGCGTAGGCGGCTTGTCCGGGTCCGCCGAGGGTGGCGGCGGCGGAGGAGAAGAGGATGAAGGCGTCGAGGTGGGGGGTGTGTTGGGTGGTGAGTTCGTGGAGCAGGAGGGCGCCGTCGAGTTTGGGTTTGAGGACGGTGTCGAGGTGGTGGGTGGTGAGGGTGTCGAGGGTGGCGTCGTGGAGGGTGGCGGCGGTGTGGATGACGGCGGTGATGGGGTGGTGGGTGAGGGTGTGGGTGAGGGTGTCGGGGTCGGTGACGTCGCCGGTGACGACGGTGGTGTGGGCGCCGAGTTCGTTGAGTGTGGTGGCGAGGGTGTGGGCGGGTCGTCGGGAGAGGAGGACGAGGTTTTGGACGTGGTGGTGGGTGACGAGGTGGTGGGCGAGGAGTCCGGCGAGGGTGCCGGTGGCGCCGGTGATCAGGACGGTGCTGTCGGGCCGGAAGACGGGGGCGTCGGCGGGGGTGACCGTGGTGCGGGCTAGGCGAGGCGCCAGGAACTGGCCTTGCCGGATGGCGACTTGAGGCTCACCAGTCGTGAGCGCGCCGCGTAGGTCGTGCGTGGGGTCGTCGGTGTCGATGAGGACGAGTCGGTCGGGGTGTTCGGACTGGGCGGAGCGGATCAGGCCCCAGATGGCGGCGTGTTCGAGGTCGGGTGTGTCTTCGGGTGAGGTGACGACGGCGTTGCGGGTGAGCAGGACCAGCCGGGAGTCGGCGAACCGCTCCTCCGCCAGCCACCGCTTGACCAGGTCCAACGCCCC
>NZ_JBSFUW010000141.1:0-1077 GCF_053591995.1 Streptomyces sp. NPDC002835 | reverse complement strand
GACGCCGGACTGACCTGGATCGGCCCGCCGCCGCAGGCGATCCGCGACCTCGGTGACAAGGTCGCCGCCCGTCATATCGCCCAGCGCGCCGGCGCCCCGCTGGTCGCCGGCACCCCGGACCCGGTGTCCGGCGCCGACGAGGTCGTGACGTTCGCCCGGGAGCACGGGCTGCCGATCGCCATCAAGGCCGCCTTCGGCGGTGGCGGTCGCGGCCTGAAGGTCGCCCGCACCCTCGAAGAGGTGCCGGAGCTGTACGACTCGGCGGTCCGCGAGGCCGTCGCCGCCTTCGGCCGCGGCGAGTGCTTCGTCGAGCGCTACCTCGACAAGCCGCGCCACGTCGAGACCCAGTGCCTGGCCGACACCCACGGCAACGTGGTGGTCGTCTCGACGCGTGACTGCTCACTCCAGCGCCGTCACCAGAAGCTGGTGGAGGAGGCCCCCGCGCCCTTCCTGTCAAAGGCTCAGAACGCGGAGCTGTACCGCGCGTCGAAGGCCATCCTCAAGGAGGCCGGTTACGTCGGCGCCGGCACCGTCGAGTTCCTCGTCGGTGTCGACGGCACGATCTCCTTCCTGGAGGTCAACACCCGCCTCCAGGTCGAGCACCCGGTGACCGAGGAGGTCACCGGCATCGACCTGGTCCGCGAGATGTTCCGTATCGCCGACGGCGAGGAGCTGGGCTACGACGACCCGGCCGTGCGCGGTCACTCGTTCGAGTTCCGGATCAACGGCGAGGACCCGGGCCGGGGCTTCCTCCCGGCGCCCGGCACCGTCACCGCCTTCGCCCCGCCCAGCGGCCCCGGTGTGCGGCTGGACGCGGGTGTGGAGACCGGCTCCGTGATCGGCCCGGCGTGGGACTCCCTCCTCGCCAAGCTGATCGTGACCGGCGCGACCCGCGAGCAGGCGCTGCAGCGCGCGGCGCGCGCGCTCGCGGAGTTCAACGTCGAGGGCATGGCCACGGCCATCCCCTTCCACCGTGCGGTCGTCGCCGACCCGGCGTTCACGGCGGACCCGTTCCGGGTCCACACCCGCTGGATCGAGACGGAGTTCGTCAACGAGATCAAGCCGTTCACCGTCCCC
>NZ_JBSFUW010000140.1:0-1110 GCF_053591995.1 Streptomyces sp. NPDC002835 | reverse complement strand
CCCGCGCTGCGTTCCGTGCCGCGCGGCGAGGTGGTTCCGGCGTCGTTCGGCCAGCGGCGGCTGTGGTTCCTCAACGCGATGGACCCGGACACCTCCCCGTACCGGATCCCCGCCGTGCTGCGGCTGACCGGGGAACTGGACACGGCGGCGCTGCGTGCGGCGCTCGCCGACGTGATCGAACGCCACGAGGTCCTGCGGACCGTCTATCCCGCGGTCGAAGGCGAACCACACCAGTCGGTGCTGCCCGCCGACACGGTGGAACTCTGGCGCGAACCGATCGCGACCACCGAGGACGGCCTGCCGGCCCGGCTCGCCGCCGCGTTCGATCAGCCGTTCCACCTGGAGACCGACGCTCCGCTCCGCGCACACCTGCTGCGGATCGAGAACGACGGCGAGGGTGACGAGGAGCATGTGCTGATGGTGGTGCTGCACCACATCGCGAGCGACGGCTCCTCGATCGCGCCCCTGACCCACGACCTCTCCCACGCCTACACCGCCCGACGTGCCGGCACCGCACCCCACTGGGAACCACTGCCCGTCCAGTACGCCGACTTCGCACAATGGCAACGCCAATGGCTCGGCGAAGAGGAAGACCCCGGCTCCGTCATCTCCGCCCAGCTCGACTACTGGCGGAAGACGCTCACCGGACTGCCCGAAGAACTCCAACTCCCCACCGACCGCCCCCGACCGGCCCACGCCGACCACCAAGGCGACTGGGTCACACTCGACATCCCCGCCACCGTCCACCGGCAACTCGCCCACCTCGCGTCCCAGCAACGCGTCAGCATGTTCATGGTCATCCATGCCGCGCTCGCCGCGTTCCTCAGCCGCACCGGCGCGGGCGACGACATCCCCATCGGCACCCCCATCGCCGGACGCACCGACGAAGCCCTCAACAACCTCATCGGCTTCTTCGTCAACACCCTCGTCCTGCGCACCGACACCTCCGGCGACCCCACCTTCACCCAACTCCTCGACCGCACCCGCCGAACCGACCTCGACGCCTACGCCCACCAGGACATCCCCTTCGAACGACTCGTCGAAGTCCTCAACCCCACCCGCACCCTCACCCGCCACCCCCTCTTCCAAGTCATGCTCACCCTCCAGAAC
>NZ_JBSFUW010000139.1:0-1148 GCF_053591995.1 Streptomyces sp. NPDC002835 | reverse complement strand
ACCCCCGCCGTGTGCGCGTGTGACATCTTCCGAGGTGAGAATGATGAGCAGCACCAGTCTGTCCCCGAGCTTGATCGCCACGTTGTCCGGGGAGTACTACACCGATCCTGAGGTCTTCGCCCAGGAGCAGGAGCGGGTCTTCGAGGCCATGTGGTTCTGTGCGGTCCGTGCCGCCGATCTGGCCGGGCCCGGTGCTTTCCGCACGGTTCAGGTGGGGCGGGAGAGTGTGTTGGTCTCCCGTTCCCGGGACGGTTCGGTCAGGGCGTTTTTGAACATCTGCCGGCACCGTGGTGCGAAGTTGTGCACGGAGGAGTCGGGTGAGGTCAAGCGGGCGTTCCAGTGTCCGTACCATGCCTGGACCTACGGTCTGGACGGCAAGCTGGTCGCGGCGCCGAATCTGACGTCGATGCCGGACATCGACCGGGTCGAGTACGGCCTGGTCAATGTCCATGTCCGTGAGTGGCTCGGGTATGTGTGGGTGTGCCTGGCCGAGACGCCGCCGTCGTTCGAGGCGGATGTGATCGGCGCGGTGGCTGAGCGGTTGGGCGGCGCCGAGCCGATCGAGAACTACGGGATCGACGATCTGCGGGTGGGCCGGCGGATCACGTATGACGTGAAGGCCAACTGGAAGCTGATCATCGAGAATTTCATGGAGTGCTACCACTGCGCGACCATTCATCCTGAACTGACGGAGGTGCTGCCGGAGTTCGCGGACGGGTTTGCGGCGCAGTACTACGTCGGGCACGGCGCCGAGTTCGGTGAGGAGGTCAAGGGGTTCACGGTCGACGGCTCGGAGGGTCTGGACCGTATCCCGGGTGTGGTCGAGGAGCAGGATCGCCGTTATTACGCGATCACGGTGCGGCCGCAGGTGTTCGTCAACCTGGTGCCGGACCATGTGATCTTCCACCGGATGTATCCGATGGCGCCCGATCGCACGGTCGTGGAGTGCGACTGGCTGTATCTGCCGCATGTGGTGGAGAGCGGCAGGGACGTGGAGCGGTCGGTGGAGTTGTTCCACCGGGTCAACCAGCAGGACTTCGACGCCTGTGAGCGCACCCAGCCGGCGATGAGTTCGAGGGCGTACGCCAAGGGCGGAGTCCTGGTGCCCAGCGAGCACCACATCGGCGAATTCCACACCTGGCTGCAGG
>NZ_JBSFUW010000138.1:0-1155 GCF_053591995.1 Streptomyces sp. NPDC002835 | reverse complement strand
GTGAGCGGGAGGAGATCGCGCTCCTGAAAGCCCAGGGCAAGGGCGTACGTGAAATCGCTCGGGAAGTCGGCCGTGATCCGGGGACGATTTCCCGTGAGCTGCGGCGCAACGCGGCCACCAGGAGTGGGAAGCTCGACTACCGGGCATCGGTTGCACAGTGGAAATCGGATAGGGCCGCGCGCCGCCCGAAAACGGCAAAGCTGGTCGCCAGTCCTCGGTTGCACGTGTACGTCCAGGAGCGACTGTCCGGACAGATCAGCACGCCCGGTGGCAAGGCGATCGCAGGGCCGGCGACGGGTGAGTGGACGGGACGGAACAAGCCGCATCGCAAGGACCGCGCGTGGGTGCAGGCATGGAGTCCGGAGCAGATCGCGAACCGGATCAAGCTTGATTTCCCGGATGATGAGTCCATGCGCATCAGCCACGAGGCGATCTACCAGGCGCTCTACATCCAGGGCCGCGGGGCGCTCAAGCGTGAGCTGATCTTGTGCCTTCGCACGGGCCGCGCGCTGCGCGCCCCGCGTGCTCGTTCACGTCGCAAGACCTGGGCACACGTGACACCCGAAGCGTTGATCAGCGAACGGCCTGCCGAGGCCGAGGACCGTGCCGTTCCCGGCCACTGGGAAGGGGACCTGATCATCGGGCTGGAGCGTTCCGCGATCGGCACGGTCGTCGAGCGGTCAACTCGATTCACGATGCTGATTCACCTGCCGCGCGAGGAAGGCTACCGGCACAAACACACGGTCAAGAATGGTCCTGCGCTGGCCGGTTACGGGGCGACCACGATGAAGAACGCACTCGCCAATACGATGTCGACACTGCCCGAGCAGCTGGCACGGTCGCTGACATGGGATCGAGGAAAGGAGATGTCGGCGCACGCGCAATTCAAAGTCGAGACCGGCATTCCCGTGTTCTTCGCCGATCCTCACAGCCCATGGCAGCGCGGCACGAACGAGAACACCAACGGACTCCTGCGACAGTACTTCCCAAAGGGCACCGATCTCTCTAGGTGGTCCGCCGAGGAGATCGAGGCCGTCGCCCATGCCCTCAATTCCCGTCCCCGCAAGACGCTCGGCTGGAGGACACCGGCCGAGGTGTTCAACGAGCAGCTACTGTTGCAACAGGCCGGTGTTGCAACGACCGGTTGAATCTGGT
>NZ_JBSFUW010000137.1:0-1253 GCF_053591995.1 Streptomyces sp. NPDC002835 | reverse complement strand
AGGCCCTCGCGGATCTCGTCCTCGGTGCGCCAGGCCTTCTCGTTCTCCAGCATCAGCGCCGAGATCGACAGACCCGTCTCCCTGGTGAGCCGCAGAAGCTCGTCGCCGGAGCGGAAGGGGTGCTTCAGGACGGTGTCGTCCAGCTTGATCCGGTCCGCACCGACGGCCTCCTCGTCGACCACGAAGCCGCCGCCGACCGAGTAGTACGTCTTCTCCAGCAGCGGCAGCCCGTCCGCGTCGTACGCGAACAGGGACATACCGTTGGCGTGGTAAGGCAGCGAGCGCCGACGGTGCAGGACCAGCTGGGTCGAGGCGTCGAAGTCGATCTCGTGGGCCGGGCCGATCTCGGTACCGAGGAGGCGGATGCGCTTGGTGGTGCGGATCCGCTCGACGTCCAGCTCGGCCTGGGCGACGTCGACCGTGTGCGGCTCGTTGCCCTCCAGCCCGAGCAGCACGGCCTTGGGGGTGCCGTGGCCGTGACCCGTGGCGCCGAGGGAGCCGAAGAGTTCCGCCCGCACCGCGGCGGACTGGGCGAGCAGGCCGTCATTCTTCAGCCGGACGGCGAACATCCGGGCGGCTCGCATCGGGCCGACGGTGTGCGAGCTGGACGGGCCGATGCCGATGGAGAACAGGTCGAAGACGCTGATTGCCACGCCATACTCCGTGGGATTTGAGGGACATGCCGGCCATAGGCGTGAGCACGTCCCTTGCGAGGGTTGTCGGTTACAGGCCGGGGTAGAGGGGGTGCTTGTCGGCCAGGGCGGTGACCCGTGTGCGCAGGGTGGTGGCGTCGTAGGTCGGTTTGAGGGCCTCGGCGATGATGTCGGCGACCTCGCGGAAGTCCTCGGTGGTGAAGCCGCGGGTGGCGAGCGCCGGGGTGCCGATCCGCAGACCCGAGGTGACCATCGGGGGCCGCGGGTCGTTCGGGATGGCGTTGCGGTTGACCGTGATGCCGACCTCGTGGAGACGGTCCTCGGCCTGCCGGCCGTCCAGCTCGGAGTTGCGCAGGTCCACCAGGACCAGGTGCACGTCCGTGCCGCCGGACAGGACGGAGACGCCGACCTCGGCGACATCGTCGGCAAGCAGCCGGCCGGCGAGGATGCGGGCGCCGTCCAGCGTGCGCTGCTGGCGCTCCTTGAAGTCCTCGGAGGCGGCGACCTTGAAGGAGACCGCCTTGGCCGCGATGACGTGCTCCAGCGGGCCGCCCTGCTGACCGGGGAAGACCGCGGAGTTGATCTTCTTGGCGAGCTCCT
>NZ_JBSFUW010000136.1:0-1309 GCF_053591995.1 Streptomyces sp. NPDC002835 | reverse complement strand
GCGTGGGCGCCGACGGGCGGCATGACGGCGACACTCTCCGAGGCCGACCGTCAGCGCATCGCCTCCTCCGGCGTTCCGCCGCTCTCCGCCGAGCAGGGGCTGGCGCTCCTGGACGCGGCGATGGCCACCGACCTCCCGTACCTCGTACCCCTCGGCCGCCTCGTAGGCGAACAGCGGCCGGGTGCCGACGTTCCCCCGCTGTTCCGGGGGCTGTTCAAGGGTGCCCGCCGGATGGCCGCGTCGGCGACCGCCGGTGCGCTCGGGCTGCGGCTCGGCGCCCTCGCCGAGGAGGAACGGGCCCGGCAGGTCCTGGACCTCGTACGGACCGAAGCCGCCGGCGTGCTCGGACACGCGTCGTCTGCATCGGTGGCCGCGGACCGGGAGTTCAAGGACCTGGGCATCGACTCGCTCACCGCCCTGGAACTGCGCAACCGGCTGAACACGGTCACCGGTCTGCGGCTGCCCGCCACCCTCGTCTTCGACTACCCCACCCCCGCCGCACTTGCTGCCCACCTCCTCGCCGAACTCCTCGACGAGCACCAGGTCGTGGACACGGACGCACCGACGGCCTCCGTCGACGGTGACCCGATCGCGATCATCGGCATGGCGTGCCGGATGCCGGGCGACGCGGACACACCGGAGGTCCTGTTCGAGATGCTTCTCGACGGCAGGGAAGGGATGACGGACTTCCCCACCGACCGAGGCTGGGACCTCGCCGCGCTCTTCGGAGACAGCGGCCCCGGAAACCGGGGTGCCAGCGCGACCCGGAGAGGTGGGTTCCTCTCCGCCCTGGGCGACTTCGACGCCGGATTCTTCGGGATCTCGCCGCGTGAGGCCCTGGCCATGGACCCGCAGCAGCGGTTGCTGTTGGAGACCTCGTGGGAGGCGTTCGAGCGGGCCGGGATCGACCCGTCCCGGCTGCGCGGCAGCCGTACCGGCGTCTTCGTCGGCACCACCGGGCAGGACTACGCCTCGCTCGTCATGAACTCGCGCGAGGACGTGGAGGGCCACGCCAGCACAGGGCTGGCGAACAGCGTGATCTCGGGGCGGGTGTCGTACACGTTCGGGCTCGAAGGCCCGGCCGTGACCGTGGACACCGCGTGCTCGTCGTCGCTGGTGGCCATGCACCTGGCCGCCCAGTCGTTGCGCAGCGGCGAGTCCTCGCTCGCCCTCGCCGGTGGTGTGACCGTCCTGTCCTCGCCGATGAGCTTCCTCGGTTTCAGCCGGCAGGGCGGGCTGGCGGGGGACGGGCGTTGCAAGGCGTTCGCGGACTCTGCCGACGGCACCGGCTGGTCCGAAGGCGTCGGCG
>NZ_JBSFUW010000135.1:0-1310 GCF_053591995.1 Streptomyces sp. NPDC002835 | reverse complement strand
TACCAGGTCGGTCCCGGCCGGGTGAAGGAGAACATCACCCTGGCGCGGCGTCCCGCCGGTCCGGTGAAGTACACCTTCACCCTTGACACCGAGGGCCTGGTGCCCAAAGCCCGCAAGGACGGCTCCATCGCGTTCTTCGGCGAACTCCCCAACACCCCGGTGCTGGTGATTCCGGCGCCGTACATGACTGACGCGAAGAAGTCGGCGTCGTCGCCGTACGGATACGAGTACACCGCGTCGGTCACGCAGAAGCTCACCCGTGACGGCGACGGCTGGAAGCTGACCGTCACGCCGGACGCCAAGTGGCTGGCGGCGAAGGAGCGCCAGTACCCCGTGGTGATCGACCCGACGATCACCATCGCGCCCTCGCCGGCAGGTTCGCAGGACGCCATGGTCCTGTCCGACCAGCCGGGCGTGAACTTCAACTCCTCCTGGAAGCTGGCCGCGGGCAAGACCTCCAGCACCGCCCAGGCCCGTTCGCTGCTGAAGTTCCCGCTGGACGAGATCCCGGCCGGTGTGAAGGTCGACGGGGCGCGGCTGGGCGTCTACTTCGACCAGTCGCACACCACCAACGGCAACGACGTCACCATCGCGGCGCACCGGGCGACCGGGACGTGGGACGAGTCGACGGCGACCTGGTCCAACACCTCCGGACTGCTGGGCGAGCTGTCCGGCACCAGCGTCCAGGCCGATGACGGCGACGCGGGCACGACGGCCGCGACCGGCGCCTGGCCGGCGTCCGGCTCGACGCTGACCCAGTACGCGATCGGCCAGGACTACCGCTACAACAAGGAATCGGTCGCCGGGGACAAGTACACCTGGCAGCCGAAGGTCACCGACACCGCCACCTACCGGGTCGACGTCCACTACGTGGCCGCCACCGACCGGGCGACCAACGCCCCGTACACGGTGACCCACCGCGACGGCAGCCAGACGTTCACCGTCGACCAGTCGGCCGGCACGAACGGTGTGTGGACCTCGCTGAACGGCGGCAACCAGCTGCCGTTCAACAAGGGCACGGTGGGCAAGGTCGTCCTCGGCGACGGGCCCGCCTCCACCTCGACCGCCGTCATCGCGGACGCGGTACGCCTGGTGAACCCCGCCCAGATCGTCAAGAACAAGGGCGAGTACAACCAGTGGCACGAGTTCCCGGTCGCCGACACCGTGCAGAAGTGGGTGAACGGCACCACGAACCACGGCTTCATCCTCAAGGCCGCGGACGAGTCGTCCACCGGCCCGCTCGGCGGCCCCCGCTACGAGGCCGGTGACGGCTACTACGGCGGCGAGACCTCGAGCATCCCGCGCCTGAC
>NZ_JBSFUW010000134.1:0-1313 GCF_053591995.1 Streptomyces sp. NPDC002835 | reverse complement strand
CGGGAAACCGTCATGTCCGGTTCGGCGGGAGGCCGCGCGGAACAGGACTCGCCCCACGGCGAGCACCTCACCGCGCGGCCGACCCAACCGCCTGGCTCCACCAGTTCAAACGCCTCCGCATCCGCTACGAGATACGCGCCGACCTCCACCTCGCACTGCTCCAACTCGCTTGCAGCATCATCTGCTTGAGACGCCTCCGAACCTCATTCTGAAACGATCAGTTAGAGTGTGTCGCCATCAGGCGCAGGTGAGCCGGTCGGCCACAGCCCATTCGATGCGCACCCCGCGACGAATCAGTCGGGCGATCCCACAGACCTGGTCGGCGTGCGGCTGGCGCTCCGTGTAGTACCGCAGGGCACGGCGGACCCCGTCGCGGAGCTCCGCCTCCGTCATGGTCTCCGGCCGCTCCTGCAGTTCGTCCATGAGCCGCCGCGCGCGGGCCGCACGGTCCAGCGCCGCATCCGCGAGCGGCCCTTCGGCGAAGCCGTTCCGTACGCGCAGGCCGTCCTCGATGTACCGTCATGCCTCCTGCTGCTGGATGACGGGAAGGTGTTCCAGCACGCCTTCCAGTAGGGCGTTGACGCTGGCGCGGGTCGGAAGGTCACTGATGCTGAAGCGGCTGGTCCGGGTACCGATCTGCCGGTGTAGTGCGTCGTCAGCGGAGGCGCGGAACTCCGTGAGCTGCTTCATGTACACCTTCTCGGTCCTGCCCCACGGCCCGTGCGCGACGACCTGCTGGAACTTTTCCTGTCCGAAGACCGGCGGGATGTGATCCAGGATCGCGCGGAGCAGCATCTGGCACGCGTATGGGTGTTGGTGGGCATAGCTGGCGTTGAGCTCGCGGACCAGGGCGAGCAGCTTGTCCGTCCGGAAGGCGGCGTCTTTGGCCTCCAGGTCGGCGATCAGCTCTTCGGCAACGTACGGGCCGACGTCTGGAACGGGCGCAGGGGCCGGCACCAGGGGGTGAGGAGCCGGGAGCGCTTCTGCCTGGGCCGTGATGAGGCGGGCGGTGGTGTGCACGTATTTCTCCAGGGTGGCGGCTTCCCGGTACTGGCGGATCTCCCGGCGCAATTCGCGCCACCAGGCGCCGTCTTCCGTTCCGCTGGAGCCGCCCCAGGTAGCTGGCTCATGAGTCAGGACGTCCGGCAGCCGGGCCAGGAAGTTCCTGGGCATTCCAGGCAGCTCCCGCTCGATGTCCGCGAGGGTGAACCGCGGCTTAGAAGCCATCTCATTTGGCGAGCCTGCGGTAGCAGATGAGGGTGCAGGCGATACTGGTGAAGGCGAGGAAGTGGTCGGCCTTGCGTTCGTAGCGT
>NZ_JBSFUW010000133.1:0-1343 GCF_053591995.1 Streptomyces sp. NPDC002835 | reverse complement strand
AGTCGCGTCCTTTGATCGGCTACTGGCCCTGGGAGCGAAGGGTGCGCTGGACGGACTTGAGTTACACGGGCGGCCCTGTCAGCCGCACCGCACCCGGCAAGGCGACCGAGGTGATGGATCGTCAGAGGTGGTTGACGGTGGCCGCGCTGTCCGACCAGAGCCAGTTCACGGGCGCGTACTGCTTCTTCAGCGCGGTGCGCTCGCGCCCGTAGCCCTTCAGCACAACATCCACCGCCACCGCCAGGTCGTCCAGGTCCTGCGGCACCGGCACCCGCAGCAGCAGGTGCTGCTTGCGGTGTGCGAGGAGCAGTTCCCCTGCGGGTGTGCACTCCAGCAGGGCGAAGTGGACGAGGGGCTTGAACAGATTCTCCGCAGTGGACATCCGGGCGCGCAGCACCCCGTCGGCGCTCCACGCGTACAGGCCGTAGCGGTTGAGATGGAAGGCACGGGCGCGGTGCGGGTCGGCGACCACGGTGAAGTCGAAGCCGGTGAACGGGCTGTCCTCGCGCAGGTGCAAACCTCCCAGTCGGCCCTGCAACACCAGATGGTGAAAGCATCGTCGTCGGCTGCCTCCACATACAGGAGGAGCCCATCCGGTGACTCGTTGCGAGCGAAGGCCGAGACGTCGAGGTAGGCCGTCCCCGTGAGATTGCACAGGGTTTCGATGCAGCCGCCGATCAGTCTTCCCTCGGCCTCCACGTCACCGCTCCTGGTAGAACCGAGGCACTGTGCATGGGATGGACGTCGGACGATGGCTGGCCAAGCAGCGTCAGCACGCCGTTGGCAGGATCTGATGGGCGGGCTGCGCAAGCTCCTGGAAGAGATCGGCGTGATGCCGCTGCCCCCGGAGCAGGAAGCATCCGCCATGGCTCGCAAGACGGCCTCTGGGTCCCCCGGCCTGTATCCGTGCGTCGGCTGTCCCTCGGCGTGGGAGGCGTGCGTCAGTGGCGCAGGCCAGCGTGTGCGAGGGCGACCGCGCACAGCGTGGCGATGACCTCCTGGTCGCCCCGGCGCCAGGCGTCGGCGAATCCGCCGGGCGGGGTGGGCAGTTTGACGAGGGCGGCCGGCGAGCCGGTGAGGGCGCGCAGGGCAAGCAGGTCGGCGCCGCCCGGCGCGTCGGCCAGACGGCGGAGGATCACGCTGTGGCGAATCCAGAGCAGGCGCGGGGGGAGCCACAGCACCAGGATGAGGAGCACGGGGATGACGATGAGAGCCGTGGCCGTCACGTCGGCGACCTGGGCGACGGTCTCCTGGAGCGATGCGCCGGCGTCCGCGAAGCCGGTACTGGCGTCGGCTGCGGACTGGAGCGGCTGCTTCAGAACGTCGCCGATGAGCGGTACGTC
>NZ_JBSFUW010000132.1:0-1367 GCF_053591995.1 Streptomyces sp. NPDC002835 | reverse complement strand
AGGGTCTGTGTAGCGAACGGTGGAACTCGGTCGGATTTCTTCAGCGGCGGCCGGCGGTGAGTCGGCCGTCAAAGGCGATGTCGAAGGCCTGCAGGGCGGCTTTCCAGCGCATGGTCCACCGTTTGCGTCCGGTGCCGGTCGGGTCCATGCTCATCACGGCCAGGTAGACGCATTTGAGGGCGGCCTGCTCCGTGGGGAAGTGCCCGCGGGCGCGGACGGCCTTGCGGATCCTCGCGTTGATTGACTCGATCGCGTTCGTCGTACATACGATCTTGCGGATCTCCACGTCGAACTGGAGGAACGGCACGAACTCGGCCCAGGAGTTCTCCCACAGCTGCACGATCGCCGGGTACTTTTTCCCCCAGACCTCGGTGAACTCCACGAACCGCTCCAGCGCAGCTTCCTCGGTCGGTGCGGTATAGACCGGCCGCAGTGCCTTGGCGACCTTCTCCCAGTCCTGGCGGGCCGCGTAACGGAACGACGCCCTCAGCAGATGGACGACACAGGTCTGCACGATCGCCGCAGGCCAGACGGCATTCACCGCGTCCGGCAGCCCGGACAGTCCGTCGCAGACGAGCATCAGCACATCCGCCGCGCCGCGATTCTTGATCTCGGTCAGGACCTGCATCCAGTACTTGGCGCCCTCGCCGCCGTCACCGACCCACAGGCCCAGGATGTCGCGGTGGCCATCGGCGGTGACCGCGACCGCCATGTACACCGGCCTGTTGGCGACCTGCCCGTCCCTGACCTTCACGTTCACGCAGTCGATGAAGACCACTGGGTAGACCGCGTCCAGCGGACGGTTCTGCCATTCGACCATGCCGGCCAGGACGCTGTCGGTGATCGTGGAGATCGTCGACTTCGACACCTCCGCGCCGTACACCTCGGCCAGATGCGCGGAGATCTCCCCGTGGGTCAGCCCCTTGGCGGACAGAGACAGGACCATCTCGTCCACCCCGCCCAGCCGCCGCTGCCGCTTCTTCACCAGCTGCGGCTCGAAGGTGCCCGCCCGGTCCCGAGGCACCTCGATCCCGACCGGACCGACTTCGGTCACCACCGTCTTCGCCCGATGCCCGTTGCGGTAGTTGTCCCGACCGCCGTCGGCCCGCTCACCATGCTCGTGGCCCAGGTGGGCGGTGAGCTCGCCCTCCAACGCTGACTCCAGGACCCGCTTGGTCAGCTGCTGCAGCAGCCCGCCCTCACCGGTCAGGCCCACCCCGCCGGCCCGGGCCCGCTTCATCAGCTCGTTCAACAGCGCGTCGTCCACAGCCTCGACAGCATCCACGGCGGTCTCAGCGTCACTCGTCACGTCAGTCATCAACTGTCGCTTCCAGCTCGGGAGTTACACCACTCACCGTACAGACCCG
>NZ_JBSFUW010000131.1:0-1379 GCF_053591995.1 Streptomyces sp. NPDC002835 | reverse complement strand
CTGGGACGATGCCGGGCGGCTGGAGTGTAGCGGGCGGTAGTTAGTCAGGGGCGGTCTTGAAGAGACCGCCCCTCGTTCGTGCGACAGCGTCGCTGGTAGTGGCATCGGCGGGGCAGCCTCCCCGCGTGATCACCGAGCATGCTGCCGAGCAGTGGAACCTGGAACTTGACGACCTCTTCGTGACCATCGGCCATCGCTTCGGCCGAGTCGAGCTCCGTCGCCGCATGCGCGATTACGTACGCGGTCTGCTCGCCCCGGTGGCCCGGAAGAACAGTTGGCAACTGGCCGAGCAGGCAGGCCACCCCACGCCCGACGGCCTGCAGCACCTGCTCGCTGGTGCGAAGTGGGAGCCCGACGACATCCGCGACGACCTGCAGGAATACGTTGCCGACAAGCTCGGTGAGAACGACGGGGTCCTCATCATCGACGACACCGGGTTCATCAAGAAGGGCGTCACCTCCGCCGGGGTCCAGCGCCAGTACTCCGGGACCGCCGGCCGCACCGAGAACTGTCAGATCGGCGTCTTCGCCGCCTATGCCTCCACCCGCGGCCGGGCCCTGGTCGACCGCGAGCTCTACCTGCCCAAGTCCTGGACCGATGACCGGACACGCTGCCGTGCGGCCAAAGTCCCCGACGAGCGGGAGTTCGCCACCAAAGGCGAACTGGCCCGGCGCATGGTGCTGCGGGCCCTCGCCTCGCCGCTGCCTATCGCCTGGGTCACCGCGGATGCCGCCTACGGGCAGGAGAGCCGCTTCCGCCGGCTGTTGGAACAGTCGGGTGTCGGCTACGTGCTGGCGGTGCCCAAGTCCCAGTTCACCGTGGGCTGTTCTCGTATCGAGGGCCTGTTCGCGCAGGCCCCGGACGAAGCGTGGGAGAAGATCTCGTGCGGCGACGGCGCGAAGGGACCTCGCCTCTATCACTGGGCGGCGGTGCGGCTGCCGGCCGTCGCCGAGTTCGACTACCAGGGAGAAGTCCCTCACCGGATGCGGTGGGCGCTGGCCCGTCGCAGCATCAGCAAGCCCGACGAGATCGCCTACTACCTCGCATACACCCCGTTGGAGACCACCGTTCAGGAGCTGGTGCGGATCGCCGGGACACGCTGGGCGATCGAGGAGTGCTTCCAGGCCGCGAAGAACGAATGCGGCCTGGACCAGTACGAAGTCCGCCGCTACGTGGGCTGGTACCGGCACATCACTCTGGCCATGCTCGCGCACGCCTTCCTGGCGGCGATGGCGCACCAGCCCCGGGAAAAGGGGGCGGAACGGGTGAGACAGCCGAGACCATCGAGCTCACAGTGGCGGAGATTCGGCGACTCCTGGCAGCTTGTCGTCCCCAGCCCCCGCACCTGCGCGGACACCGAGGCCGACACCACGCAATGA
>NZ_JBSFUW010000130.1:0-1388 GCF_053591995.1 Streptomyces sp. NPDC002835 | reverse complement strand
CCGTCGGCCTGACGGAAGTTGCTGATCGCGCGCTCGGCGATGTCGTCGCGGGTGACGCCGGACAGGGCGCCCGCGAGGTTGTCGACGAGGCGCTGCTTCTCGTCCTCCGACATCAGGCGGTAGAGGTTGCCCGCCTGGACGAAGTCGTCGTCCTCGGCGTGCCGCGGCGTGGACTGCTCGCCGGTCCCGCCGGTGACGGCGAGCGGCTGCCACAGCGCGCGCTCCGTCTGGTGCGGGCCGCCGAAGCTGTTCGGCTCGTAGTTCTTCGCGCCGCCGTGGCGGCCGTCGTAGAGGAAGCCGTCACGTGAGTGGGTGCGCGCCTCGGTGGCGTGCGGCCGGTTCACCGGCAGGTGGTCGGCGTTGATGCCGACGCGGTAGCGGTGGGCGTCGCCGTAGGCGAAGAGGCGGCCCTGGAGCATCTTGTCCGGGGACGGGCCGATGCCGGGCACGAAGTGCGCCGGGCTGAAGATGGACTGCTCGACCTCGGCGAAGATGTTCTCCGGGTTACGGTTCAGCTCCAGCTTGCCGAACTCGATGACCGGGTAGTCCGCGTGCGGCCACACCTTGGTCAGGTCGAACGGGTTGAAGCGGTAGTTCGCCGCCTGTGCGACCGGCATGATCTGCACGCCGACGGTCCACGACGGGAAGTCGCCGCGCTCGATCGCCTCGCGCAGATCGCGCTGGTGCGAGTCGGGGTCCTTGCCGGCCAGCTCCTCGGCCTCGGCGGCGGTGAGGTTCTTGATGCCCTGGTCGGTCTTGAAGTGGTACTTGACCCAGAAGGCCTCGCCGGCCTCGTTGTTCCACTGGTACGTGTGGGAGCCGAAGCCGTCCATGTGGCGGTAGGAGGCCGGTATGCCCCGGTCGCCGAACAGCCAGGTCACCTGGTGGGTGGACTCCGGGCTCAGACCCCAGAAGTCGAAGACGTTGTCCGCCTCCTGCGAGCCGGTGTACGGGTCGCGCTTCTGGGTGTGGATGAAGTCGGGGAACTTGATGGCGTCCCGGATGAAGAACACCGGGGTGTTGTTGCCGACGAGGTCGTAGTTGCCCTCTTCGGTGTAGAACTTCAGCGCGAAGCCGCGGGGGTCACGGACCGCGTCGGCCGCACCGAGGTTGCCTGCGACGGTCGAGAAGCGCAGGAACGTCTCGGTCTGCCTGCCGACCTCGGAGAGGAACTTGGCGCGGGTGTACGCGGTCACGTCCGCCGTCACCGTGAAGGTGCCGTAGGCCCCGGCGCCGCGCGCGTGGACGACACGCTCCGGGATGCGCTCGCGGTTGAAGTGCGCGAGCTTCTCGAGCAGGAGCTGGTCCTGGACGAGCACCGGCCCGCCGACGCCCGCGGTCTCGCTGTTCTGATTGTCGGCGACCGGAGCCCCGGCCTCCGTGGTGAG
>NZ_JBSFUW010000129.1:0-1402 GCF_053591995.1 Streptomyces sp. NPDC002835 | reverse complement strand
CGGCACCCGCCGCGATCAGCTCGTCCCGCAGCACGACCGCGCCCGGAGCATCCAGCCCCCGGCGCGACAGCAGCAACAGGGTCCGCACCCCATGCCGTACGACCAGGTGCCTGGCGACCTCGGAGCCCAAACCGCCCGTACCACCCGTCACCAGGACCGTGCCGTCAACCAACGGAGACTCCACCACACCGACCGAGGAGCTCAACCGCGCCAGCCGGCCCACATGCACGACGCCGTCACGGACCCGGACGTACGGCTCACCCGCCGCCAGTACCTCCGAAGCCGACCACTCGCCCTCCGCATCGACCAGCAGGAACCGGCCCGGGTTCTCCGACTCCGCCGCCCGCACCAGACCCGTGACAGCGGCGCCCGCGAGGTCGCCCCGCACCACGATCACCAGGCGGGCGTCCTCCGGCCGTTCTTCCGACAGCCACTCCTGCACCGCAGCCAGCACCTCAACGGCAGCCGCATGCACCGCCTCGGGCGTGTCGCCGCCCTCGACCGGCAGAACTGTCAGCCTCGACTCATCGACGGCGGACGACTCCGACACCTCGGCCGGCACCCACTCCAGACACAACAAACCATCCCGCGCAGGCGCGCCCACCGACACCGCCGGAGCCCCAAGCACCAGTTCCTCGACCGTCAGCACCGGCTCGCCCGCTGCATCCACCAGCACCAGCGATACGGACTCCTCGCCCGGACGGCCCATCCGGGCCCGCACCACCGACGCACCCGCCGCATGCAGCGTCACCCCACGCCAGGAGACCGGCACCAACTCCCGCTCCCCCACAACCTCCCGCACCACCTCAGCCAGCAACGCCGGATGCAGACCAAACCGATCCGCCTCCCGCGCCACCTCCCCCGACAACGCGAACTCCACCTCACCACCGGCGACGCCCACCACAGGCCGCCCGGCAGCAGGGACAAGCACACCCGTGGCGTGCTCCGTCCAGGCGGCCCCGTCCGTCCGGGAGAAGAAGGCGACCGTGCGGGCACCCGACGCATCGGGCTCCCCCACGCGCACCTGAGTCATGACGCTGCCGTCCGCGGGCACCACCAGGGGCACAGTGTGCACCAAGCTCTCGACACGGTCGCAGCCGACGTGGTCACCGACGCGGAGGGCCAGTTCCAGCAGGCCGGTCATGGGTGTCGCCGGTCCGGCCAGCCAAGGCTGGGCGTGGGCGGAAAGCCGGCTGGTGAAGACCACGCCCTCCGACTGGGCGAGCGGAAGGACCGCTCCCAGCATGGGGTGTGCGTCGGCGATCAGCCCGGCCGCAGTGACATCGCCCGCGTCAGGGGCGAGCGCCGGCCAGTAGCGTTCGTGCTGGAAGGGGTACGTCGGCAGGTCGACGCAACGGGCGCCCGTACCGTCGTACCAGCGTGCCCAGTCCACCCCCACGCC
>NZ_JBSFUW010000128.1:0-1408 GCF_053591995.1 Streptomyces sp. NPDC002835 | reverse complement strand
AGGCCCTCGCGGATCTCGTCCTCGGTGCGCCAGGCCTTCTCGTTCTCCAGCATCAGCGCCGAGATCGACAGACCCGTCTCCCTGGTGAGCCGCAGGAGTTCGTCACCGGTGCGGAACGGGTGCTTGAGGACCGTGTCGTCCGGGACGATCGGGTTGTCGCCCGCCGCCCCCTCTTGAGAAAGCACGGTCTCGTCGACGACGAACCCGCCGCCCACCGAGTAGTACGTCTTCTCCAGCAGCGTGGCGCCCCCGGCGTCGCGCGCGGTCACCGTCATGCCGTTGGCGTGGTACGGCAGGGCCTTGCGGCGGTGCAGGACCAGGTCCGCGTCGAAGTCGAAGGCGATCTCGTGGGCGCCGAGCAGGTTGAGCCGCCCGTCGGTCTTGATCCGTTCCACCTGCTCGTCGGCGCTCTCGACGTCGACCGTGCGCGGGGAGTTGCCCTCGAGGCCCAGCAGGACGGCCTTCGGCGTGCCGTGGCCGTGGCCGGTCGCGCCCAGGGAGCCGTACAGCTCGGCGCGTATCGAGGCGGTGTGGGCCAGCAGGCCCTCGTTCTTCAGGCGCCGGGCGAACATCCGGGCGGCGCGCATCGGGCCCACCGTGTGGGAGCTGGACGGGCCGATACCGATCGAGAACAGGTCGAAGACCGAGAGGGCCACGGGAAACTCCTTGTGGGTGGTAGACGCCGTTGTCTGCCGTGTAGTGGGGCGGCGCGCAGCGCCTCGTATACGGGTGGCGGTGGGCGACGGGTGGGCGCAGAGGCATTGCGTGGGTGCGTGGTGCTGCTGACGCCGGTGCCGACGTGGTGCGGGGCACCGCGCTCACGGTCCAGTGTGCGCGGTGCCCCTTTTGTTTTGCTCCGAGCTGTTACGGGAGATCCGTCACAGACCGGGGTAGAGCGGGTGCTTCGCGGCCAGGGCGGTGACCCGGGCGCTCAGCGCCGGCACGTCGTACGACGGCTTCAGCGCCTCGGCGATGATGTCCGCGACCTCGCGGAAGTCCTCGTCCTGGAAGCCGCGGGTGGCGAGCGCCGGGGTGCCGATCCGCAGACCCGAGGTGACCATCGGGGGCCGCGGGTCGTTCGGGATGGCGTTGCGGTTGACCGTGATGCCGACCTCGTGGAGACGGTCCTCTGCCTGCCGGCCGTCCAGCTCGGAGTTGCGCAGGTCCACCAGGACCAGGTGCACGTCCGTGCCGCCGGACAGGACGGAGACGCCGTGCTCGGCGACGTCCGACTGGACCAGGCGCTCGGCGAGGATGCGGGCGCCGTCCAGCGTGCGCTGCTGGCGCTCCTTGAAGTCCTCGGAGGCGGCGATCTTGAAGGAGACCGCCTTGGCCGCGATGACGTGCTCCAGCGGGCCGCCCTGCTGACCGGGGAAGACCGCGGAGTTGATCTTCTTGGCGAGCTCCT
>NZ_JBSFUW010000127.1:0-1410 GCF_053591995.1 Streptomyces sp. NPDC002835 | reverse complement strand
TACTGCAACGGTCTTTTGCGTGACGGTGGGGCAGTTTCTGGTGGTGTGTGGCCTCGTCGCTTGTAGTGGCTGATACGGGCTTGGTGTTGTCGTCCGCGTCGCCAGTGTGACCAGTGCAGGACGTGGTCGATGGGTGCTGGGCGGCGGCGAGTGAGGCGGTGGATCAGACGCCTGAGTTCGGGCAGGGTGAGAGGTACGAGCTGGGAGGATCCGTTTCTGCTTTCCCGGTGTCCAGCTCGCGGGCCCGCAGCACGGTGAGGCAGGCGTGGGCGGCCATGGCCAGGGTGATGTGCCGGTGCCAGCCGTCGTAGCGGCGGACCTGGTAGTCGTCCAGACCGCATTCCTGTTTCGCGGTCTGGAAGCATTCCTCGATCGCCCAGCGGCTGCCCGCGATGTGGATCAGTTCGTCGAGTGTGGTGCCGGCGGGGCAGTAGGCGATGTAGTAGGAAATCTCCTCGGGCCGGCGGACGCTGCGGCGGGCGATGACCCAGTGCCGGCGGTCGGGCCGGTGCCAGGGCCGGACTTCGACGCGGGCCCAGTCGAACACCCGCGGGCCATGGGCGCCGTTGCCGCAGGAGCGTCGCTTCCACTTCTGCCGGGGCAGCTCGTGGAACAGGTCGTGGACGGGGTGGTCGATCGCCCGGCGGGTGACCACGGTGTCGTGCCGGGTGGTGGCCATGACGTGAAAGATGTCGGCCTGCTCGAGTTCGTGCCGCCAGCCCTTGCTGAAGCCGTAGGCGGCGTCCGCGGTCACCCACCGGAACGGGATGTTCTCCGCGATCGCGCGTCGGACCATCGCTTTCGCCATGGCGACCTTGGTCTCGAAACCAACGGTGTCGTCGATGCCGGCGCGGCGGCACCGCTCGCGGTCGTCGGTCCACGACGTGGGCAGATACAGCCTGCGGTCGATCAACGTGCGGCCACGACCGGTGGCATAGCCGAGGAACACGCCGATCTGGCAGTTCTCCGTGCGTCCAGCGGTGCCGGAGTACTGCCGCTGAACCCCCGCCGAGCGCACACCCTTCTTGAGGAAGCCGGTGTCGTCGACGATCAGAACCGCCTCCGGGTCGCCGAGGTGCTCGACCACGTAGTCGCGCACGTCGCCCAGGACCTCGTCCGCGTCCCACTCGATCCGATTCAGCAGCCGGTGGATCCGGTCCGGACCCGCATGACCAGCCTCCTCGGCAAGCGTCCAGCCGTTCTTCCGCTCCAACGGAGCGACCAGCCCCCGCATATACGCCAGCGCCGACTCACGCGGCTCACTCCTGGCGAACCGATGCAGGAACCGCTCATGCAGCTCGACCAGCCCCGCCGACCACTCCCGGGCACCCGCCCGCACACTCTCCCACCCCATGACCAGCACAACGCACCAGCCGCCGCCCCGTCACGCAAAAGACCGTTGCAGTACTA
>NZ_JBSFUW010000126.1:0-1456 GCF_053591995.1 Streptomyces sp. NPDC002835 | reverse complement strand
CAGGTCCTGCAGGGCGCGCAGCCACTCGGCGCGGGCCACGTTGATGCCGCCCTCGCCCTGGACCGTCTCGACGATCACGGCGGCGGGCTTGTTGAAACCCGAGCCCTGGTCCTCGAGCAGCCGCTCGAACCACAGGAAGTCCGGGACCTGGCCGCCGAAGTAGTTGTCGAACGGCATCGGCGTGCCGTGCACCAGCGGGATCCCGGCGCCGGCCCGCTTGAAGGCGTTGCCGGTGACCGCGAGCGAGCCGAGCGACATGCCGTGGAAGGCGTTGGTGAACGAGACGATCGCCTCGCGGCCCTTGACCTTGCGGGCCAGCTTCAGCGCCGCCTCGACCGCGTTGGTGCCCGTCGGGCCGGGGAACATGACCTTGTAGGGCAGGTCACGCGGCCGCAGGATCACATTCTGGAACGACTCCAGGAACGCACGCTTGGCGGTGGTGGCCATGTCCAGGCCGTGGGTGATGCCGTCACGCTCGATGTAGTCGATCAGAGCGCGTTTCAGCACGGGGTTGTTGTGCCCGTAGTTCAGCGATCCGGCACCGGCGAAGAAGTCGAGGTAGGTGTGGCCGTCCTCGTCGTGGAGGTGGCTGCCCTGCGCACGGTCGAACACGGCGGGCCAGCCGCGGCAGTAGCTGCGCACCTCGGACTCAAGGGTCTCGAACACGCTCAGGGCGGGCGGGGTGATGGTCACAGCGAATCTCCTCCTGGGAGAAGGAACGGAAAGGGATTACTCAGTGGTGCTTCTGAGACCTTGGACAGCGGAGAACCGCTCCCGCGGCCCGGAATGGCGACGGATCGCCGGTCCGGCCTCGTTCCATGGGTTTCTGTGGTTGAACACCGGCCGAACACCGGCCCGATCCGATCCTGTGCGGGACGACTCCCGTATCCGTGGACGGAGCGGAGACTGTGGTACAAGCGCCCCTCTGGGATGGTGAGTTCGCCGGCCTCGGGACATGGCCGGGTATTCGCTGCTATCCGTCGACCGTCCAGGTGTCGCCACCGGAGAGCAGCGCCCCCAGATCACTCTTGCCGTCGCGCTCGACCGCAGCAGCCAGTTGGTCCGACATGAGGGTGTCGTACACCGGCCGCTCGACCGACCGCAGGACACCGATCGGCGTGTGGTGCAGTGTGTCCGGGTCGGCGAGCCGTGAGAGCGCGAAGGCGGTCGTGGGCGAAGAGGCGTGCGCATCGTGCACAAGCACCTGCGCGTGGTTCTCCTCGGTCACGTCCACGATCTGAAGATCGCCGGTGAGCGCGTCGCGCACGACGCCCTTCTGGTCGTCAACGCCGCACCGGATCTGCTTGCCGTGCTCAAGCCGGATGACGGCCTGCTGTGCCGTCTCCTTGTCCTTCAACACCTCGAAGGCGCCGTCGTTGAAGATGTTGCAGTTCTGGTAGATCTCCACGAGCGCCGTGCCCTGGTGGTCGGCCGCCTGGCGCAGTACCTCGGTGAG
>NZ_JBSFUW010000125.1:0-1461 GCF_053591995.1 Streptomyces sp. NPDC002835 | reverse complement strand
TCGCAGGGCGGATTCAACTGGTCGTCGCAACACCTCGTATGCATGGAGGTGTTGGATGGTGCGTCGTCAGCAGGCAGCGGATCGGGCGCTGCGTCCGAAGCTGAGATCTCCGGGGCATCCGAAGTATCAGCGTCATGTCGAGGCGGCGTTCTGGGTGGAGATCGCCAAGGGCCTTCTCACTGAGGAGGCCGCCGCCGTCATCGGCGTGGCGCCGGCGGTCGCGACGCGCTGGTACCGCCAGTGTGGCGGCATGCGACCGTTCGATTCGAAGCCGCCCTCGGGCAGGTACCTGTCGTTTTCCGAGCGAGAGGAGATCGCGTTGCTCAGGGCCCAGGGCAAAGGAGTGCGCGAGATCGCTCGAGATGTCGGTCGTAATCCCGGCACGATCTCCCGCGAGCTGCGACGCAACGCCGCCACACGAAGTGGGAACCTCGACTATCGGGCGTCGGTGGCGCAGTGGAAAGCCGATATGGCGGCCCGGCGTCCGAAGACAGCGAAGTTGGTCACCAATCCGAGGTTGCACGCCTACGTCCAGGAGGGGCTGTCCGGCCAGATCACGACGTCTGGCGGCATGCCGATCGCGGGACCGGTGACGGGCTCGTGGACGGGGCGGAACAAGCCGCATCGCAAGGATCGTGCGTGGGTTCAGGCATGGAGTCCGGAGCAGATAGCGAACCGGATCAAGCTTGATTTCCCGGATGATGAATCCATGCGCATCAGTCACGAGGCGATCTACCAGGCCCTCTACATTCAGGGTCGCGGGGCGCTGAAACGCGAGCTCATCCTGTGTCTTCGGACCGGGCGGGCTCTGCGTACGCCGCGGGCGCGTTCACGACGGAAGACCTGGGCGCACGTCACGCCGGAAGCGTTGATCAGTGAGAGGCCCGCCGAGGCCGGGGACCGCGCTGTCCCCGGTCACTGGGAAGGGGATTTGATCATCGGGCTGGAGCGTTCCGCGATCGGCACCGTTGTCGAGCGGTCGACCCGGTTCACCATGCTGGTCCATCTGCCCCGCGAAGAGGGATACGGCACGATCCCTCGAACGAAGAACGGCCCCGCACTGGCCGGCTACGGAGCGATCTCCATGAAAAAGGCACTCGCCAACACGATGTCGATGCTCCCCGAGCAGCTGACGCGGTCGCTGACATGGGACCGCGGCAAGGAAATGTCGGCGCACACGCAGTTCAGGGTCGAGACCGGTATCCCCGTGTTCTTCGCCGATCCGCACAGCCCATGGCAGCGAGGCACGAACGAGAACACCAACGGACTCCTGCGCCAGTACTTCCCGAAGGGCACCGACCTCTCGCGCTGGGCCGCCGAAGAAATCGAAGCCGTTGCTCACGCGCTGAACACCAGACCCCGCAAGACACTTGGTTGGAGGACCCCGGCCGAGGCATTCAACGAGCAGCTACTCTTGCTCCAACAAGCCGGTGTTGCAACGACCTGTTGAGTCCAGGCAGT
>NZ_JBSFUW010000124.1:0-1575 GCF_053591995.1 Streptomyces sp. NPDC002835 | reverse complement strand
CGTCCTCACCGCCCTCGCCCAGGACACCGTCACCCACACCGACACCCTCCTCCTGCCCAGCCTGGTCAAGAACCTCGACGAGACCCACGCCCTAACCCGCGCCGCAGCCGAACTCCACGTCTCGGGGGTGGAGATCGCCTGGCAGGACGTACTCGCTGATCTGGGCCTGTCGGCTCCGCACCGCGTCGACCTGCCGACGTACGCCTTCCAGCGCCGCCGGTACTGGCTCAAGGAGACGGTCGGCGTGTCGGCTGGGCTCCCTGGGGACGTAGCCGATGCGGAAGCGGACGAGGAGTCCGTGACGCAGGCGGCCGGTCCTGCGGCCTCCTTCGCCTGGATGTCGGAGGAGGAGACGGACCGGGAGCTGCTGGATCTCGTACGGCGGCACATCGCAGCCGTGCTCGAACACGACAGCCCCGAACAGGTCCCGGTGGACGCGCCGTTCAAGCAGCTCGGCTTCGACTCGCTGATGTCGGTGGAGTTCTGTGCCGCGCTCGGCCGCGCGGTCGGCGTACGGCTGCCGTCGTCCACGCTCTACGACCAGCCCACCCCGGAGCTGCTGGCACGACACGTACGCGGCGAACTCGTGGGCACGCGGGGCGAGGAGGCGGAGGCGGAGGCAATGGCTGCCCCGGACTCCGGTGCCACCTCCGACCCGATCGTCATCGTCGGCATGAGCTGCCGGCTCCCGGGCGGGATACGGACGCCCGAGCAGCTGTGGGCGCTGCTGGCGGCGGGCGGTGACGCGGTGTCGCCGTTCCCCGCCGACCGCGGCTGGGACCTGGAGGCGCTCTACGACGCCGACCCGGAGCGCTCCGGCGCGTCGTATGCGCGGGAGGGCGGATTCCTCCATGACGCCGCCGACTTCGACCCGGCGTTCTTCGGGATTTCGCCGCGTGAGGCCCTGGCCATGGACCCGCAGCAGCGGCTGCTGCTTGAGACCTCCTGGGAGGCCCTCGAACGCGCCGGGATCGACCCGAAGTCGCTGCGTGGCAGCAAGGCCGGCGTCTTCGTCGGTGCCACGGCTCAGGACTACGGCCCCCGGCTGCACGAGGCGCCCGAGGAGATCGAAGGCTATGTGCTGACCGGGACGACGCCCAGCGTGGCGTCGGGCCGCGTGGCATACACCCTGGGTCTGGAGGGCCCGGCCGTCACCGTCGACACCGCCTGCTCGTCCTCGCTGGTCGCCCTGCACATGGCCGCGCAGTCACTCCGCTCCGGCGAATGCTCGCTCGCCCTCGCGGGCGGGGCGACCGTCATGTCCAACCCCGGCATGTTCGTGGAGTTCAGCCGTCAGCGGGGACTCGCTCCGGACGCCCGGGTCAAGGCCTTCGCCGAGGCCGCCGACGGCACCGGCTGGGGCGAGGGCGTCGGCATGCTGCTGCTGGAGCGGCTGTCGGACGCTCGGCGCAACGGGCATCCGGTCCTGGCCGTGGTCCGGGGTACGGCCGTCAACCAGGACGGCGCCAGTAACGGTCTCACCGCGCCGAACGGTCCTTCCCAGCAGGGGGTGATCCGGCAGGCCCTCGCCAATGCCGGTCTCACCCCTGTGCAGGTCGACGCGGTCGAGGCGCA
>NZ_JBSFUW010000123.1:0-1604 GCF_053591995.1 Streptomyces sp. NPDC002835 | reverse complement strand
CCGGCTAGGACTTGTCCGGTCGATCACGTGACTACTCCGTGCCGGGGCCGTTGATGTGGACATGGGGCGGGGTGATCTGAGTGATGCCGAGTGGGAACGGCTGCGGCCTTTCCTGCCGGTCAGTAACAGGCGTTGTGGCCGGTGGCGGGACCACCGGCAGGTGATCGACGGGATTCTGCACCGGGTTCGGACCGGCGTGCAGTGGCGTGACCTGCCCGAACGGTTCGGGCCGTGGAAGACCGTCTACGAACGGCACCGGCTGTGGTCGGCCGACGGAACGTGGGAGCGTCTGCTCCAGCAGGTCCAGGCCGCGGCGGATGCGGCGGGTGAGATCGACTGGGACGTCTCGGTCGACTCCACCATCGTGCGGGCACATCAGCACGCGGCGGGTGCCCGCACCGACCCGCCACCGCCCCCGCCTCAAAGGGGGCCGCAACGGCAGAACATCAGGACGAAACGCCGTGGCAGAGCCTGCACGCCCGCCTGGTGGAAGTGGTGCGGGAGGTGAGGGCCTGGGCCGCTCGCGCGGCGGTTTCACCACCAAGCTCCACCTGAGCGCGGATGGCCGCTGCCGCCCGCTGTCCCTGGTCCTCACACCAGGTCAGCGGGCGGACTGCACGCAGTTCAAGCCTGTCCTGGAGAAGATCCGCGTCCCGAAGCCCGGACCGGGCAGGCCGCGCAAGAAGCCGGACAGTGTCGCCGCCGACAAGGCCTACAGCAACGGGCCCTGCCGCGACTATCTGCGGCAACGCGGCATCCCGCACACGATCCCGGAGAAAACCGACAGCCGGGCCGCCCGCCTACGCAAAGGCTCACGCGGCGGACGGCCACCGGGCTTCGACGAAGAGCGGTACAAGAAACGCAACACCGTCGAGCGTGCCATCAACCGGCTGAAGCAGCACCGGGCCGTGGCCACCCGCTACGACAAGCGCCGATACGTCTACCTCGGCACCGCCACCGCCGCAGCCCTCACCATCTGGCTCCGAACATGATCGACCAGACAAGTCTAGGCGTCAGGCATCGGGCGCATCTGCATTCCATGCCGCTTACCGATTTCGGTGAGGCGATCAATGTCCGGCGGCGTGTCCGAGTACGGCGGCAGCTCCCGTCGCTGGGCTGTTTCACCCACCTCGGCGAAGAATTTGTCGACACCCCCTGGCGTGTAGGTAACCAGGAGCCGCGCCGTGCTGGTGGGCTCGAACCGCTCAACAGTGCCCTCAGGGATATGGAAAAAGGACCCCGGGCCACCTTCGAACGTCTCGTCTCCGATGTGGTAGCGCAGCGTCCCCTCGATGACGTAGACGCTCTCCGTTCCGGAGTGGGTGTGGGGCGGCGGGCCACCTCCCACCGGAACGGTCATCTCCATGACCGTCATTGCACCGTTGGTCTCGTCACTCGACGCCTTGACCTCGAAGAGACCGTTCAGTACCCAGAACGCCGGTCCGTCGCCGCTTTGGCGCACGTGAACGTTGCTCGCCATGGAGCCGCTCCTTTTTCTCGGTGGACCCCTCATGGGTGCCCACCGACGGAACTGCCGAAGGCCGCCATCCGGGTACGAGCGCCGGGTGTCGCGGGTCCGGCATGATCGGCCGGACACGCGCTAG
>NZ_JBSFUW010000122.1:0-1686 GCF_053591995.1 Streptomyces sp. NPDC002835 | reverse complement strand
CTAGCCTCGCCGTTTCGGTTGGGTTGATGAGACGTTGTTGATCGTTAATTGTCAGGTGGGTGAGGCGTTTTTGCTGCTTGGGCATGGTGGAGTCCCGGCGCGGTGGTCGGGTTCTCCAAGGTCTTTCGGGTCGTGGGCGGGCAGGGGGTCGTCGGTCAGCCGGCGGGACGGGGCAGTGCGGCGAGGCGGTGGAAGGCTGTGGCGAGTTCGTGTCTCCAGGGCCAGGTCGCCGATATCCGTAGTCGCAGGCGTCGGCCTCCTCGGGTGAGGCGGGCGGCGACGTGCAGCAGCCGGTAGCGGAGCTTCTTCGGTTCGGCGGTGGCCAGCTCGCCGTCCAGTAGCAGGAAACGGGTCCAGGCCAGCAGGTCGATTGCCGCGAGGCTGAGTTCGAGCCAGACGGCGTTGATGCCGAAGTCGCGGGAGGGGAAGCGGCCGAATCCGGTGGCCTTGCCGCACCGGATGTGGTCCTCGACGCATGTATGCCCGCGGTGACGGACCTCCAGGAACTGGGCGGAACCACCACCCGAGTAAGGGGTGTCGGTGAGGAACACCTGATGCCGTAGGCCCTCGTCCTGGTCGAACAGGGACAGCTGAGCGCCGGGGTGCGGCCGTTCCCGGCGCACGATGATGCGGGTGCCGGCCGGATAGCCGTCCAGGTCGACCATGCCGGTCAGCTCGGCGACCTCGGCCCCGGCACGCAAGGTCCCGTCCTGGTCCAGGGCGGGATGCCAGAGGCGGTCGGGCATGGCCCGAATGGCCCGGCGGACCGGCCCGGTGATGGAGTATCCGGCCGAGAAGAAGGTACGGATCCCTCGTTTCCGCAGGTCACGGATATGAGCGAGGAAGGCTTTCGCGGATCCGGCGCCGTCGGTGCGGATGAGGATGTCGGTTCCGTGCCGGTGGGCGTCGGGAATCTGCGCGAGTGCCTGGTCGAGCACCATGATGTGGTCGGTGGCGGTGTTGGCGCCGGCATTGCCGGGCCGCAGCCGGCCGGACAGTGCCTCGCCGGTGTTGGCCAGGAAACACAGCAGCGGGTGGAAGCCGAAGCCGCCCTTGTAGGTGGGTGCGGCCTGCTGTTTCTCGGAGTGACAGGAGACCAGCGTGGCATCGAGGTCCAGGACCAGCCCGGGCAGAGTGCGTCCCGCGGCACTGGCTGCGGGTATGCCCTCGCCGTGCTCGGCGGCCTGCAGCCAGGCGACTTCGCGGGCCTGGGCGCGGGCCGTTCGCAGCGAAGCCAGTGCCCTCTCGTCGATGTCGGCGAGCAGCCGCCAGGCCGTCGGTGTCGAGGCGACAGAGCCGAACACCCCTGCCTGGTCACGCAGTACGGCCAGATCCCCGATGGCCTCACCGCCGTCGGCCAGCATCACCGCCAGGTCGGTGGCGATCCGGCCCGGATCATGTCCGGTCCCACGCGGTCGAAGCGGCCTGAGCGCGGCGGAATACGCAGCGCTCAGACCGGTGGCATCAGCGAGATCCGCCAGCAACCGTGCCCCGACATGACCGACCACCCCCGCACCATCGGCACTGACGTGGACCCTGGGACGCAACCCGATACCCTGCACGTAGAAAGTGCCCTCCGCCTGGACCGATAGAACCCCTCAGCAAGGTTCATCGTCCCAGGTCAGGAAGGCACTTTCGCGTTTCCGCCCCACCAGCCGCCGCACCCAAGCGAAACGGCGAGGCTAG
>NZ_JBSFUW010000120.1:0-1783 GCF_053591995.1 Streptomyces sp. NPDC002835 | reverse complement strand
GGTTCGGCGGGCCAGGGCAACTACGCCGCCGCCAACGTGTTCCTGGACGCGTTGGCCGCGCACCGCCGTGCTGAGGGTCTGCCCGCGCAGTCCCTTGCCTGGGGCGCGTGGGCGCCGACGGGCGGCATGACGGCGACACTCTCCGAGGCCGACCGTCAGCGCATCGCCTCCTCCGGCGTTCCGCCGCTCTCCGCCGAGCAAGGCCTTGCTCTCCTCGATGCGGCGATGGCCACCGACCTCCCCTACCTCGTCCCCCTCGGCCGCATGGCCGGCGCGGGCGCGCCCCGGATGCGGGGTGACGTGCCCCCGCTCCTGCGCGGACTCGTCAAGAGTGCCAAGCGGCAGGCCGCCGGCGGCACCGCGGCCGGAACCCAGGAGATGCTCGCCGCCCGCCTCCGGGAGCTGCGCGAAGGGGACCGGCTGCGACACGTACGGGAACTCGTACAGGCAGAGGCCGCGGCCGTACTCCGGCATACGTCGGCGCAGGCCGTCGACCCGGGGCAGGAGTTCAAGGACCTCGGTGTCGACTCCCTCACCGCGCTGGAGCTGCGCAACGGGCTCACGTCCGCCACCGGACTGCGTCTTCCGGCGACCCTCGTCTTCGACTACCCGACGCCGAATGCCTTGGCCGAACACCTGCTGGCCACCCTCCTCCACGACCACCGGGACGACCGGAACGAGCAGTCCACCCTCCTCGCGGAACTCGACCGGGTCGACGCGGCGTTGACCGCCGCCGCGCCCGATGAACACACCCGCGCGGCGGTCTCCCTGCGGCTGCGTCACCTCTTGGAGAAGTGGCGTGCCGACGACGAGGACGGCGAGTCCGCCGACATCGCGGAGCGGATCGAATCCGCCTCCGCCGACGAGGTCCTCGCATTCATCGACAACGAGCTCGGCCGGCTGAGCGACCGCTGACCCGGCTGTCCGACGTCTTTCACTTCTTCCCTTTCGCTGTAGGAAGGCTCCATCTCCATGTCGAACGACAGCAAGCTCGTTGACTACCTCAAGTGGGTCACCGCCGATCTGCACCAGACTCGCCAACGGCTGCTGGAAGTCGAGTCGGAGAAGCAGGAGCCGATAGCGATCGTCGGCATGTCCTGCCGTCTGCCGGGCGGTGTGCGCTCCCCGGAGGACCTGTGGCGGCTGATGACAGAGGGCCGTGACGGCATCTCCGCCTTTCCCACCGACCGTGGCTGGAATCTGGAGGCACTGACCGGCGAGGGGAACGGCAGCAGTGCCGCCGTGGAGGGCGGGTTCGTCGATGCCGCGTCCTTCGACGCCGACTTCTTCGGGATCTCGCCGCGTGAGGCGATGGCGATGGACCCGCAGCAGCGGCTGCTGCTGGAGACCTCGTGGGAGGCGTTCGAGCGGGCCGGGATCGACCCGGCCACTCTGCGCGGCAGCCGTACCGGTGTCTTCGTCGGCACGGCGGGGGTGGACTACGTCGGTGTGGTCATGAACTCCCTGGAGGACGTCGAAGGCCACGCGACGACCGGCCTGACCGCCAGCGTGCTGTCCGGCCGCATCTCGTACGCCTTCGGCCTCGAAGGCCCGGCGGTGACCCTGGACACCGCCTGCTCGTCCTCCCTCGTCGCACTCCACGTCGCCGCGCACGCCCTGCGCTCCGGCGAGTGCACCATGGCCCTCGCCGGTGGCGTGACCGTCCTGTCCTCGCCGATGAGCTTCGCCGGTTTCAGCCGGCAGGGCGGGCTGGCGGGGGACGGGCGTTGCAAGGCGTTCGCGGACTCTGCCGACGGCACCGGCTGGTCCGAAGGCGTCGGCG
>NZ_JBSFUW010000119.1:0-1829 GCF_053591995.1 Streptomyces sp. NPDC002835 | reverse complement strand
GGATGGGTAGGGGAGCGTCGTGTGCCGGGTGAAGCAGCCGCGGAAGCGAGTTGTGGACGGTTCACGAGTGAGAATGCAGGCATGAGTAGCGATACACACGTGAGAAACGTGTGCGCCGATTGACTAAGGGTTCCTGGGTCAAGCTGATCTGCCCAGGGTAAGTCGGGACCTAAGGCGAGGCCGACAGGCGTAGTCGATGGACAACCGGTTGATATTCCGGTACCCGCTTTGAAACGCCCAGTACTGAACCAGGCGATGCTAAGTCCGTGAAGCCGCCGGCTGAGTCTTCGGACGAGGTCGGAGTGGTGGAGCCGACGGACCAGACTTGTAGTAGGTAAGCGATGGGGTGACGCAGGAAGGTAGTCCAGCCCGGGCGGTGGTTGTCCCGGGGTAAGGGTGTAGGCCGTGTGATAGGCAAATCCGTCACACATTAAGGCTGAGACCTGATGCCGAGCCGATTGTGGTGAAGTGGATGATCCTATGCTGTCGAGAAAAGCCTCTAGCGAGTTTCATGGCGGCCCGTACCCTAAACCGACTCAGGTGGTCAGGTAGAGAATACCGAGGCGTTCGGGTGAACTATGGTTAAGGAACTCGGCAAAATGCCCCCGTAACTTCGGGAGAAGGGGGGCCATCACCGGTGATAGCACTTGCTGCTTGAGCTGGGGGTGGCCGCAGAGACCAGCGAGAAGCGACTGTTTACTAAAAACACAGGTCCGTGCGAAGCCGTAAGGCGATGTATACGGACTGACGCCTGCCCGGTGCTGGAACGTTAAGGGGACCGGTTAGTGACCTTTCGGGGTTGCGAAGCTGAGAACTTAAGCGCCAGTAAACGGCGGTGGTAACTATAACCATCCTAAGGTAGCGAAATTCCTTGTCGGGTAAGTTCCGACCTGCACGAATGGCGTAACGACTTCTCGACTGTCTCAACCATAGGCCCGGTGAAATTGCACTACGAGTAAAGATGCTCGTTTCGCGCAGCAGGACGGAAAGACCCCGGGACCTTTACTACAGTTTGATATTGGTGTTCGGTTCGGCTTGTGTAGGATAGGTGGGAGACTGTGAAGCTTGGACGCCAGTTCAGGTGGAGTCGTCGTTGAAATACCACTCTGGTCGTGCTGGATGTCTAACCTGGGTCCGTGATCCGGATCAGGGACAGTGTCTGATGGGTAGTTTAACTGGGGCGGTTGCCTCCTAAAGAGTAACGGAGGCGCCCAAAGGTTCCCTCAGCCTGGTTGGCAATCAGGTGTTGAGTGTAAGTGCACAAGGGAGCTTGACTGTGAGACCGACGGGTCGAGCAGGGACGAAAGTCGGGACTAGTGATCCGGCGGTGGCTTGTGGAAGCGCCGTCGCTCAACGGATAAAAGGTACCCCGGGGATAACAGGCTGATCTTCCCCAAGAGTCCATATCGACGGGATGGTTTGGCACCTCGATGTCGGCTCGTCGCATCCTGGGGCTGGAGTCGGTCCCAAGGGTTGGGCTGTTCGCCCATTAAAGCGGTACGCGAGCTGGGTTTAGAACGTCGTGAGACAGTTCGGTCCCTATCCGCTGTGCGCGTAGGAATATTGAGAAGGGCTGTCCCTAGTACGAGAGGACCGGGACGGACGAACCTCTGGTGTGCCAGTTGTCCTGCCAAGGGCATGGCTGGTTGGCTACGTTCGGAAAGGATAACCGCTGAAAGCATCTAAGCGGGAAGCCTGCTTCGAGATGAGTATTCCCACCTCCTTGAGAGGGTAAGGCTCCCAGTAGACGACTGGGTTGATAGGCCGGATATGGAAGCCCTGTAAGGGGTGGAGTTGACCGGTACTAATAGGCCGAGGGCTTGTCCTCA
>NZ_JBSFUW010000118.1:0-1970 GCF_053591995.1 Streptomyces sp. NPDC002835 | reverse complement strand
CTCGCCAAGCGCATAACGGACGAGACCACACCCACCTGGCGAGGAACTTACTAGGAGATAAAGGGCAATCTGACTAGATCAAACGCCCTCTCAGATGTCATCTCATTTGGATGGTTCGGTAGGCTGTCGGTCGTGGCGGGGATCGTTGAGCGGCTGGTGCCGGACGAGTTGTGGGAGTTGTTCCAGCGGGTAGTGCCGGAGGCGCCGTCGCGGCCTCAGGGTGGTGGCCGACGTCGGCATGGTGACCGGGAGGTGCTGGCCGCGATCGTGTTTGTGGCCACGTCAGGCTGCACCTGGCAGCAGTTGCCTACGGCGTCGTTCGGGCCGTCAGGGGCGACGGCGCATCGGCGATTTGCCGAGTGGACGAAGGCCAGAGTGTGGGGCAAGCTTCACCGCCTGGTCCTTGACGAACTCGGCTCCCGTGGCGAGTTGGACTGGTCCCGATGCGCGATCGACTCGGTGAACATGCGGGCCCTGAAAAGGGGGACCTGACAGGTCCGAATCCTGTCGACCGGGGCAAGTACGGCTCAAAGATCCACTTGATCACCGAGCGGACCGGTCTGCCCCTGTCCGTCGGGATCTCGGCGGCGAACCTGCACGACAGCCAGGCCCTGATCCCTCTGGTGAAGGGCATACCGCCGATCCGCTCCCGCCGAGGCCGACGACGGCGCAAGCCAGGCAAGCTCCACGGCGACAAGGGCTACGACTACGCCCACCTGCGGCGATGGTTACGCGAGCGCGGCATCACCCACCGCATCGCCCGCAAGGGCATCGAGACCTCGAAGCGACTGGGCCGCCACCGCTGGACCATCGAACGCACCATGGCCTGGCTCGCCGGCTGCCGACGCCTCCACCGACGCTACGAACGCAAAGCCGACCACTTCCTCGCCTTCACCAGCATCGCCTGCACCCTCATCTGCTACCGCCGACTCACCAAATGAGATGACTTCTAACTGGCTGTTCTCCTTTCGCTCGCGTGGTCGGTGGGGTTCGAACAGGGGCCTGGTACGGGTGAGTCTGCCGGTGCGGACGCATGGAAGAAGGGCCTCTTGGTAGCTCGCGGATGTCGAGTCCAGCGAGAACCAAGAGGCCCTGTTGTCGAAGTGTCGCGTGGTCACGGTTGCCGGGTCCAGTCCGTCCACTCGTGGGTGTGACTGTCTCGCCCACAGGTTCGGGAACGCGGCCGACCGGCCGGAGCGCCGGCCCCGGTACGGCTCGGACATGAGCGATGCCGAGTGGGCCGTGGTGCGGGATCTGCTGCCGGTTCCAGGATGGCTGGCGGGCCGGGGCGGCCGTCCGGAGGGCTACTGCCACCGGCAGATGATCGACGCGATCCGCTACCTCGTCGACAACGGCATCAAGTGGCGGGCGATGCCCTGTGACTTCCCGCCCTGGCCACGCGTCTACGCCTTCTTCGCCCGATGGCGGGACGCGGGGCTGGTCGCCGAACTGCATGACCGGCTACGTGGTGCCGTCCGCGATGCCGAAGGTCGTGACCAGGATCCGAGTGCAGCGGTCGTGGACTCGCAGTCGGTGAAGGCGGACGCCACCGTCGCCCTGATCTCGCGGGGCTTCGACGCCGGGAAGAAGATCAACGGACGCAAGCGGCACCTGCTCACCGACACCCTCGGCCTGCTGCTGGCCGTGCTGGTCACGCCGGCGTCGACCACCGACCGGGACGCCGCCCGCATCCTGCTGCCGGCAGCCAAGGACCGCTTCGAGCGGCTGGCACGGGTCTGGGCCGACGGCGGATACACCGGCCACCTCATCGACTGGAGTGCCACGCAGCTCGGAGTTGTCCTCGATGTCGTCCGCCGCAGCGACGACACCCGTGGCTTCCACGTGCTGCCCCACCGCTGGGTCGTGGAACGGTCTTTGTGCGCCACGAGGCGCTCTGTTTGTATCCCCGGCTCAGCCGGGAGGAACTCGGAAGGAGGTTTCTGGGCCGGATGACTTACCTGGATCCGAAA
>NZ_JBSFUW010000117.1:0-1999 GCF_053591995.1 Streptomyces sp. NPDC002835 | reverse complement strand
GGATGACCGGGAAACCGTCATGTCCGGTTCGGCGGGAGGCCGCGCGGAACAGGACTCGCCCCACGGCGAGCACCTCACCGCGCGGCCGACCCAACTGCCTGGCTGCACCAGTTCAAACGGCTCCGCACCCGCTACGAGCGACGCGCCGACCTCCACCAGGGCCTGCTCGAACTGGCCTGCAGCCTAATTCCCATGGAAGGACGGCCGGGCCAGCAGGATCGGGCTTGGTGCGTTCGAACAGCGGGACTGTCACGCCTTTTCCCATGCGTGGCCTGTAGGCCTCAGCGGAGAGCGGCGGGCGGTCGTGCGCTTCATGTGGTGGTGGTCAGGCGGGCGCCGATCGGATGCCTAACGTCTACCTGGGCGGCAAGCACTCCTACGAGACTGGCGACGGTCGGCGCCTCCCCTGACCACCACCATTCGATCAACCGTGGTGCGCTGCGTGGGCACCGGGTGGACATCTCACGTCGACCAGGCACTCGCATGCCCTCTTACGAGACCGGTGGCGCCCGGTGTCCTCGGAGCACACCACGGCTTGGTGGGTGTTGGCGGCCGCGGGCGTCGGGGGCGGACGACTTTGGTTCACGCGTCCCTCTGAGGGCTGATAGGAAGATCGCTCGCCGCCCAGCACCTCCGGACGTCAACACCCGTCACTTGATCACTCGTTGGAGTTGGTGGTGCGAGCCCGCCGCACGGTGACCTCTTGTGAAGCCAGAGCCCTTGAGCTCCTGCCAAGACCGAGGCCCGTGAGGCGAGCTGGTGCCACGAACAGCTACTGAGGTGGCGGACCGGCCGTACGGCGGAGTCCTGGAATTAGGTCGCTGCGTGGCCCGCATGTGCTCGTGACCAGTACAACCACGTCATGGGGAAGGAAGACCTTGATCTACTGCGGAATCGACTGGGCCGAGCGGCATCACGACGTCGCCCTGGTCGACGACAGCGGCCAGTTACTCGCGAAGCTGCGCATCACCGACGATGCCGTCGGCTACCGCACCTTGCTTGATCTGCTGGCCGAGCACGGCGACACCGAGCAGGCGCCTATCCCGGTGGCCATCGAGACCTCGCGCGGCCTGCTGGTGGCGGTGTTGCGGACCGGGAAGCGCAAAGTCTTCGCGATCAACCCGATGGCCGCTGCACGCTACCGCGACAGGCACAGCGTGTCGCGCAAGAAGTCCGACCCCGGCGATGCCCTCGTGCTGGCCAACATCCTGCGCACGGACATGCACGCTCACCGCCCCTTGCCTGACGACAGCGAACTCAGCCGAGCGATCGCCGTGCTCGCACGCGCCCAGCAGGATGCGACGTGGAACCGTCAGCAGATCTCCAACCAGCTCCGCTCCCTTCTGCGCGAGTACTACCCTGCCGCGCTGGCCGCCTTCGAGCCTTGGAGGAACGGTCTCTGCCGACGGGAAGCACGGGAGATCCTGAGGGTGGCCGCCACGCCGACGCAGGCTGCACGGCTCACGCGCACGCAGCTGCAGGCCGCGCTGAAGCGCGCCGGCCGTGAACGGAGCATCGCCACCGAGGCGGACCGTATCCGTGGGATCTTCCGGGCCGAGTGGGCCCACCACTCGCCACCGGTTGAAGAAGCCCTCGGCAAGCAGATGCTCGCCCTCCTGGTGCAACTGGAGGCGGCTTGCACGGCTGCCGACGACCTCGCCGGGGCGGTCGAAGCGAGTTTCCCTCAGCACCCGGACGCTGACATCATCCTCAGCTTCCCCGGCCTCGGGGTCCAACTCGGCGCCCGGGTGCTTGCCGAGATCGGCGACGACCGCAATCGCTTTGCCGACGCCCGCGGCCTGAAGGCATACGCAGGCTCCTCGCCCATCACCAGAGCCTCTGGGAAGAAGTCGAGCATCACCCGGCGCTGGGTGAAGAACGACCGGCTCAACCACGCCGGCTACCTAGGCACTGTTTCTCGGATCATGTGCGGAGCCAGATGATGAGGGCCGCGAGGGTGACGGTGCCGAGGTAGATGTAGGCGCGCTTCTCGTAGCGA
>NZ_JBSFUW010000116.1:0-2272 GCF_053591995.1 Streptomyces sp. NPDC002835 | reverse complement strand
AGGACATCCCCTTCGAACGACTCGTCGAAGTCCTCAACCCCACCCGCACCCTCACCCGCCACCCCCTCTTCCAAGTCATGCTCACCCTCCAGAACAGTGCGTGGGCGACGGTCGAGATGGACGGACTGGCTGTCGAGCCGATGGCGTTCCACACGGGTGAGCAGCAGTTCGACCTGTCGATGGAACTGCTCGAACGGTTCGACCCGGACGGCCGGCCCGACGGCATGACGGGCAAGGTGCACTACGGCACCGCCCTGTTCGACCGGGACACCGTGAACAGGCTCACCGATATCTTCGGACGGCTGCTCGCCCGGTACGCCGAGGCACCCCACCAGCCCATCAGCGCGGCCGAGTTGCTCGACAGCACGGAGCACGCGGCGCTGCTCGCGGACGGCCGGGGGCTGGAGCGGCCGCTTCCGGAGACGTCGGTTCCCGCACGGTTCGCGGAGCAGGTGGCCGCGGCTCCGGACGCGGTGGCCCTGGTCTTCGACGGCTGCGAGGTGACGTATGCCGAGCTGGACCGGCGTGCGAACCGGCTCGCCCGCCGGCTGCTGGCCCTCGGTGTGCGCGCCGAGGACCGGGTGGCGGTCCTGCAGCGCCGCTCGGTGGAGCTGGTGGTGTCCGTTCTCGCGGTACTCAAGGCGGGCGGCGCCTATGTGCCCATCGATCCGCACAGTCCGCTGGAGCGTCAGGCAGGGATGCTGGAGGACAGCGCGGTCGTCGTCCTGGTGACCGATGTCGAGGGGTACGAGGCCGCGCGGGCGGCGACCGTGGTGGTCGGCGTGGACGCGCTGCCGGGTGACGACACGGACCCCGGGGTGCACGTCCGCCCGGACCAGCTGGCCTATGTGATGTTCACGTCCGGGTCGACCGGCAAGCCCAAGGGCGTCGGCGTGCCGCACCGGAACGTGGTCGGCTTCGCCCTCGACACGCTCTGGTCCGGGCCGGGTCAGCAGCGGGTCCTCCAGCACCTGGCCCACTCGTTCGACCCCTCGGTGTACGAGCTGTGGGTGCCGCTGCTGTCGGGGCGTCAGCTGGTGATCTCGCCGCCCGGTGAGCTGGACGTCGCCGAACTCGCCCGCACCATCGAGGAGAACGCGGTCCGGGCCCTCGCCATGCCCGCGGCGGTCTTCCGGCTCGTCGCCGAGGACCGGCCCGAATGTCTCGCAGGCGTGCACGAGCTGATGGTCGGCGGCGAGGCGCTGCCGGCCGCCGCGGCCCGGCGCGTCCTGGCGGCCAATCCGTCACTGCTCCTGCACAACGGGTACGGCCCCACCGAGACGACCGTCATGCCTCTCGCGCACACCCTGCGGTCCACCGCCGGGGTGCCCGACTCGGTGCCGATCGGCCGGCCGCTCGACAACCGGCGCGTCTACGTGCTCGACCGGCATCTGCGGCTGGTGCCGCGCGGGGTGACGGGTGAGCTGTACGTCTCGGGTGCCGGGCTCGCGCGGGGCTACCTGGGCAGGCCGGATCTGACCGCCGACCGCTTCGTGGCCGACCCGTTCGGGGAACCCGGTGCGCGGATGTACCGGACGGGCGACCTGGTCCGCTGGAACACCGACGGTGCCCTGGAGTTCGAGGGGCGCGCGGACGAGCAGGTCAAGGTGCGCGGCTTCCGTATCGAACTCGGCGAGATCGAAACGGCACTGGCGGGCCTCGCGGGGGTACGGGAGGCGGTGGCAGTGGTGCGTACCGACCCGCCCGGTGACAAGCGCATCGTCGCCTACTACGTGCCGGCCGCGGATGCGGAGCCGGAGGAGTCCGAGGTGCGTGCCTCGGTGGCGGCCGCACTGCCGGACTACATGGTGCCCAGCGCGTTCGTCCGCCTCGACGCCCTGCCGCTCACCGTCCACGGGAAGGTGGACAAGGCGGCGCTGCCCGCCCCCGTCCGCGGCCCGGCCCGCGGGCGTGCCGCGCGCAACGAGCGGGAGGCGACGCTCTGCCAGGTGTTCGCCGACATCCTCGGCCTCACCTTGGAGCAGGTGAGCATCGACGACGGGTTCTTCGACCTGGGCGGCCACTCCCTGCTCGCCACCCGGCTCGTCAGCCGCATCCGCACCGTACTCGGCGTGGACGTCTCCGTCCGCACCGTGTTCGAAGCGCCGACCGTGGCAGAGCTGGCCGTCGCGCTCGGCGAGGCCGAACTCACGCAGGCACAAGGCGTTTCCGCGATACCCGCGCTGCGTTCCGTGCCGCGCGGCGAGGTGGTTCCGGCGTCGTTCGGCCAGCGGCGGCTGTGGTTCCTCAACGCGATGGACCCGGACACCTC
>NZ_JBSFUW010000115.1:0-2427 GCF_053591995.1 Streptomyces sp. NPDC002835 | reverse complement strand
TTGTGCGCCACGAGGCGCTCTGTTTGTATCCCCGGCTCAGCCGGGAGGAACTCGGAAGGAGGTTTCTGGGCCGGATGACTTACCTGGATCCGAAAGGTGAAGGGGACAACAGCATGTCAGAAAACCAGTGACCGGGCTCAGTTGTCAGAGACGGTGTGCTGGGCGGCCCGCGCGATATGGCGAAGACTGGATTGTTTGAAGCCCAATCTCCAGAAGATGCAAGTTCCCATCCGCCGGAAAGACGACTGAAACCGGCGCCGTGCTCTGCCCTGGATTCGAAGGTTGTCCGGTGCACTTCCGGAGCTCGGAGCGATGTCCAGCGAGGACATTCAAGGAGATGAGTGGGACGCCTGTGTCGCGCTAGAACGTACAGACAGGGACGAACGTGGGATCGCCTACGGGATGCGAGTCCTATGGCGACGGAGGCCCCGTAGTAGTCGCCGGAGTAACGACCGGTCAGGGAGGACGGGAAAGCCGTCCACATCGGGCGAAGGGGGCCAGGTGATTCGGACACCACAGAGTCGGGAGGTATGCGTAATGCAGAGCGCCAAAACGGTGCTGGGTGTCCTGCGTGAACGCGGCAGGCGTGGCCTGCCGTGTGATGAACTGTTTCGGCAGCTGTTCAATCCGCAATTGTATCTGCTGGCCTACGGGCGGATCTACGCCAACCATGGCGCGATGACGCCCGGGGTCACGTCGGAAACCGTGGACGGCATGTCACAGCGGAAGATCGACCGGATCATCGATGCGATGCGCCACGAGCGCTACCGCTTCCATCCGGTCCGGCGTGTCCAAATCCCGAAGAAGAACGGGAAGACGCGTCCGCTGGGGCTGCCGACCTGGTCGGACAAACTCGTCGGTGAAGTGATCCGCCTTTTATTGGAGGCGTATTACGAGCCGACGTTCTCCGACCGCTCTCATGGATTCCGTCCCCGCCGTGGCTGCCATACCGCTTTGCGGGAGGTCGACCACACCTGGACCGGGACGTCCTGGTTCATCGAAGGGGACATCGCCGACTGCTTCGGCAGCCTGGACCATCAGGTGCTGCTGTCGATCCTCGGCGAGAAGATCCGTGACCAGCGGTTTCTGCGGCTGGTGCGCAACATGCTCAAGGCCGGATACCTGGAGGACTGGAGATGGGGTGCCACGCTCTCCGGAGCGCCGCAAGGCGGAGTGGCCTCCCCGGTCCTGTCCAACATCTACCTGCACAAGCTGGATGAGTTCGTCGAGACAGTTCTTATTCCGGAGTACACCCGAGGGAAGCGCCGGGCCAGAAACCCGGCCTATCTGGAGTTGCAGAATCTGCTGGCGAAAGCCCGCCGGCGCGGTGACCGGGTCCAGGCCCGCGCGCTGCGTCAGCGGATGGTCAGCCTGCCCAGCGCGGATCCAGACGATCCGGCATATCGCAGGCTGCGCTACATACGCTATGCGGACGATCATCTCCTCGGTTTCACCGGACCGAAAGCCGAGGCCGAGCAGATCAAGCAATACCTAACCCAGTTCCTGCGTGACGAACTCAAGCTGGAGCTGTCCCAGGAAAAGACGCTGATCACTCATGCCCGCACCGGGGCAGCGAGGTTTCTCGGCTACGAGATCACGACCCAGCACAACGACACGAAGAAGACCGGCCGTTACCGTCGGGTCAACGGCCAGATCGCTCTCCGTGTCCCACGGGATGTGATCAAGTCCAAGTGCGCCCCCTATCTCGCCCGCGGAGAACCCGCGAAGAAGACAGCCCTGATCAACAGCAGCGATCACGCGATCGTGGCGACCTTCGGGAGCGTCTACCGGGGCGTTGTCCAGTACTACCTGCTCGCCGGAGATGTCTTCCGGCTGCACCGGCTGCAATGGGTCATGGAGACATCCATGCTCAAGACCCTTGCCGCCAAGCACCGTTCGTCAGTGTCGAAGATGGCCGCCAAGCACAAGGCCAGAATTGACACGCCCAACGGGCCCCGGGTGTGCTTCGAGGCCCGTATCGAGCGGAAGAACAGGAAACCACTGGTGGCACGGTTCGGCGGAATTCCCCTCCAACGGCAGCGAGCGACGGAACTCGCCGACCGCGAGCCGGTGCGGGTGGACTATCCGCAGAAGGAACTCATCGCGAGACTCCTGGCGGATACCTGCGAGATCTGCGGAAGCAAGGGAAATGTACAGGTGCACCACGTCCGTGCTCTCGCCGACCTCGCACATGCCGGATGGCAGCCTTCCGACTGGGCACGCGTCATGCTTCACCGACGACGCAAAACGGTCGTGGCCTGCGACGTCTGCCACGACCGTATCCATTCAGAACGGCCAGCCAGATCACTCACGCAGTAGTCACTGGAGAGCCGGATGACCGGGAAACCGTCATGTCCGGTTCGGCGGGAGGCCGCGCGGAACAGGACTCGCCCCACGGCGAGCACCTCACCGCGCGGCCGACCCAAC
>NZ_JBSFUW010000114.1:0-2516 GCF_053591995.1 Streptomyces sp. NPDC002835 | reverse complement strand
GCGCTGCGCGACCAGGCACGGCAGCTCCGCGAATACGTCGAGCAGCGGCCCGAGTTGAACACCGCAGCCGTCGCCAACACGCTCGCCAACGGGCGCGCCCTGTTCGAGCACCGCGCCGTGGTCGTCGCCGAGACCCCCGACGCTCTCACCGCCGCGCTCGACGCCCTCGCTCAGGGGGAGCCCTCACCCCACCTCGTGCAGGGCATCGCGCCCGACGAGACCGGGAGGACCGTGTTCGTGTTCCCGGGCCAGGGGACGCAGTGGGCCGGTATGGGTGCCGAACTCCTGGACAGCTCGCCCGCGTTCGCGGAGTCGATGGCTCGTTGTGAGGAGGCGCTCGCGCCTTACGTCGACTGGTCGCTGACCGAGGTGCTGCGCTCCGGCGCGGAGTTGGACCGGGTCGACGTCATCCAGCCTGTGACCTGGGCGGTGATGGTGTCCCTCGCCGCGACCTGGCAGGAACTCGGTGTCCGTCCGGATGCGGTCGTCGGCCACTCCCAGGGCGAGATCGCCGCCGCGGCTGTGGCGGGTGCACTTTCGCTGGAGGACGCGGCCAAGGTCGTCGCCGTACGCGCCAGGATCATCGGCGAACACCTCGCCGGGCTGGGCACCATGGCCTCCATCCCCCAGCCCGCCCGCGTGATCGAAGAGCGCCTTCCGAGTGGTGTAGGCATCGCCGCGATCAACGGCCCTCATACGACTGTCGTCTCGGGCGACAAGGACGCCGTCGAAACCCTGGTCGCGGACCTTCAGGGCCAGGACATCCGGGCCCGGCTCATCCCCGTCGACTACGCCTCACACTCCGCACACGTCGAAGCCATCGAAGCCCGACTGGCCCATGCCCTCGCGGGAATCCAGCCCCGCCCGGCAGACATCCCCTTCTTCTCCACCGTCGAACCCGGCTTCCTGAACACCGAGGCGCTCGACGCCGGCTACTGGTACCGCAACCTCCGCCAGACCGTCCACTTCCACACCGCCATCCAGCAGCTCACCGACGACGGCCACACCACCTACATCGAGTCCAGCGCCCACCCCGTCCTCACCTACAGCATCGAAGAAGCCTCAACCGACGCCCTCACCACCGGCACCCTCCGCCGAGGCGAAGGCACCCTCACCCGCCTCCTCACCTCGACAGCACACCTCCACACCCACGGCCACCCCATCAACTGGCCCACCCCGCGCACCAACCGCGTCACCGACCTCCCCACCTACCCCTTCCAGCACCAGCGCTACTGGATCAACCCCACCACCGACAGCCGGACGAACCTCTCCGGCGCGGGCCTGGCGGCCGCCGATCATCCGCTGCTGGGGGCTGCCGTGGAGGTGGCCGGCACGGACACGCACCTGTTCACCGGGCGGCTATCGTTGCAGAGCCACCCCTGGCTCGCCGACCACGCCGTAGCCGGCACCGTCCTGCTCCCCGGCACCGGGTTCCTCGAACTCGCCCTCCAGGCCGGCCACCACGTCGACTGCAGCACCGTAGAGGAACTCACCCTCGAAGCACCCCTGATCCTTCCCGAACGGGGCGGGGTGGACGTGCAGTTGAACGTGGGCGCACCTGACGACTCGGGGCGGCGCGAGCTGACTCTCCACTCACGCGCGCAGGACGCCGGCAGCGACGAGCCGTGGACCCGGCACGCCACCGGCACCCTGGCCCCCGTAGAGCAGTCCCCGAGGCCCGATGCCGACATGACCACATGGCCGCCCTCCGGGGCCGAGCCGGTGGAGACCGAGGGCTACTACGACAGGCTGGCCGAGCAGGGCTACGGTTACGGCCCTGCCTTCCACGGCCTGCGGGCCGCCTGGCGGCGCGGTGACGAGGTCTTCGCCGAGGTCGCGCTGCCGGAGGAGGAGTCCGCCGAGGCCGCGGAGTACGGCATCCACCCGGCACTGATGGACGCGGCGCTGCACGCGCTGGGTCTGGGCGTGCTGCCCGCGGCGGGCGAGGGCCGGGCGCGGCTGCCGTTCTCGTGGAGCGGGGTGACCCTGCACGCGGCGGGCGCCGCCGCGCTGCGGGTGCGCGTGGCTCCGCTCGGGGACGCCGAGGACACCGTGTCGGTCACCGTGGCCGACCCGGCCGGCATGCCGGTCGCCACGGCTGAGTCGCTGGTCGTACGGCCGGTGGTCACCGCGCAGTTGGAGGCGGCCGGTTCTCCCGTGAACGACAGCCTGTTCCGCATGGACTGGGTGCCGGCCTCCGCGGGGCTCTCCCCCGTCGCGGCGCGGCGCTGGGCGGTCGTCGGGCCGGACCCGCTGCGGGTGGGACGGACGCTGGAGGAGACCGGTGCGACGGTCTTCGCGGCCGACGACCTGGACTCCGTGGCCACACTGGACGTCGTCCCGGACGTGGTGGTCGTGCCGTACGCGCCTCAGCAGGACGGCACCGACAAGCTCGCCGCGCGGGTCCATGAGGTGCTGTACGGGGCGTTGGACCTGGTCAAGCGGTGGCTGGCGGAGGAGCGGTTCGCCGACTCCCGGCTGGTCCTGCTCACCCGCAACGCCGTCGTCACCTCACC
>NZ_JBSFUW010000113.1:0-2742 GCF_053591995.1 Streptomyces sp. NPDC002835 | reverse complement strand
CTCGCCAAGCGCATAACGGACGAGACCACACCCACCTGGCGAGGAACTTACTAGGAGATAAAGGGCAATCTGACTAGATCAAACGCCCTCTCAGAAGCCCAGGAAGAGTTTCTGCCATTGGGGCGTCGGCGTACCGTCCGGGTCCAGGCCGTACGGCCACCGCCTTCTAAACACCTCCCCGCCGGGGCGCTGTCCCGCCATGCCGTGGTCGGCGGCCTGTCGGTAGAGGGTTTCGGCGCCTTCCCGGTCCCCGGCCTCCTCCCGCATCCCGGCCAGGCGGGACAGCGCCTCCGTGTCGCCGTGCTCGGCGGCCTGCCGGTAGAGGGCTTCGGCGCCTTCCTGGTCCCCGGCCTCCTCCCGCATCAGTGCTAGGTCGATCATGGCGTTCGTGTCGCCGTGGTCGACGGCCTGCCGGTAGAGGGCTTCGGCGCCTTCCTGGTCCCCGGCCTCCTCCCGCATCCCGGCCAGGCCATGCAGGATGTTCGTGTTGCCGTGGTCGGCGGCCTGCCGGGCAATGGCTTCGGCCCCTTCCCGGTCCCCGGCCCTCTCACGCATCCGGGCCAGGCGGGACGGGTTCGGGTGGGATAGGACGCGGGTGTTGCCGTGGAAGGCGGCCTGCCGGTAGAAGGCGTCCTCGAGGTCCCAGTCCCAGTCGGTCGTCTCCCGCTCCACGGCCAGGTGGTGCAGCGCTCTGGTGCTGCCGTGGTCGGCGGCGCGGTGTAGGAGGTGGTGGGCCCATTGCAGGCGGTGCCGGTCTTCGGCTGCCTCAGTGACCTTGTCTAGGTCGTCAGGGTGGGTGACGTGGGTGTGGGCAGCGTGCCAGAAGGAGGCGGGCGGGCACAGATGTCGGCGGGTGGTGCGGCCGTATTGGTCGAGGTAGTCGGCAAGGCGGAACACAGGCCCCGCCGGCCGCGGTGAGGGGGCGTCGGCAGGTGTAGCGGAGCCGGGTGGGCGCCTTTGGGGTCGGGGGGTGACCCGGCTCAAGGGAGCCTGTTTCCCGTGGACATGTCTGGCGAGTTCGGCGTAGGCCCTTTCTGCCCAGTCGTCGGTGAGCTGGTTCCAGTCGGTGTCGTGGAGATAATCGGGGGCGGCGTCGGTGAGGAAGGCCTGCGGCAGGTGCAGGCCGACGCCGAGGCGGCGGGCGTCCATTGCCGCTTCCAGGAGTGCTTTGGCGGCCGGGTTGCCGGCCTGGTAGCGCTCCAGGAGCGCGGGGCCTCCTGCGAGGTCTTGCGTGAGGCGTCCGTCGGCGCGGGCGCGGGTGAGGGCGTCGGCCAGCAGCCGGTCACCGCCCTCGGCCAATGCAGTTGCCGCAGCCAGGGCGGGGGTGTCGAAGGCGTTGGGGACGCTCACGGTTCGTCCGGCGAGCAGTTCCCGGACCCGGCTGTGCGAATCTGGCTCGCCGGGGGCGGGCAGGGCGGTGTACTGCTTGAAGTAGTCGGGCCACAGCGTGGCCAGTACAAGGACCGGCCCGCGCTGTGGGCTGGTCAGCATGTCGTGCACAGCTGCAGCGATCCGCTCACCGGACGCACGGTCACCGAGGTAATGCTGGGCCTCGTTCAGCCATACCACCGTGCGTGTGCCGACACGGTGCAGATCCTCCAGCGCGGCCTCCGCCCGGGTGGGATCGAAGGGATGCCACAGCCGCCACCCCGGCTCCGCCAGCGGCTGCACGGCCTCCCAGCACGCCCGCGTCTTCCCCGTCGAGGACTCACCCACCAAGACCAGCATCCGGCTGTGGCCCTGCCCGGCCTCCCGCACCGCCTCCGCCAGGATCAGGTCGTGCTCGCGGGGTACATAGCCGGGCAGTGACTGCTGCTCCGGCAAGCCGGAACCGTCCTGGACGGTACTGGCCGGGTGGACCTCCAGCGCGTACGGATCCCACTGCCCGATCGGCCGGCCGGGCCCCGGCCGTTCACCGTTCCCGCTACCGGCCGCGACCCGCTGCAGCGCCAGGAGTTCCTCAACCGGCCGCAGTCTCAGCGCGCTTACCAGCGCCGTCAACGTCTGTGCCGACGGCACCGGCCCGGCGGCCTGAAACGCCAGCTGCACGGTCATACGGCTCAGTCCTGTCCGAACGACGAGATCCGTCTTCTTCAGCCCGGCCCTGGCCAGCCCGCCCTCCAGCCTCCTGCGCAGTTCCGATAGAGCCGAGTCCGGAGTGTGACCGGTCCGTTCGTCGTGCACGTGCTCGCCCCCCGGGTGGTGATGTGTTCGCCGGTGTCCATCTTCGTCCCGGCGCACCATGGCGCACACCGATTCCGAGACCTTCGTCCACGTCAACACCCCACCGCTTGACGGGAGTCTGCCGTGAACGTCGCCGTCCTCCTCCTCACCACCACACTCGTGATCGTCGTCGCGCTGCTGGCCGCCGCCGGCGCGGGCAAACTCGCCCGCATGGACGGCGCCACCTATCCCGCCGCTCTCACCCGCGCCGCCCTGACCTTCGCCGCTGTCGTCACCCTCGCCACCACCGTGGCCGGCACCTTCGCCACCCTCCTTACCTGACCGCCACGCGGTGGCCCAGCCCCCTACCCCCACCCGATCGCGCTCAACTACTTGCCAGACATGCCTGAAAGCCGCAAACCTGCGCTGGGGCCCAGAAGCACTAGATAACGCATGCGGGCGGCGCCAGCGAGGCCGGGGAGCGGATCTCGTCCGGCCAGTGCATCGAGTGCAGCACCAGGGCGTCCTCCTTGACCCGCAGCAGGCCCAGGCGCTCGCGGCCGCGGAGCGCGAACTTCG
>NZ_JBSFUW010000112.1:0-2997 GCF_053591995.1 Streptomyces sp. NPDC002835 | reverse complement strand
CACTCCCGGGCACCCGCCCGCACACTCTCCCACCCCATGACCAGCACAACGCACCAGCCGCCGCCCCGTCACGCAAAAGACCGTTGCAGTACTAACCCGCGCCGCAGCCGAACTCCACGTCAACGGGACACCCGTCGACCGGCAGGCCTTCTTCACCGGCCGGGGGAACACGCCGCGCCGGGCCGACCTGCCGACGTACGCCTTCCAGCGCCGCCGGTACTGGCTCGACGCGAGGTCCGGGCGCAGGGAGCAGACCGGTGGTTCACCGGTGGACGGCTGGCGCTACCGGGTGGTGTGGCGGCCGATGCCGGATGCGTCCGACACGGCTGAACTCACCGGCGACTGGTTGCTGTTGCTGCCTGCCGGTCACGAGAGCCGGCCTCTCGTACGTGACGTCGTCCGGGCTCTGGAGAGCGGGCACGGTGCCGTACGGCAGGTCGTGCTCGACACCGCCGTGGCCGACCGGGAGCGTTTTGCCGAGCAACTGCGGGAAGCGCGCGCGGAGTTCGACGCGCCGGTGACTGGCGTGCTGTCGCTGCTCGCGCTCGCGGACGCCGACGGTGAGGAGGAGCCCGGTACGGTCGCCCCGACCCTGGCGCTCGTCCAGGCGCTCGGCGACGCGGGCGTCGAGGCTCCCCTCTGGTGCGCCACCCAGGGTGCGGTCACCACCGGCGGCTCCGACCCGCTCGCCCACCACGCCGAGGCGCAGGTCTGGGGCCTGGGGCAGGTCGCGGCTCTCGAACACCCCGACCGTTGGGGCGGGCTGGTCGACCTGCCCGAACAGCTCGACGAGCGCGGCGGCGCACACCTGCGTGCCGTACTGGCCGCGACGCCCGGCGGTGAGGACCAGGTGGCGGTCCGCGAGGCCGGTGTCCTCGCGCGCCGACTGACCCGGGCGGCAGGCAGCAGCGGTACGGGCTGGCAGCCGCGCGGCACCGTCCTGATCACCGGCGGCACCGGCGCGCTCGGCGCACACGTGGCGCGCTGGGCCGCCGAGAACGGCGCCGAGCAACTCGTCCTCGCCAGCCGGCGCGGCGGCGAGGCCCCCGGGGCCACCGCCCTGCACGACGACCTCACCGCGCTCGGCGTCACGGTGACCTTCGCGGCCTGTGATGTGAGCGACCCCGAGTCGGTGCGCGCCCTGGTCGCCGAGCACCCGGGCCTCACCGCGGTCGTGCACACCGCCGGCAGCCTCGACGACGGCGTACTGGACCACCTCACCGCCGACCGCCTCGACCATGTCCTGCGTCCGAAGGCCACCGCCGCCGCGCTTCTCGACCGGTACACGCGTCACCTGGACCTGGACGCGTTCGTCCTGTTCTCCTCGGCGGCCGCCACCTTCGGCAACGAGGGCCAGGCCAACTACGCGGCCGCGAACGCTTACTTGGACGCGCTGGCACAGCGGCGGCACGCGCTGGGGCTGCCCGCCACCTCCGTGGCGTGGGGTGCCTGGGCGGACTCCGGTATGGCGACGGGGCACGCGGCGGCGGAGCAGTTGCACCGCAGCGGGTTCCCCCCGATGACCCCGGACCTCGCGCTCACCGCGCTGGCCCAGGCCGTCGGCCACGGCACTCCGGCCGTGACCGTCGCCGACATCGACTGGGCCCGCTTCGTACCGGCGTACACCGCCGCCCGTCCCAGCCCGCTGATCTCCGACCTGGCGGACGTACGGGATCTGCGGGCGGCGGCCGGGCCGGCCGTGTCCGGCGGAGCGCAGCGCGCCGAGGAGTCGTCGCTGGCCGGGCAGCTGGCCGCGCTGACGGCGCCGCAGCGGGAGGAGCTGGTGCTGGATTCGGTGCGTACGCAGGCGGCGTTGGTGCTCGGCCACGCCGGGCCGCAGTCGGTGGCTCCGAACCGCGCGTTCAAGGAGCTCGGCTTCGACTCGCTCGGCGCGGTCCAGCTGCGCAACCGGCTCAACGCGGCCACCGGGCTGCGGCTGACCACCAGCGTGATCTTCGACTACCCGACGGCGACCGAGCTCGCCCGCCATGTGCTGGGCGAGTTCCCCGGCCTCGGAGGCGACACCGCCGCGGCCGGGCAGGTGGCCACTCCCGGTGCGCCGTTGGCCGACGACGACCCGATCGCGATCGTGGCCATGAGCTGCCGCTTCCCGGGCGGGATCCGGACGCCCGAGCAGCTGTGGGCGCTGCTGGCGGCGGGCGGCGACGCGGTCGCGCCGTTCCCCGCCGACCGCGGCTGGGACCTGGAGGCGCTCTACGACGCCGACCCGGACCGTTCCGGCACGTCGTATGTGCGCGAAGGGGCCTTCCTCCAGGGCGTGAGCGAGTTCGACACGGCCTTCTTCGGCATCAACCCGCGCGAGGCCCTGGCCATGGACCCGCAGCAGCGGCTGCTGCTTGAGACCTCCTGGGAGGCCCTCGAGCGGGCCGGCATCGACCCGAAGTCCCTGCGCGGCAGCAAGGCCGGCGTCTTCGTCGGCAGCAACGGGCAGGACTACGCCACCCTGCTCCGGCAGGTGCCGGAGACCGTCGAGGGGTACCTCGGTACGGGTATCGCGGGCAGCGTGGCGTCGGGCCGCGTGGCATACACCCTGGGTCTGGAGGGCCCGGCCGTCACCGTCGACACCGCCTGCTCGTCGTCCCTGGTCGCCCTGCACATGGCCGCCCAGTCCCTGCGCTCCGGCGAGTGCTCGCTCGCCCTCGCGGGCGGTGTGACGGTCATGTCGACTCCCGAGGTCTTCGTGGAGTTCAGCCGGCAGCGGGGACTCGCCCCCGACGCCCGGGTCAAGGCCTTCGCCGAGGCCGCCGACGGCACCGGCTGGGGCGAGGGCGTCGGCATGCTGCTGCTGGAGCGGCTCTCCGATGCCGAACGGCATGGACACCCGGTCCTGGGCATCGTGCGGGGCACGGCCGTCAACCAGGACGGCGCCAGCAACGGCCTGACCGCGCCGAACGGTCCTTCCCAGCAGGGGGTGATCCGGCAGGCCCTCGCCAATGCCGGTCTCACCCCTGTGCAGGTCGACGCGGTCGAGGCGCA
>NZ_JBSFUW010000111.1:0-2998 GCF_053591995.1 Streptomyces sp. NPDC002835 | reverse complement strand
GCGTTGGCGGCTGCCGGGCTGTCGGCGGCCGATGTGGACGTGGTGGAGGGGCACGGTACGGGTACGCCGCTGGGCGACCCGATCGAGGCGCAGGCACTGCTCACCGCATACGGTCAGGACCGCGAACACCCCCTGCTGCTGGGCTCCGTGAAGTCGAACATCGGACACACGCAGGCGGCCGCCGGTGTGGCCGGTGTGATCAAGATGGTGCTGGCGATGCGGGAGGGTGTGCTGCCGCGCACCCTGCACGTGGACAGGCCGTCCAGCCACGTCGACTGGACGCCCGGAGCCGTCAACCTCCTTACAGAAAACGCGACGTGGCCCGACACGGGCCGGCCGTGGCGTGCGGGTGTCTCCTCGTTCGGCCTCAGTGGCACCAACGCACACGTCATCCTGGAACAGGCGGTCGAAACACCGGTCGAACCGACCGAGGCGATGGTCGTGGCGCCGCAGGTGGTGTCGGGCAGGTCGCAGGCCGCGCTGGATGCGCAGCTGGAGCGGTTGTCGAAGGTGACGGGTTCCGCGGTCGACCTGGGCTTCTCGCTGGCGGCCTCACGGGCGCGCTTCGCGCACCGTGCGGTGCGCGTGGACGGCGCCGAGATCGCGCGCGGAGTGGCCCGCGAGCAGTCCCTCGCGATGATGTTCTCCGGCCAGGGCTCGCAACGGCTGGGTATGGGACGGGAGTTGTACGCGCGGTTCCCGGTGTTCGCGGAGGCCTTCGACGCGGTCTGCGCCGAGTGTGACGTACCGGTGCGGGAGGTGGTGTGGAGTGAGGACGGGGATGCGCTGAACGGAACCATGTTCGCGCAGGCGGGTCTGTTCGCGGTGGAAGTGGCGTTGTTCCGGCTGGTGGAGTCGTTGGGTGTGTGGCCGGACTTTGTGGCCGGGCACTCGGTCGGCGAGATCGCGGCCGCTCATGTGGCGGGGGTGTTGTCGCTGGCGGATGCGTGTGCGCTCGTGGCCGCCCGAGGCCGGCTGATGCAGGCCCTGCCCGAGGGCGGCGCGATGCTCGCCGTCCAGGCAGCAGAAGACGAAGTCCGGCCACTACTCGCCGAGTTCGTGTCCCTTGCCGCGGTCAACGGCCCCACCTCACTGGTCGTCTCCGGCACGGAGGACGCCGTCGAGAAGATGGACGCGCACTTCAGTGAACTGGGGCTGAAGACGTCCCGGCTGCGAGTGTCGCACGCGTTCCACTCGCCGCTCATGGACCCGATGCTGGACGAGTTCCGCGCGGTGGTGGAAGGGCTGTCGTTCTCCGCGCCGCGGATTCCGATGGCCACTGATGCCGCGCTGGTGTGCGACCCGGAGTACTGGGTGCGGCACGTACGGGAGACCGTACGGTTCGCCGACGACATACGCGCCCTACGTACGGCAGGAGCCACAGCCTTCGCAGAACTCGGCCCCGACGGAGTCCTGACCGCCCTCGCCCAGGAGATCCTGAGCGACGAGGACCCGGCGGACATCACGTTCACGCCGGTGCTGCGCAGGGGCCGGGGCGAGGAAAGCACGCTCGTCGACGGGCTGGCACGGCTGTACTGCGCGGGCGTGGAAGTCGACTGGGCACGGCTGTACGAGGGCACGGGCGCCCGACGGGTGGACCTGCCGACGTACGCCTTCCAGCGCGAGCGCTACTGGCCCGTGCCGGCCGTCCGCACGGGCGACGTCGCGGGTGCCGGCCTTGCCACGACCGGGCACGCCCTCCTGGGTGCGGCCGTCAGCCCCGCCGATTCCGGCGGCGGCATGCTGCTCACCGGCCGGCTCACCCTGGCCGCCTTGCCCTGGCTCGCGGACGCCTCCGACGGCGGGCAGCCCGTGGTCTTCCCGAGCGAGGGCCTGCTGGAGATGGTGCTGCGGGCCGGCGAACAGGCCGAGTGCGAGCACATCGGCGAACTCACCCTCACCGACCAGCCCCTCGTCCTGCCCGAGACGGGCGCCGTGGTCGTCCAGGTCACGGTCGGCGCCCCGGACGAGACCGGCGCGCGCACGGTCGGCTGCTACACGCGCCACGAGGAGACGCCCGACGCACCGTGGACCTGCCACGCTAACGGACGGTTGACCCCCGAGGGCGCCGCCCTGGACCTGACCGGCGACGAACTGGTCGTTGACGCCTCTCTGCCGGTCCGTGGCGAGGACGCAGGGCTCTACGGTCTGCATCCGGCGTTGCTGGCTGAGGTGGTGCGGGAGGTTGTGGGGGAGCGGGGGTTGGTGCCGGTCTCCTGGCGTGGGGTGTCGTTGCATGCGGGGGGTGCGTCGGTGGTGCGGGCGCGGATCGGCCGTACGGGCGAGGACTCCGTATCGCTGGTGCTGGTGGATGCAGCGGGCGAGCCGGTGCTGACGGTGGCGGAGCTGGTGCTTGGAACCCCGGCGGTAGCGCCTTCGGGGGTGCCTGGGCGGGATGGTTTGTTGTGTCTGGAGTGGGTGCCGGCTGAAGTGTCGGGGGCGTCTGCTGTCGCGGATGCGGGATTGACGGTCTTTCCGGTGGCCGGTGGTGTGTCGCCTGAGGCGGTGCATGAGGCTGCGGCTGAGGTGCTGGGCGCGGTGCAGGAGTGGCTGGGGCGGTCTGATGCTTCTTCCCGTCTGGCTTTTGTGACGCGGGGTGCGGTGTCGGGGTCCGACCTGGCGGGTGCTGCGGTGTGGGGTTTGGTGCGGGCGGCGGAGTCGGAGAATCCGGGTCGGTTCGTGTTGGTGGACGTCGAGGGTGGTGGTGAGTTGCCGGTCGCGGAGGTGCTTGCGGCGGGTGAGTCCCAGGTGCTGGTCCGTGACGGCGTCGTGCATGTGGGCCGCCTGGCCCGGCTCGGTACCTCACTCTGTGTGGTGGAGTCCCCGTTGGGGGACGGAACGGTTCTGGTGACCGGTGGTACAGGTGGCCTGGGTTCGGAGGTCGCTCGGCATCTCGTGGCCGTGCATGGGGTGCGGACCCTGTTGCTGCTGTCGCGCCGGGGGCTGGATGCTCCGGGCGCGGTCGTGCTGCGGGACGAGCTGATCGCGGCGGGTGCCG
>NZ_JBSFUW010000110.1:0-3206 GCF_053591995.1 Streptomyces sp. NPDC002835 | reverse complement strand
GGGACTCGTGGACAGGCCGAGGACATGCGCACCCAGGTGGCGGAAGTACTCGCCCCGATGGGACTGCGTCTGTCGGTGGAAAAAACGGCGATCACCCATATCGACGAGGGGCTGGACTTCCTCGGGTGGCGCCTCCAGCGTCATCGCAAACGCGGGACCCAGAAGCACTACGTCTACCTCTACCCCTCCAAGAAGGCCCTCCAGGCCGTCAAGGAGAAGGTCAAGACGCTGTGCCGACAGGACACGAACCTGCCACTGGCAGTCGTGCTGCACCAGCTCAACCCGGTGCTGCGGGGCTGGACGGCGTACTTCCGGCACGGCGTGTCGTCCGCGACCTTCCAGTACCTGTCTGCCTTCACATGGCGGCAGGTATTCGGGTGGCTGCGGCGCAAACACCGCCGGTCCAACTGGAAGAGTCTGCGCCGTCGTTACTGCGCGGGCCGATGGTGGCCCGTCGACGACGAGGTGGTCTTGTTCAGGTGCGCGAAGGTGCGGACCAACCGCTATCTGTATCGCGGAAACAAGATCCCCTCGCCCTGGCCCAGCGGGACCACGATGGCAGCGGCCGTCTGAGAGGGCTTGTGGAGAGCCGGATGCCTGGAGATCGGGCACGTCCGGTTCGGGAGGCGGGCCGGGGAAACCCACCGACGGCAACGTCGGCCGGGCGCCCCGGTCCGACCTCACACGCTGCCGAGGAGGCTGGTCACTCCACCCCCGACGGGCTGCAGCACCTGCTCTCCCGCGCCTGCTGGAACCCCGACGACATCCGCGATGACCTGCAGACCTACATCGCCGAACACCTCGGCCGCCCCGACGGAGTACTGATCATCGACGACACCGGATTCTTGAAGAAGGGCACCACCTCCGCCGGAGTCCAGCGGCAGTACTCCGGCACCGCCGGGGCCCGTATTTCAATAACTGTCAGCGAGGGGTTTCCGCAGGGGTTGTTCGGGCGTGTAGCTGTTCCAATGTGCGGGCGGGCGATCCTGGTATCGGCGTGACGAGGATCCGGTGCAGGTCCAGGAGCCGTTTTGCGTCCTGGTACTGGATGGACAGGTTGGTGCGGTTGACGCCCAGTAGTTGGGCCAGGAACGTCATGGTCACCGCTCTGCGGCGGCGCAGGATGGCTGCAAGGAGCCGGTGGGTGTGGTCCACGCTGCTGGTCTGTGGGTGGCGGTAGCTGCGCGGGCGGTGGAAGCGTCGCTGGAATGCTGCCTCGGCCAAGGCGTCCCAGAAAGGCTCCGAGACCATCACCAAATACGCGAAGGCGGTTCGTGACATGCCGGTCAGGGCCGGATCGGTGAGCATCGCGGTCAGCGTCGGGTCGGTCCGGTGTGTCGTGGCCGGCGCGTCTGGCGCTCGCGGTGGAACGGGAGACAGTGAGCGACTGGGCGGTGTCGTGGTCGGTGCCGACGTTGACCCATCCGCTGTTGTTGGCAATGTCGTAGATCCCGTAGGGGATCGCCATGGGCTGCTCGTTGGTGGTGAACGTGTGGCAGTGCACCTTGATCGCGTTCTTGCCCGGCCGCCAGGTGCGACCGGGCCGGTCCCGGTTGCCGAGCCATTCCTTGGCCTTGGTGTCGACGCTGATCACCGGCTGGGCGTCGTCGAAGAACGCGGCGGCGGTGGCATTCAGGTGGGTGAACTGGGCATCGCGGTCCGGATGGCTGATGCCCTCTGTTGTCTTCGCGGTTCCCTGCAGGCTGTAGCCCAGGGTGTGCAGCAGGTGTCCGACGGTTGAAGCGCTGACCGGGTGGCCCTGTGCGGTGAGGGTCGAGGCCAGGGCCCGTAACGACAGCGTGGTCCACCGCAACGGGGAGACGGGGTCGCCTCGGGTGTGCGGCTCGATCAGCGACTCCAGCGCGGGCAGCAGACCAGGGTCGGTGTCTGTCAGCCGCTTGCGGCCGGCACCAGCACTGCAACCGGCTAACTCGGCCACACCTCGCGCGATGGTTGCAGTGCTGGTGCCGGAGGCGGCGGCGACGGCGACCCGGACGATCCCGCCACGGCCGAGGGCCGTCGCCTCACTGGCCAGGTACAACCGACGGCGGCGCTCATCGAAGTGCGGCAGGATCTGATCGAACTTGGTCCGCAGAGCACGAGCGGCAACGCGGCCTGACAGACACGGGGGCATATCTCAGACTCCCACCAACACCCCTCTACCGAGCACTTATTGAAATACGGGCCCCCGGGCGCATCGAGAACTGCCAGATCGGCGTCTTCGCCGCCTACGCCAGCACGGCCGGCCGCGCCCTGGTGGACCGCGAGCTCTACCTGCCCAAGTCCTGGACCGACGACCCGGACCGCTGCCGCGCGGCCAAGGTCCCCGACGAGCGGGAGTTCGCCACCAAGAACACCCTGGCGGCGACGATCGTCCGCAGGGCGCTGTCTTCGCCGCTGCCGATCGCCTGGGTGACGGCGGACGCCGCCTACGGACAGGACAACCGCTTCCGCCGGATGCTGGAAACATCCGGCGTCGGCTACGTCCTGGCCGTCCCCAAGTCCCAGTTCTCCCTGGCCGGCCCACGCATCGACATGGTCTTCGACCAGGCCCCCGCCCAGGCGTGGGAACGGCGTTCCTGCGGGGCGGGCGCCAAGGGGCAGCGTGAGTACGACTGGGCGGCCGTCCAGTTGCGCCCGGTGGCCGAATACGACCACCAGAATGGTGTGTTGATCCGTCGGCGGTGGGCGCCGGCCCGGCGCAGCGTGAGCCGGCCGGACGAGATGGCCTACTACCTCGGCTACGCACCGCTGGATGTCGGGGCGGACGAACTGGTGCGCGTCGCCGGCGCCCGGTGGGCGATCGAGGAGTGCTTCCAGGCCGCGAAGAACGAATGCGGCCTGGACGAGTACGAGGTCCGCCGCTACGTCGGCTGGTATCGGCACATCACTCTCGCCATGCTCGCCCACGCCTTCCTCTCCGTGATGAGCGCGCAAGCAGCCGAAAAGGGGGATCCACTGGTGAGGATGCCGAGGTCATCGCGCTCACTGTGGCAGAAGTGCGGCAACTCCTGGCAGCTCACGCACCCCGAGACCCCCGCGCACGCATCCACGCGCTGAGTTGGTCGCGCTGGCGCCGCCGACGCCAAGCGGTGGCCCGCCGCTGCCACTATCGCCGCCGTGGGCACTCCTTCGAGGGGCCCGCGGGCAGAAGCCGTCCATGACAGCGCCCTGCCGCTACGCTCCCACCGCTCCACGTTCCCCCA
>NZ_JBSFUW010000109.1:0-3991 GCF_053591995.1 Streptomyces sp. NPDC002835 | reverse complement strand
CCCGCCCGGCCGGCCCCCCCCCCCCCCGGCGGGGCCCCCGGCCCGCTGATGCCGGCGGGCAGGTCGACCGCTGTCACCTCCGGCGCCTCGGCCCTCCCGCGCAAGGTCGTCCTGCGGTGCGCTCGTCCGCCCGTCTACGTGACGGTTTCCTGGCCTTCGATGAGGGGTGCCGGACCGTCGAGGAGTGCCTTGAGGCCGGACGTGAAGAGCACGTCGAGACGCAGGTCATAACCGTCGTCGAAGGCCCCGACCGCTTTGGTGAAGGGCGGGAAGCTGCGGATTGCACCGGTTCCCGCAAGGCGGGGGCCCGGCTGCCCATCCACTGGTCTTCCGACTGGCCTGTGGAGGCTTCGGCGTGCGCTTCCCATTCCAGGTGTCGCTTATGCCTGGGCCGTCGGCGCACTCGCGCACGGCGACCTCGACGCCCTGACCGACTACCGGACCAAGGCGCCCGCAGCCGCCATCGCGCACCCCACAGCCGACCGCTTCGTTCCCCTCCTGCCCACCCTTGGAGCTGCCACCGACCTCCGCACCGCGACCAGCGCCATCGACCGCATGTGGTTCGCCGACTCCATCCGCTCCCTCCAGGTCGCCTGAGGTTCCCGGCGGCGCTGTGCAGGCCGGTGCTGAACCGTGCGGACGGGGACGTCTCGGAGGCAAGTGCCCGAGCCTGACCGCCCTGCCCGGCTGGTGCCCTTCGAGCTGAGCATGCTGGTGGAAACCCTCTGATGGCACCGCAGCCGGCCGGGAGCCGGCCCATCCCTGGCAGCGGCAGACCACCGTGCGCGCCGAACGGGTGGCCGGGGCCAGCACCCGTTCAGTGCCCGGCAGACGCTTTCACCAGGGCTACCGCGACGCCGATGGCCGCGTCCACGAGGCCGGCCACCGCGGCCGCCAGAACGCCGCCTCCCATGCGCAGTCCGCCCAGGCAGCCCCACAGGAAGAGGGAGACGACACCGACGCCGGCCGCCACCAGCAACGCGGTGTGCAGGGTCAGGACGTCCAGGGCGGCCAGGGCGATCAGCACGGCCGGGCCGGCCGCACACGACAGCAGAGGGCTGCTGACGTACAGCATGCGTCGCAACTCTTGGCCGGTGGCGAGGTGGCGGTGGACTGTGCGGTGCGCCTGTTGGTCGGCGACGAACGCCGCGAGCCACAGACCCAGCGCAGTCGTCAGTACTGTGGCGATGGCGCCCAGGGAACCTACGTCGCTGAAGGACAGGCCGACCGCCACGGCGATCATCGTGATGGTTGCGTAGATGCGTTCCTTCAGGCGGTCCGCCAGGACGCCGGGCTCCGTGCCGGGCGGCAGATCCGCTCGTCGGTCGTCGTCCGTCACCTGTCGCCCCCTCATCTGCCACGGGAAGCAGGTCGTGTGTCCTGCTCAACCGCCGCGTTCTGCGCGGTATGCGCTGTCCTGGTCACGGCTACCAGCATGCCTCGAACGGTGGCCCGGGACCGGTAAGCACAGCGTGATGCACCGGGGCCCGAGGTTGGCCCGGCGCTGCTTCGGGATGGACCTCACTCGGTTGCGCCACGGTTCTGCAGGGCAGTCTCCTGCCCATGAGGCACGCCGCGGGTCAAAGAACCGAACAGGTGCCGGTGAACGCCTCTCCATGCAGGACGCCGCTCACCTTGCCCGGTCCCCGATGGGCCTGCAGCCGGACCTGTCCGGTGCGGACCTTTCTGCTGCGGACCTGGCCGAAGGGAACCTGCGCGAGGCGAACTTGTATGGCGCGGACCGGTCCAGCACGGACTGGACAGGCGCAACCCTGGACGACGCGAAGCTGTCCGACGCGGACGGCGTGGACCTCGACTGAACCGGTCCCTGTACCTGCGCCGGTGCGCATCGGGTTCGGTAGCGGTGGCGAGCCTGCCTTCGGTGTTCCAGGTCAGCGTCTGGTTTGCCTGGGTGCCGGGCCGTGTGAGTCGCGCGTGGCGAGGCATGGACGTCCGAGCGTCCTTGGCTGTCGGTCGGAGCCGTCCCGGTGACATGACCCCACGTCAGGGTGGCACCAAGGGCAGCGACGGACAGTGCATCGACATGTGGACGTACGGTGTCGCCGCCGCGCTGGACCGGGACTGGAACGCCCTGGTCTACGAGGGGCCCGGCCAAGGGCAGATGATCTTCGTGGATCAGGTGGTGTTCAGTCCGCGCTGGGAGACCGTGGTCGCGCCGCTGATCGACTGGCTGACCGCCCGCTCCGACGTGGACGCCGACAGAATCGCTCTCACCGGGCTGAGCATGGGGGGAGTGATCTGGCTCCCCGGGCCGCGGCCTTCGAACAGCGCATCTCACTCTCCCGTCACAGCGACACCCTGCCAGCCCGAAACAAGCAACCACCGAGTGTTCAGGAAACTGAACGCTGTACCGGTATTCGCTGCCCCGATACTCCCCGAGGCCGAAATTGATACGGACACAGATAGCACTCACGATCGATGACTACCGGTTCGCTTCGCGATCCTGCGCACGGGGTAAGCACCACCTCAGCTTGAGATCAGAATTCGCGCACCCTGGCTTCCGACGAGTTCGCAACCGGACTGCGTTCAGCCAGAAAACCGCACGGGGCCAATTCTCCAGAAAGGCCGAACCATGGCAGCGCAGCAGCTTTTTGTCGACTGGACTTTCCGCAACGAAGAGAAAACCCAAGCCACCGGAACCCTGGGCGGCCACAAGGTGACCCTCACCGGAACGGCTGCCGGAGCGACGTCAGAAGTGAAACCCCTGGGCGCCGCTTACCTCGACGAGAGCTGGGAGCAATTCGGGTTGAACCTCTTCACCCCGCAGATGCCCGACTCGGACATGATCGAAATCGTTGGCCTGGCCGGCCATACGTTCACCATCGGGTTCGAGACTGAGGTGCAGGACCTGGTCCTGCACCTGGGATCGCTCGCCTCGACCCTGGTGTTCACAGAGCCGGCGGACGTGACGGTCACCAAACTCAGCGGCGACGACGATTTCAAGGCCGAAGGCAACAAGGTCGAGGGCCAGTACCATCAGCCTGCCGACGGCGGGCCCAGCGACTCCAACGGCAGCGTTCGCCTCCACGGGCGCCGGCCTTTCAACTCCCTCACGTTCACCCTGGTGCCGAACCCACCCGTCGCCGGACACGACGGCGTGCACTTCCAGCTCGGCGGGAAGGTGGAACCGCTTCAGTTCGTCGACTGGACCAGTCGTAACGAGGAGAGGACCGAGGCCATCGGAAAGCTGGACGGCCACAAGGTGACCCTCACCGGAACGGCTGCCGGAGCGACGTCAGAAGTGAAACCCCTGGGCGCCGCTTACCTCGACGAGAGCTGGGAGCAATTCGGGTTGAACCTCTTCACCCCGCAGATGCCCGACTCGGACATGATCGAAGTCGTTGGCCTGGCCGGCCATACGTTCACCATCAAGCTCCAGAAAAGGATGGAGGATCTCGTCATCCACCTGGGATCGCTCGCCTCGACCCTGGCGTTCACAGAGCCGGCGGACGTGACGGTCACCAAACTCAGCGGCGACGACGATTTCAAGGCCGAAGGCAACAAGGTCGAGGGCCAGTACCATCAGCCTGCCGACGGCGGGCCCAGCGACTCCAACGGCAGCGTTCGCCTCCACGGGCGCCGGCCTTTCAACTCCCTCACGTTCACCCTGGTGCCGAATCCACCCGTCGCCGGACACGACGGCGTGCACTTCCAGTTCGGCGGGCCGCAGAAGCCGTGAACTGAGCTCTGGCGACGAACCGCGACCGCAGGGCCGGCCCCAACCCGGTCGTGAGTAGCAGCGGTACAGCGGTTACTGACTTCGGCTTTTCAGGGTGACTCTGGATCGTCGAGGGTCAGGCCGGTGCCGGCTATGAAGCCATCGAGGGTGTCGGGCCGGTACTGAAGGCGCTTGAGCCGGTTGCGTACGAGGGCTTGGGTCTGCCGCACGATCGGGTGACATCTGAACTGGCTTGCCCTGTGGGGCGGGTGGGAAGGATGTCGCTGTGCCCAAGCCTTATCCGGAGGAGTT
>NZ_JBSFUW010000108.1:0-4365 GCF_053591995.1 Streptomyces sp. NPDC002835 | reverse complement strand
GACCCTGCGCGGATGCGTCCGGGCAGGCGGCCACCATGCCGGTGCCGAACCGGGCCATCCCCCCGGCTTCGCCGGGGGGTGCCGGGGTCGCTTCGCTCCCCCGGCAACTACCCTCGCTGCGCGAGGGACTGACCCCGCGTCACCCGGCGCGCTTCGCTTCGCCGGGTGACGTCCCGTCACTGGCCAAGCGTGCCCACGCGCACCGCGTGTGACAGGTCCGCTGCGCTCCCCTGTCAGCAGCAACGGCCAGGCAGTCGCGCCGTTGTGATGCAGCGTGTGGCGATGGGGGAAAGAGGGGTCAACCCCTCTTGGTCGTGAGCCTCGCTCCGTTATGGCTCACGGGTTCGCTGCGCGTCTCGGAGTAGCCCAGCGGTCCCCCAGTCCACCGGGGCCCGCAGCGGCCCCGGACAGCCCCGCAGGGGAGCACGGGGGGGTGCCGCTCCAGTGCCGCCAGTCTTACCCCCTAGGCCCGCAGAGAGGATGTCGGCTCCCATGGAGTAGAAAAAATGCCGGATGACCAGCGGTTATAGGCATGGTTCATTCCATGGGGAGGGCCATGTTTGGACCCCCCTTTGGAGCCGCACAACGACCCTTGTTTGGGCCCTTCTTTGGACCCCCTGACGAGGCGTAACTCTTGACCTAGGGGCGTGAGTTGGTATTATGGAACATGTCGGAGGGTGGCTCCCACCGACACCGCCCAAAGATCGTCAAGCGAAAGGAATCACATGAAGCGTGTAATCCGCGAATCTGTGATCCGTGATGGAGCGATCCAGCACATGCAGGGACCGAGCACGGTTCAGGCAGTGCAAGCACGGAATATCGCGCATCACCTTCCCCGTCCGGAACTCTTGCTCGCAGCGAGCGTCGTTCACAACTACGACGAGCGTTTTACGGGTATCCGTTTCGAGACTGCGGCAGGTCCGTTCCTGGTGCTGATGCCGGTTGAAGCCGGTTTCTCATACGCGATCGTCTACATGCCGGAAAATCGAATTGTGGGCAGCATCGTGGGGAACGTGGCTAGTAGCCAGGTGTCGGCACCAAAGGTCGCATTCCGTATCTCCGAGTACTTCGGAACGCGCGGGCTGATTTAGCCCAACGGCTCACGCCCGGAATCCGTCCGGGCGTGAGCCTCGCACCTCACCGAAACGAAAAAGGAGAGCCGGAAATGAACGCGGAAGAGTCCGAGATCGTCTACGAAGCCCTGTACCGCCTGGTGAATCGGTTCGGTACCGGACGCCACATGCTGACGGCCACGACCCGCATTGCCGGTCGGCGCAGCGTCACGGAGGCATCAGCGTTCGTGACATTGGTTCCCGAGCCGGAGCCGCACGTCCATGCGTACGGCGCAGTGGAGCAGTTCAGTTATGCGCTTGTGAGTGCAATCGGTTGGGATAACGGTTCGCTTATAAGCCGGTCGTTCGGCGACGGAATCATCATTGTGCGCGGATGGTTCGTGGATCAGCGTTGGCTTTCCCCGATGTCCGAAGGGGAGGTTTTCGCGAATGTGTGCACGGACCCGGACGGTACGAGTTTTACGCCGGATCCTGAATTGAAGTTCCAGGCCGGTTTCCCCCTGTAGGGGAAATCGGGAGGCGTAGCGGGTGGGGGGACTCCCCCCACCCGCCCCTGATCGGTCGACGAGAACAGAAACGGAAAAAATCAGTGACTCACGACAAGACCCGACTTGCAGGATCTGTAACCGCGCTTCCGTGCCCGCCGTCAGAAGTGGAGCGAGGAGAGTGGAAGAACGGTTGGGAGGCCATCCTCAATAAGGCACTTCCCACTCTTCGGAAGGTGTGGCCCGCTCCGGCCACATTGGAAATCGCGCGGGATCTTTTCGCCGTCGGATGGATCACCGGAGTTCGGAACGGCACGGCATCGGGAGACTTGCGCGGGATTAGGCTTCCCTCCCATGTCGTCACGGGAGCTCTCGCCAATCTGGACAGCGCAATTCTCCGCAAGGCTGAGGGCCAGCCGTCGATGTGGCAGCGCGTCGAGTACACCGGCACCGTGAGCCGGGCACGCGGTCGGCAGTTCTACGTGACCCGCATCGAGCACCGGGGCGAGGCGGACGGATCCAGGGTCCGCACTGTGTACGACCTCAGCAGGCGTGAGGGGGGCCGGTTCGTTCGCGTCCTTATCGGAGCGAACGAGGACAGTGTGAGGCCGCTTCCGATGTGGTGGCACCGCCCCTGACCAGTGGTTTAGGTGGGGCAACCGCCGTCGGTTGCCCCACCCTCCAACTCTATGTATTATGGAACATGTCACCGGGTGGCTCCCGGTGACACCGCCGAAAGACCGTCAACCCAAGGAGACAGACCATGACCACTCCGTACGCCACGCGCACGGCAACGAACGTCGCCGCGCACCAGGCCCGGAACGCCGGCTTGCAGGACCTGGTGAACATCCTCCAGTCCCAGCACGACCGGAAGCTGGACGTCATCGCCCCCGCATCCGCACTGCGGGCCGAGCGGGGAAACCTGATCATCGAGGGAGTTCCCCCGCAGATCACTGACGACGGTGTGACCGATGTCGACGGCATGTACCGGCCGACCGGGGTCGCCGACGAAGGTATTGCCGACAAGCTCCGCATCCCCCTGGCCTACGTCCGCCGCCTGCGCGCCGAGGCACCCGGCCTGTACGACGCCAACGTCAACGAGTGGCTCAGGCTCACGCCGGACCGTCGATTCATGGTCCGGGCGATGCGCAGCGACGAGACCGGCGAGGACGGCCGACCGGGGATGGGGATCGCGCGTGCGTTCCTGTCCGACAGCTACCGCCTGATGGACAACGTAGACGTACTGCTCGCCGCGCTGGACGGAATCAAGCAGTCCGGGCACAGCGTCCGGGTCACGGGCTGTGATCTCACCGACCGCCGGATGTACGTCCGGGTGGAGTCCGAAGAAGTCGCCGTACAGGCGCGCGAGCTGCTGAAGGGGTACCGCTCCCCGTTCACCGGCCAGACCGGCGATGAACTCCCGTTGATCAGCGCGGGATTCGTCATCAGCAACAGCGAGGTCGGTTCGGGCGCGTACACCCTCACGCCCCGCGCCGTCGTTCAGGTGTGCACCAACGGGCTCACCATGGCCGAAGACGTCATGCGCGCCGTGCACATCGGTGCCAAGCAGGACGAGGGAGTCATCAAGTGGTCAGCCGGCACCGACCGCAAGACGCTGGAACTGATCACGTCCAAGACGACGGATGCCGTGACGACGTTCCTCTCCCGTGACTACGTCGAAGGCAAGCTGCGGAGCATCGAGGAGGCCGCCGGGCGACCGGTCGAGAAGCCCCAGCAGGTCGTCGAGCAGGTCGCCAAGCGGCTCAACTTCTCCCAGACGACACGGGACAACATCCTGGCTCACTTTGTCCGGGGCGGTCAGATGACAGCCGGTGGTGTCATGCAGGCGGTCACGGCGGCGGCGCAGCAGCTCCCGAACGCGGACGCCGCCCACGAGCTTGAGTCCCAGGCCCTGCCCGCCCTGCGGGCAGCGGCGGCACTCGCGGCCTAGCGCTCCCACGGTGCCGGTCCCTGGCCCACCGCCAGGGACCGGCACCCCGGAACGGCCCATCCGCCGCCGCCCGCGCGGAGGCCAGTCTCCGCGCTGCGGCAGTCGCCCGAGACCAGCATTGGAAGGCCATGCGCCGTCACGCGCCGCACACCACCGCTCAGCCGCCCAGCACGGCAGAGCGCGCCTTGAACGGCCTGGTGACCGTTCTTGGAACCGGATTCCACACCCTTCACTATGTGTCCGCCCAGGACGACGGGACGTTTGTTCTCGCGTCCCTGCCGATCGGCGTAGCACCGCGCGCGCGGATGCTGTACGCCACACCCGAGGCAACTCGCGGTTTCCTTGGCCCGCTCGACGCAGGGCTGGAGAGCCCAGGCTCGAACCGCGCCCTTGTGATCGCCGTGAGCGCGGCCCAACCCCCCGGCCGACCACGCCAGCGCGCGTGCGGTTGGGCCGTGACCGATGGGTGGCTGGAGCCGCTGCTCCCGGCCGCCCTCGATGTGCACGACGCCGACCCGTACCAGTCCCCCGTGATCCCCCAGGAGCCCCACAGTGGCTGACGCCTGCCCCAGCACCACCGCCGCCACCGGAACACTGCGCCGCCTGACACGGCCGCGATCGGCCCCAAGTTCCGCAAGATGCACGGCCGAACGGTCGGCGACTGCGCGGAGTGCGGCCGCACGATCGGCGCGGGCCAGCGCGGAACGCTCCGCCGCCACAACAGGCCCGACGCGGCGTAACCACCGGCGGGGGCCGCCTGCGAGCGGGGGGGGGGGGGCGGGGGGCGGCGCCGGGCGCGCCCCCCCCACACAACAACACGCCGACGCACCCCCACGACGAGGACCGGACGCACACA
>NZ_JBSFUW010000107.1:0-4425 GCF_053591995.1 Streptomyces sp. NPDC002835 | reverse complement strand
CGCAGCCACCTCATAGACGGCTGCCTCGCCGAGACCGGCCTGACCATCAGACCCACCTGAGCAACCCAGCGACATCACGAGTTCAACCTCAGTAGGAGGTGGCAATAGCTCTCCGGCCGGCCGCCTCGTCCTTCAAGCCACGCGGGCACCGGCATCACCGCCCGGATGACCTGCCATTCCGCGTCTGTCATGTCCGAGCCGTAACACTGCACGCGCTCCGGCCCGTCCGCCGCGTTGCCGAACCTGTGCGCGAGGCAGTCACACGACAGGGACGACGAGTTGGACTCCACACATGTGAGCGCGAAAGACTGCGGCAACAGGGCCTCCTGGCGATCGGTTTGGTTCGCACCCCCGAACTACCAAGAGGCCCTGCTGTCATGCGTCAGCCCTCGCGCGATCACCCGAACAGGAAGCCTGTTCGACCAGACGAGCCCCGTCATCGATAAGCGGATGGCGTCTCAAGCACTTGGCGGAGTGCGTCGAACTCCTCGAGGCACTCGCCGGAGCCGAGCGCCACGCTGTTCAGCGGGTTTTCGGCGATGTGGACCGGCATGCCGGTCTCGCCGCGCAGCCGTTCGTCGAGGCCGCGGAGCAGGGCGCCGCCGCCGGTCAGAACGATTCCTCGGTCCATGATGTCGCCGGACAGTTCCGGCGGGCACTTTTCGAAGGTCGTTTTGACGGCGTCGACGATGGCGGTGACGGGTTCCTCAATCGCCTTGCGGACTTCGGCCGCGGAGATGGCGACGGCCCTGAACAGCCCGGAGACCAGGTCCCGGCCTCGGATTTCGATGTGCTCGTCGGAGTCGAGGCCGTACGCCGAACCGATCGCGGTCTTGATCTGCTCGGCCGTGCGCTCACCCAGCAGGAGGGAGTACTCCTTCTTGATGTGCTGGGTGATCGCGTTGTCCAGTTCGTCGCCCGCGACACGGATGGACTGGGCGGTGACGATGCCGCCGAGGGAGATGACCGCGACCTCCGTGGTGCCGCCGCCGATGTCGACCACCATGCTGCCCGTGGCCTCGCGGACCGGCAGGCCGGAGCCGATGGCCGCGGCCATCGGCTCCTCGATGATGTGCACCTGACGGGCGCCGGCCCGGGACGCGGCCTCGATGACGGCGCGGCGCTCGACACCCGTGATGCCCGAGGGCACACAGACGACGACCCGCGGACGAGCCAGATACCGCCGCTTGTGGATCTTCAGGATGAAGTAGCGGAGCATCCGCTCGGTGATCTCGAAGTCGGCGATCACGCCGTCCTTCAGCGGACGAACGGCAACGATGTTGCCGGGCGTGCGCCCGATCATCTTCTTCGCTTCGGCACCGACCGCGAGGATGCCACCGGTGTTGGTGTTGATCGCGACGACGGACGGCTCGTTGAGTACGATCCCGCGACCCCTGACGTACACCAGCGTGTTGGCGGTCCCGAGGTCGACAGCCATGTCACGGCCGATGAACGACATTGATTTCCCCATCAGGATTTTTCTAGCCTTCCCACGAGCTTTTTAAGGGCTATTCAGGCCGACGAGGTGGGTGCTGTGACGTGAGCAGGGATTCCCTTGTCAGGAGATGACGTGGGGCGCCGCTGGCGAAGACGGTTGAACGGGAGTACACGTTCTGCCGATCGGCGCGCATACGCTGCGGGCGGTCCGGCATTTCCCAGCCGTCCAGGTCAGTTGAGCCATATGGCTGGCGATGCGTCAGAAAGCAGACACTCGTGAGGAATCGCACAGCCCGTGAAGAAATCTTTACCTCACGCTCGCCGACTCTTGCAAGCCGGAGGCATGAATGTGATGATCTCACCGGTCAGGCGGCGACGCTCCGTCGCTTCTGTGTCGCTGTCGCCTACGTCGGCCCGTGCGCCGTCTTCCCGCTCTCCAGCGTTGCACGGCATCTGCTGTCAGTGCGACGACCACACCCAGTCCCCCTATGGTCATCACGAACCATGCCGCACTCATGGCACGTGCCGGACCTCCGACTCACAGCCGACGCCCCAATATGAAGGGAGGTCGGCCACCGGTGGGACTGGTCGCCGACCGATCCCTTGGGCCGCCATCCGGGGCTGCGGAGGCAGCGGATATGGTCCCGCACTATCCCGGCCGTGGGTCGGCACGGCGAATCGCGCAACACGCCGGTACAGGGGGCTGCACCAGGTAGTCCAAAGCCCTCGCCTTGTGCTGGTAGCCAGAAGCAATTGACGCCGGCAGAACCTCAAGAGCTTCCAGGCGTTCCCGTGTGAGCTCATCGACCCCAGCTATAATGCGCCGACCAGCTTCATGCCAGCAGGATTGCCGCTCACTGCTGAGCGGCTTTCCGGTGAGTCCGTATAAATGAGCCTGAGCCGCCGCACTGATCCGCACCCCGACGTCATCCGTGCCATTTTGCAGACACCGATCAAGCATCTCCCTGCTGGCACCCGCACGACGCACATGCCCAGCGATAGCCGCCGCCAGCAGGCTCAGCCCGATCATGGCACCGGTGAGTTTACCGAGGATCGCGCGCTGCCACTGCCTCACATCGCCAGCCCAGACACGGTTCCGGCACAGGGCTCCATGAAGGTCATCAGTGACCCCGTCGCCGGGGTGACAGACCCGGCTGCGCAGCTCCTCAGAGACAGCCGGAACGCTGGCTTGTTCTTTCACACGTGGAAACCTACCGACCGGCCACCGCGACCCATGGCTGCGACGCGTGCCACGCCGAGTCCTCACCTCACAGGATCGGTCATCGGCACGGCGCCAGGCCCGCCGTCATCCGCCGGCCCTGGCGCCCTACGGCGTGGGGCATTAGGGGTTCGGCGAAGTGACTTGATGCCCTTTGTGATCATGTGAGTCCGAGTAGGGCGAGCGGCCTGCTGGCGTTGCGGGCGTTGTGTCGCAGGCTGGCGGCGATGTTGGCGCTCCCGGCGAGGTGGAGAGCGCCGATGGCGAGGTTGCGCCAAGTGGCCATGGCGCGAGGTGCGGTGCCTGTCCGCAGCTGTGAGGCGTCCTCGGCGAACGTCACATCTCTGACATGGTGCAGGGCCTCGACCCTCCAGTGGTCACGGATCAAGGCCGCAAGCTGGCCGCGAGTGGTCTGCTCGGCAGTCAGGCTGGTGACCGCGTAGACGGTCTTGATGCTGATCTTGCCGGTTTTGCCGTCCACTCGGCGGCGCTTGAGCTGGACGGCTTGGCGGGCCTCGGGGAAGAGCAGGTTTTTCACCGTGCACACCTTGATCCTGCGGATCTCGCCGCGGCCGTGGCCGGTGTCGCGGGTGCGTCCCTGTAGGGGAACCTGCTTCCAGGGCAGGGACTTGAGCTGCTTGCGAAGCTTCTTCTGATTCCCTTTCATGATCACGATGTAGTGCCCGCCCCGGCCGAGCAGGTAGTCGGCGTGCTCACGCTGGGTGTGCATGGCGTCGCTGGTCACGACCACGCCCGCCAGGTCAGCGATGGTTTCCAGCAGCGGCTGGAAGCAGGTGATCTCGTTTGTCTTCTCACCCACGTCAAGCTGGGCCAGGACCAGGCCGGAGACGTGGTCGCACGCGGCGAGCAGATGGATCTTGCGGCCCTTGGCCCTGGCTGCTCCGCGCAGGCTCTTGCCATCGACCGCCAGTCCGCGCATCTGACCGTCGGTGCCGCCGCGCCTGTCGGCCAGCCAACGGCCCACCGCCCGGTCCAACGCGTCGTCGTCGATGCGGGCCAGCAGCCGCCGTACCGTCGCCTCCGCCGGCCGGCACCGCTTCGGGCACAGCGGATCGGTCCGTATGCCAAGTTCTTCCAGGACGGACGGCGGGGCGTCTGCGATCCACTCGCCGACCGCCAGCAGGGAAGTCGCGCCGGCCAGAACCGCGCACGCGGTCAGCGCGAGTACGACGACCAGAGCGTGCCGCACGCCGCGAGGATCTCGGGGGTCGGGCACCTCGGCCAGTCGCTCCAGCAGGCCCGGGATCTCCTCGGGTACGGCCTCGGGATGCTCGCAGAGTTGGTCAAAGGAAGGCGGGATCGGCGATGATGCGTCGGCAGGCACGGTCTTCCACTCTGATCACGGGCGTTGAGACCTTCGTGATCATGGAAGCCGTGCCTGTCACATGCCAGGACCTCCGCCGAGCTGGCAGATCGTCACGAACCCGACGTCAAGCGACTACGCCGAACCCCTGCGTGGGGCATGACCACGTCCAGCCCTCCTAAGCAACTTCGACGCTCGGTGACGGACCCGAGGCGGCGAGTTCGGTATGCCGCAGCTGGCGCCGGCCAGAGATGTAGTCCAAGTAGTGGATACCGTAATCGCCGTAGCAAAGCTCAGCCCTGAAGTCCTTGGTCTGCTGGGTCCAAAATCGAGGTGCAAGACGTGTCCATACGGGTCTGCCGCACGATCGGGTGACATCTGAACTGGCTTGCCCTGTGGGGCGGGTGGGAAGGATGTCGCTGTGCCCAAGCCTTATCCGGAGGAG
>NZ_JBSFUW010000106.1:0-4489 GCF_053591995.1 Streptomyces sp. NPDC002835 | reverse complement strand
ACCGCACCTGCTGCCGATCCGGCTCGACGTCGCGGCGCTGCGGCGTTCCCTCGGCGCGGAGGAGCCCGTGCCGGCGTTGCTGCGCGGGCTGGCACAGCGTCGGGTGCGTCGTCACACCGCGGAGGTCGGCATGCGACGGCCTGCCGAGCTGTCGCTCGCCGAGCGGCTCGCCCGGGTGTCCGGGGAGCAGCGGGCGCAGGCGCTGGAGGACCTGGTCGTCGCGCAGGTGGCAGCCGTGCTGGGCCATGCGTCGACGGCCGCGATCGAACCGGACCGCGCCTTCAAGGACATCGGGTTCGACTCGCTGACCGCGGTCGAGCTGCGCAACCGGCTCAACACGGCCACCGGGCTGCGGCTGCCGGCCACGCTGGTCTTCGACCAGCCGACTCCGCAGGCGATCGCCCGCTTCGTGGAGCGGAAGCTGTTCCCGCAGGAGACCGCGCAGACCGCACCGGCTCCTGCGGTCGCGCCGGACTCCGGCCACGAGACCGACGCCATCGATGCCATCGATGCCATCGATGCCATCGACGAGATGGACGTCGACCTCCTGATCAACCTTGCTTTCGACGGCGACAGCGCCGGATCCGACGCGGAGCGTGAGTGACCCCATGAGCAACCCCAACGACAAGGTCGTCGCCGCCCTGCGGGCGTCCCTGAAGGAGACCGAGCGGCTGCGGCAGCACAACCGTGAGCTCGCCGAGCGCGGCCGGGAGCCGATCGCGATCGTCGCGATGAGCTGCCGCTACCCGGGCGGCGTACGCACGCCGGAGGACCTGTGGCGGCTGGTGGCCGCGGGCGAGGACGCGGTGTCCGAGTTCCCGACCGATCGCGGCTGGGAGCTGGACGGGCTCTACGACCACGGCGGATTCCTGTACGACGCCGCCGACTTCGACCCGGCGTTCTTCGGCATCTCACCCCGCGAGGCCCTCGCCATGGACCCCCAGCAGCGCCTGCTCCTGGAGACCCCCTGGGAGGCCGTGGAACGGGCCGGCATCGACCCGCGGACCCTGCGAGGCAGCCGTACGGGCGTCTTCGCCGGCGTCATGTACCACGACTACGGCACGCTGGTCGACGCGTCGCCGGACGCCGTCGAGGGCTATGTCTACAACGGCAGCGCGGGCAGCGTCGCCTCCGGCCGGGTGGCCTACACGCTCGGCCTGGAGGGGCCCGCGGTGACGGTCGACACCGCCTGCTCGTCCTCGTTGATCGCGCTGCATCTGGCGGTGCAGTCGCTGCGCAACGGCGAGTGCTCGCTGGCGCTCGCCGGGGGCGTGGCGGTGATGTCGACGCCGACGCTGTTCGACGAGTTCAGCCGGGGGCAGGGGCACGGACTGGCCCCGGACGGACGCTGCAAGGCGTTCGCGGACAGCGCCGACGGGACCAGCCTGTCGGAGGGCGTGGGTCTGCTGCTGCTGGAGCGGCTGTCGGACGCGCGCCTCAACGGCCACCCGGTGCTCGCGGTGGTCCGCTCCACGGCGGCCAACCAGGACGGCGCCAGCAACGGACTGACCGCCCCCAACGGTCCCGCCCAGGAGCGGGTGATCCGGGACGCGCTGGTCGCCGCCGGGCTGACCGGTGCGGACGTAGACGTCGTCGAGGCCCACGGCACCGGCACCAGCCTCGGCGACCCCATCGAGGCCCAGGCCCTCCTGGCCACATACGGCCAGGACCACATTCCCGAACAGCCGCTGTGGCTCGGCTCGTTGAAGTCCAACATCGGCCACACCCAGGCCGCCGCCGGCGTCGGCGGCGTCATCAAGATGGTCATGGCCATGCGCCACGGCCTGCTCCCCCGTACCCTCCACGTCGACACCCCCTCCACCCACGTCGACTGGGACTCCGGAGCCGTCTCGCTGCTGACCGAGGAGTGGCCCTGGCCGGCCGCCGACCGGCCGCGCCGTGCGGCCGTGTCGTCCTTCGGCGTGAGCGGCACGAACACGCACGCCGTCCTGGAAGAGGCCCCGGAGGACGAGTCCGCCCGGGACCTGCCGGAGCGCGGGGCCGGGATGCCCGTCGTGCCGTGGGTGCTGTCCGCCCGGTCGGCGGACGCATTGCGCGAACAGACCGCACAGCTGAGGGAGTTCGTCCACACGGACCCCGCCGATGTCGGCTTCTCGCTGGCCACGGGGCGTTCGGTCTTCGAGCACCGCGCGGTGCTGTACAACAACGCTCCCGGCGGGCTCGACGCGGCGCTGACGGCGCTCGCCGAGGGCAGGGACGCGGCTCCGGGGCTGGTTACGGGCGCGGGTCACCGTGCCGCCCGGACGGCCTTCCTCTTCACCGGGCAGGGCAGCCAGTACCCGGGCATGGGACGTGAACTCCACGCCGCCTACCCGCTCTTCGCCGCCGCCTTCGACGAGGTCTGCGCCGCCCTGGACCCGCACCTGGACCGTCCGCTGCGTGAAGTGGTGTTCGCCGAGCCGGGCACGGCCGAGGCGGAGCTCCTGGACCAGACGCAGTACACCCAGGCAGGGCTGTTCGCCGTCGAGGTAGCGCTGTTCCGACTGGTCGAGGCATGGGGCCTGCGTCCCGCCGCGCTGCTGGGCCACTCCGTCGGCGAGCTGGCGGCGGCCCATGTCGCGGGGGTACTGAGCCTGCCGGACGCCTGCGCGCTGGTGGCCGCCCGCGGCAAGCTGATGCAGGAGCTGCCGGTGGGCGGGGCGATGGTGTCCGTACGCGCCACCGAGGACGAGGTCATGGAGGTGCTGGCCGGACGCACGGAACGGGTGTCCGTCGCCGCCGTCAACGGGCCGCGGTCCGTCGTCGTGTCGGGCGACGAGGAGACGGTGCTCGCGGTGGCCGCCGAACTCGCCGAGCGCGGCCGACGCACCAAGCGGCTCAACGTCAGCCATGCCTTCCACTCGCCCCGCATGGACGCCATGCTCGACGACTTCCGGGCCGTCGCGCGCTCGCTGCGGTACAGCGATCCGCTGATCCCGGTCGTCTCCGATGTGACCGGCCGTACGGCCACCGCCGAGGAGCTGACCGACCCGGACTACTGGGTGCGCCATGTGCGGCAGGCCGTGCGGTTCGCCGACGGCGTGCGGACGCTGGGCGAACTGGGCGTCGGCAACTGCCTGGAACTCGGCCCCGGCGGGGTGCTCTCCGGCATGGGCCAGGACTGCTTGCCCGGCGACGCCGTGGCGTTCGCCGCCGCGCTGCGCCGCGACCGCGCCGAGCCGGAGTCGGTGGTGGAGGCGGTGGCGACGGTGTTCGCCCGCGGCGCCCGCGTCGACTGGGCGGCGCTGTTCGCCGGCAGCGGTGCCCGGCGGGTGGATCTGCCGACCTACCCCTTCCAGCGGCAGCGCTACTGGCCGAAGGCCCCCTCCGGTGCGGCCGGGGACGTACGCTCGCTCGGCCTGGAGTCGGTGGACCATCCGCTGCTGGGTGCAGTACTGGAGAGCGCGGACGGCGACGAGCTGCTGTTCACCAGCCGGGTCTCGCTCGCCGCCCAGCCGTGGATCCGCGGTCACCGGGTCGAGGGCGCGGCCCTGCTGCCCGGCACCGCGCTGGCCGAGCTGGCCGTACGGGCCGGGGACAGGGCCGGTTGCCCGCTGCTGGAGGAACTGACCCTTGAGGCGCCGCTGGTGCTGCCCGAGGACGGTGGCCTACGACTCCGGGTGCGGGTCGGTGCCGCCGACGCGTCGGGCCGGCGCACGCTGACCGTGCACGCGCGGCCCGACGAGGACACGAGGCAGGACGGCCTGCCGTGGACGCGCCACGCGAGCGGCACCCTGAGCCCGGACCGCGCCGACGCCGGGCAGGACCTCAGCGGGGCCTGGCCGCCGGCCGGGGCCGAGCCGCTGGACATCGAGGGCCGCTACGAGCGGTTCCGGGAGAGCGGCTTCGAGTACGGCCCTGAGTTCCAGGGCCTGCGGGCGGCGTGGCGGCGGGGTGACGAGGTGTTCGCCGAGGTCGCCCTGCCGGCGGACCTGGCCGAGGACGCGGCGGACTTCGAGCTGCACCCCGCCCTGTTCGACGCGGCGCTGCAGACGGTCGGCCTCAGCAGCCTGGCCGAGGACGGCGTGCCGGCACTGATGCCGTTCTCCTGGCGGGGCGTACGCCTGCACGCCACGGGCGCGACCGTACTGCGGGTGCGGCTGACCGTGACCGGTCAGGAGGAGGTACGGCTCGACGCGGCGGACGCCCTGGGCAGTCCGGTCCTGACCGTCGACTCGCTCGCGCTGCGGCCGCTGTCCGGCCGAGCGGCGGAGGCCGCAGCCGCGGCGACCCTGCGCGACGCGCTGTTCCGCGTGGAGTGGGCGCCCGTCGAGGCCGCGCAGGCGGAGGGGCCGGACCCGGTCTGGCTGTCCGCCGGTGAGGGCCTCGACGGCCTGTCGGCTTCCGAGATCGTGGTCGCTCCTTGCCCGCCCGGTGAACGCACTTCGCTGCATGGGGCGTTGGACCTGGTCAAGCGGTGGCTGGCGGAGGAGCGGTTCGCCGACTCCCGGCTGGTCCTGCTCACCCGCAACGCCGTCGTCACCTCACC
>NZ_JBSFUW010000105.1:0-4509 GCF_053591995.1 Streptomyces sp. NPDC002835 | reverse complement strand
GCACCGCCCGATCGGCTGCCTGCTGACGACGAACCATCCAACACCCCGCTGGTCACGAGGTGTTGCGACGACCGGTTGAATCCGCCCTGCGAGCCATGGTCGGCATGGTGGACGAGTTCGCCGGGGGCGACCTCCCGGCTGGCCAGCGCGCACTCGAGCGAGGTGAGGACCAGGTCGGCGTCCGCGTGGGCGGAGGTCTCCCAGGCCACGACTCTGCGGGAGAAGGCATCGCGGATCGCAGACAGCCAGAGTGGTCCCTCCAGGGTGGGGATCATGGTCAGGTCGGTGACCCACAGCCGGTTCGGCACAGGTGCCGTGAAGTCGCGTTGCACCAGGTCAGGGGCGAGGTCGGCGTCCGGGTCGCGGCGGGTGAAACCCTTGCTCCTGCGGGGGCTGATCCCGGCCAGGCCGGCCTCCCGCATGAGCCGCTCGACCCGCTTGCGGCCGACATGGAAGCCCTCGCGCTTCAGGACGGCATGGACTCTGGGCGATCCGTAGATCCCGCCGGAGTCCTGGTGGATCTGCCGGATCTGTCCGGTCAGCTCGGTGTCCTGGCGGCGCCGTTCACAGGGTTCGGTCTCGGACCGGCGCCAGCGGTAGTAGGTGGAGGAGGGGATGTGCAGTTCCCGGAGTACGGGCTCGACCCCCAGGTGCGGGTGCTCGTCGAGGAGCGCGGTCACCTGGGCCGGGTCGGGTCGAGCTGCGCGGCGAAAAAAGCCGAGGCCGTCCGCAGGACCTCATTGGCACGGCGCAGTTCCCGCACCTCCCGCCGCAGCTGGGCGAGCTCTTCCTTCTCCTCCGTGGTGAGCATGTCGTCCCGCTCGCCGGCGTCGGCCTCGGCCTGCCGGATCCAGCCCCGCAGGGCCTCGTGATGCACGCCGAGTTCCTCGGCCATCCGACGGATCACGGGCTTCGGCTCGGCTGTCCGGTACATCCGCACCGCACGCTCACGCAACTCCAGCGGGTACTTCCTCGGGGCAGGCATCGTCAGGGCTCCTCTCATGAAACCCATCTGACCTGCTGTCACCTCTCCCCGCATCTCGGGGGAACCTCGAAGAAGCTCCGCTGGGGCCTGAGCGCGGACGTGACCGAGCGCGACACCCTCGCCCGACTGGCGAAGGACCGCAGCGATTCCACGATTACCTACGAGCCCGCGCACTGACACGCATGTGACAGAAGTGGCTCACCCGCGATCCTCGTGGGCATATGACGTGCTACAGCCCTTTGACAGGACCGAAGAAATCTGCGCATTGAGCTGGAGCCAGGCGCAGTCCACCGGCCATAGCCCGCTTCTCAGTAGGGACGCAGAGGCTTGTAACCCCCCCGGCCGACCCCCGTCAATGGACGCAGGACAACTTCGGTGTCGGCCTTCCCCAACGGACTGCGGAGGGACCGAAAGAGCCATCTGGCAAAGCCGGAGAACCGACCAGCAGATCCTCGACCAGACCGCGCGGGAACGTGCCGCACGCAGCAGTTCTTCCCCGCGCGTCCTCGCTCAGCACTCGCCAGTAGGACAGTTGATATGACTGGGCCGAAAGCAGATCCGCCAGTTCTCTTGCATCAGCTCAACTGGCGTACAGACATAAGAAGATGACGATGGTCTTCGCGTGTCACATGGTTCGCATCCGATACGCCGCTCAGCATCGCCCGCTTTCCAGGGCCCAGTAGCTCGAAGCGCACCTGAGGAGTGTTGAACGAGTTAAGGGCTTCCAGCAGGTACGCCGGATTGAATGCGACCGACATGTCATCTGCGCCATCCAAGGTGGCCGCGAGCTGCTGGGAAGCGACGTCGTCTTCGTACCCCGCCTGAAGCAGAACGGTCCCCGGGGCGGAGAAGTCGAGCCGAATGGGGTTGTTGGTCTCCGCGACGACCGCGACACGGCGGACCGCGTCAGCAAGTGGCTCCCGCTGCACGATCGCGACTGCTGGGCCATCCAGCGCGAACAACTTGTCATAGCGCGGCAGCCGCCCTTCCAGCAGCCGCAGTGTCGTACGCATCCCGGCTCCCTCAAAGGCGATCAAGCCGCCACCCGAGTCGTCCAGTCCGACACGGATCGGTCCGGACTTCGCCAGCGAACGGGAGAGCTCGGTCAGCCTGCGGCCTGGCACCACTACCTCCACGGCCTCGGAGCCGGCACCCTCTGGGTTCCACGGCACCGAACGCACGGCATACCGGTACCGGTCCGAGGCGGCCAGCGTCATCGATCCACCATCCAGCCGGACCTGGATTCCCGTCAGCACCGGGAGCGTGTCGTCACGGCCCGCAGCTATCACGACCTGTCCGACGGCGGCCGCGAACTCAGCCGCATCCACCACTCCTCGACTTACCGGAAGTTTGGGCAGCGCCGGGTACTCCTGTGTGGGTAGCGTCGACAGCCCAAAGCGTGTGCCACCCCCGTCCATCGTGAAGCGTGTGCTTTCCAGCGAGCACTGCACCACCGCATCGGGCAACACCCGACAGATGTCGAGTAGCCTGCGCCCGAGCACGAGTACCTGGCCGGGTGCCAGCGTCTGCGCCGCCACCTCAATGTCGGCGGAAGCCTCATAGTCGAAGCCCGAGATGCGTAGTCGCCCCTCGCGGGCGTGCAGCAGCAGACCACCCAGCACGGGCACGGGCGAACGGGCGGGCAGCGACTTGGCCGCCCACCCCACGGCCTCCGCGAGAGCGCTCCGCTCGATCCTGAACTCCATCAGTACATCCCCCATCACGTCGGACCCGTTAATCCGCGCACGCTATACGTTGCCACTGACAACGGCCGGGCGGCTGGCTCCGAGAGCCAACCAGCTCCCGGAGGCAGCACCGAAATGCAAGGTTGCTCTGACCAACCGAGTCATCAACAGCCCAAGGGTAACCTTTCGCTTCCCAGGCCATCGAGCCGTGAAACTGCCCAGCAGGATAGGAAGGAGACTACGCGAACGGCACACCAACCGCCCCAACTCGCTGCCGCGGACCTGTAGTTTACATATCGCCCGCAGTTCAGAGCCGGTATCGGACGCTCCTGCGGTCGGTAAAGTCGAGTGCAGGGTGGCGTCGACGCCGACCGCTTGACTGAAGTGCTGGCGGATTTCCGCAGGCCAGAGACCTTGTGGCGGAGACGCCGTTGAGTCGACCGCAGAGGCATCTCGCGACTTGGCGGCCCTGTCGGTTCCCCTGCTGGGGGGTGGCTACGGATGATCCCTAACCTTAGCTAGTCTGACTTCATCCATGGAATTCCATGGAGGTCATCCAAGTATGCCAGGCACTCAGGGGACACCGCCGCCACATGCACTTCCGAATGGTCGGGAAGTGCCCCCCACTCGACATTCCCCTCCAGGTGTGGGGCGGTTGTGGCCACAAGGGTGTCAGTCAAATATACTTGCGCCCTAGGGTGAGGGGTTCGCCATCCTCCAAAATTCACTCTGGATAGTGGGTTGAGGACATCTGAAAGGAGATAGTCTGGTACCGCTTCACAAGCTCTCCAATGCGGGCCAAATGACGCCTCATGCACTGTAGCGTGAATGAGGAACTCTGCGAGGTTCTCTCTTGATTTACTTAGGTCGCTAAGGGACTCGCCCTCATAGACGGATTCTGGCTCGTCGACACTAAAGGCCCAAATTTGCACGCCAGGATCCGTCATAAATTCGGCCATGCCGCCATTTCTGGTGATCTCGTCAGGCAGAGTCATCCTGTATGTGGCTGCGATTGGGGTGGACCACTGTGAGGTCAACTCGTGCCAGTCACGTAGCGGCTTCGGGAGCCAATCGCAACGGCTGTGAAGTTTTTGCTGCGCTGCATTTTCTGGACCCCACCACCGCCGAAGGAAAGATGGCAGGTCAATTTCACTCGGCTCGATCACTTCATCAGCCTACCGCCGTGTACGTGCTGACGAACGGGTCCGCGTGCCGGTATCTACCGGAGTCGTTGGGTGCGTAGCTGACCACTGCGCACCATCGGTTCACCGCGTGGACTGCGGCCGGGCTGTGGCATGGGCTGCTCGGAGCCGGTTTCGGGATATTCCAGAGCACTGCCTGGCGGTACGTCGATGAGACCGCCTGCGGTGGGTGTAAGTCGCAGGTCGCCGGGTCGGTGGCGGCTGGTGGACGGTGTGCGGTGGCAGGTGCGGACGGGGGTGTCGCCGTGGCGGGCGAGCAGCTCCAGTAGGGCGTAGAAGCCGGCCGGAGATGGACGCCATCGCCGCCGCGCCCCGACGAAGACCTACAGCGCTCGTGAGTTTCACAGGCAACGTGAAGTGACACGGTGCAGTCCTCACCTGGTCGTTCAGGTGAGGACTGGCGCATCTCCTCCATTACGCATCATCGCCACAGGACGACAGGATCAAGCCCCACCCGCTGCCGTGCCAGTCACCACCGACAACCTCGCCAGTAGCGTGCCGCTCAAAGACATCAGGCGCGGTCAGCCACTCCGCCCCGCATAAGAAGCCATCTCATTTGGCGAGCCTGCGGTAGCAGATGAGGGTGCAGGCGATACTGGTGAAGGCGAGGAAGTGGTCGGCCTTGCGTTCGTAGCGT
>NZ_JBSFUW010000104.1:0-4541 GCF_053591995.1 Streptomyces sp. NPDC002835 | reverse complement strand
GGCTCCTCACCCTCCACGTCCACCAGCACAAACCGGCCCGGCTGCTCCGACTGCGCCGACCGCACCAGACCCCATGCGGCGGCAGCCGCCAGGTCCTCGCCGGACATCGCGCCGCGGGTCACCAGCACCAGCCGTGACGTCTCGGGCAGCTCCTGCACCAGGGACAGCGCCCGCGCCGACAGGGCGTGCACCGAGCCCGCTACGTCGTCTTCGTTCTCGATGGCCAGCCGGTGGACCACCACGTCCGGCGACAGCTCCACCGGTTCCGGCACCCCGACCGGCACCCAGTCCACCCCGAACAGCCCGTCGTGCTGCTGCTCGGCCGAGACCGGACGTACCGTGAGCGCCGACACGGAAGCGACCGGCTGGCCCAGCGGGTCCGCCAGCGCCACGGACAACGCTCCGTCGGGGGTACGTGACATCCGGACCCGGAGGAGCGCTGACGTACCCGGTGCGTGCAGCGACACGCCCGACCAGGAGAAGGGCACACCGCGTTCGCCGTCACCGAGCAGCACGGCCGCGTGGAGACCGGCGTCGAACAGGGCGGGATGCAGGCCGAATCCGGTCAGATCCGTGTCCTCGGGCAGCGCCGCCTCGGCGTAGATCTCGTCGCCGAGGCGCCAGGCCGCGCGCAGCCCCTGGAACACCGGCCCGTACTCGAACCCGCCCTCGGCGAACCGCTCGTACACGTCGGACACGTCCAGGGCGTGGGCGCCCGTGGGCGGCCAGACCGCCGCATCGAACGGGGCGAGCGGCGGGGTGCCGGCCGCGAGCAGGCCGGTGGCGTGCTGGGTCCAGAGGGCCTCGTCCGCGCTGTCAGGGCGCGAGTGCACCGTCACCGTACGGCGGCCGGACTCGTCCAGCGCGCCGACCGTCACTTGTACGCGTATGCCGCCCTCAGCGGGCAGTGCGAGCGGTGCGGCGATCGTCAGTTCCTCCACGGCCGGACAGCCGGCCTCGTCACCGGCGCGCACGACCAGCTCGATCAGGGCCGTACCCGGAACCAGCACCGTGCCCATGACCGTGTGGTCCGCCAGCCACAGGTGCGACTGCACCGAGAGCCGCCCGGTCAGAAGGAACGTGTCCGCGTCCGCCAGCTCAACGGCCGCGCCGAGCAAGGGGTGTTCGGCCGATTCCAGCCCGGCCATCCGTACGTCGCCGCCGCGCGCGAAGCTGTCGGCCGGGGGCCAGTAGCGGCGGTGCTGGAAGGCGTAGGCGGGCAGCTCGACAACGCGGGCACCGGTGCCGGCGAAGAACGCCCCCCAGTTGACCACGACGCCGTCCACGTAGAGCCGGGCCGCGGCCTGGAGAGCAGACAATTCCTCTTCGCGGTTCTTGCGCAGTACGGGTATGAGGGCGGCGTCGCTGCCTTCGGGCAGGGACTCGGCGGCCATGGCGGACAGCACGCCGTCGGGGCCGAGCTCGAGGAACCGCGTCACGCCTTGTCCGTGCAGGGACAGCACGTCGTCGGAGAAGCGGACCGCGTCGCGGACATGCCGCACCCAGTACTCCGGGTCACAGACTGTGTCGTCGTCCGCCGCGAGGGGGATGGTGGGCGTGGAGAACGTGAGGCCGGACACGATGGTGCGGAAGTCGTCCAGCATCGGGTCCATCAGCGGGGAGTGGAAGGCGTGCGAGACGCGCAGGCGGGTCGTCTTGCGGTCCAGTGCTTCGAAGTGGGCGCGGATCGCGTCGACCGCGTCCTCCGCACCCGAGACGACGACCGCCGAGGGGCCATTCACCGCAGCGATCGACACCGACTCGCCGAGGAGCGGGAGGACTTCGTCCTCGGTGGCCTGCACTGCGAGCATCGCGCCGCCTTCGGGGAGCGCCTGCATGAGCCGGCCACGTGCCGCCACGAGGGCACATGCGTCCGCGAGGGAGAGCACGCCTGCCACATGGGCGGCGGCCACCTCGCCGATGGAGTGACCGGCCAGGAAGTCGGGCTTGACACCCCACGACTCGACCAGCCGGAACAACGCCACCTCGACCGCGAACAGCGCCGCCTGGGCGAACATCGTCTGGTTCAACGCATCAGCGTCGTCACCCCAGACCACGTCCCGCACCGGAACGTCCAGCTCGGCGCACACGGCGTCGAAGGCCGCTGCGAACACGGGGAAACGGGCATACAGCTCCCGGCCCATGCCGAGCCGCTGCGAGCCCTGACCTGAGAACAAGAACGCCGTCTTACCCGCGCGTGCCTGTCCCTCCACAACCTGCTCGCCGTTCAGCACCACGGCCCGGTGGGCGAAGACGGACCGGTTCACCGTGGACAGACCCACATCCAGTGGCCGCAGTCCCGCCTCCTCTACGTACGAACGCAGCCGCGCAACCTGGTCGTGCAGGGCCTCCGCCGTCTTCCCGGACACCAGCCACGGCACCACCCCCGGAACAACCTCAGCGACCGGCACCACATCAGCCGACTCGAACTGCTCCAACACCACATGCGCGTTCGTACCGCTGATCCCGAACGACGACACACCCGCCCGCCGGACACGACCCGACTCCGGCCAGGACGTCCCCTCCGTCACCAGCTCCACCGCGCCCGCAGACCAGTCCACATGCGACGACGAGGCGTCCACGTGCAACGTCCGAGGCACAACCCCCCGCTCCATCGCCATCACCATCTTGATCACACCCGCGACACCCGCAGCCGCCTGCGCATGCCCGATGTTCGACTTCACCGAACCCAGCAACAACGGGAGTTCACGGTCCTGCCCATACGTCGCAAGCAACGCCTGCGCCTCGATCGGATCACCCAGCGTCGTCCCCGTACCGTGCCCCTCCACCACGTCCACATCAGCCGTGGACAACCCCCCGCTGGCCAACGCCTGCCGGATCACCCGCTGCTGCGACGGACCATTCGGCGCCGTCAAACCGTTCGACGCACCATCCTGATTCACCGCCGAACCACGCACCACCGCCCACACACGATGCCCCTTACGCACCGCATCCGACAGCCGCTCCAACACCACCATCCCCACACCCTCGCCCCACCCGACGCCATCGGCCGAGTCCGAGAACGACCTGCACCGGCCGTCAGAGGCCAGACCTCCCTGCCGCGCGAACTCGAGGAACGTCGTCGGGGTCGACATGACCGTCACACCGCCGGCCACCGCCAGGGAACAGTCACCAGAACGCAACGCCTGCGCCGCCCAGTGCAGGGCCACCAGTGACGACGAACACGCCGTGTCCACCGTCACCGCCGGGCCTTCGAAGCCGAAGGTGTAGGAGACGCGGCCGGAAGCGATGCTGGGTGCGCTGCCGTTGCCTCGGAAGCCGTCGAACTGCGGGCTTTCGAGCAGGCTCCGGTAGTCGGTGTACATCACACCGGCGAAGACGCCGGTCTGCGACCCGCGCAGCGACTCCGGATCGATTCCGGCCCTCTCCACCGCCTCCCATGTGGTCTCCAGCAGCAACCGCTGCTGTGCGTCCGTCGCCAGTGCCTCGCGCGGACTCATCCCGAAGAAGTCGGGATCGAACTCCGGAGCGTCGTAAAGGAATCCGCCGGCCCGCTCGAACGACTCGCTCTCCACGTCCCAGCCACGGTCCGCGGGGAAGTCACCAACGGCGTCCACACCGCCATCAACCAGGCGCCACAGATCCTCCGGCGACGTCACCCCACCCGGGTACCGGCACGCCATCCCCACGATCACGACGGGGTCGTCCTCCGCGGCCACGGGCCGGGGCGGCAGCAGTGGCGCGGCGGCCGTGTCGCCGCCCAGGAGCTCGTCGAGGAGGAAGCCCACCAGTGCGTCGGCCGTCGGGTAGTCGAAGACGAGGGTCGCCGGCAGTCGCAGTCCTGCGGCCGTGCCCAGCCGGTTGCGGAGTTCGACCGCCATCAGGGAGTCGAAGCCCAGGTCCTGGAAGGCTCGGCCCGGTGCGACGACGGTGGCGTCGGCGTGGCCGAGGGCTTGCGCGACGTGCCTGCGTACGAGGTCGAGGAGCGTCTCACGTCGCTCGTCGGCCGTGAGGGCGGAGAGCGTGTGCCGCAGGCCCGTCGTCGCGGGGACGTCGGCGGCCAGGGAGGCGGCAGAGCGCCGGTTGCGGGGGCGGGGCCTGACCAGTCCGCTCAGCAGGGCGGGTACTTCGTCCTGCCCCCTCAGGGCCGCGAAGTCGAACCGTACCGGGGCGATCAGCGGCGCGTCCGCGCGCAGGGAGGCGTCGAAGAGGGCGGCGCCCTCCGCCGGGGTCAGTTCGGGCATGCCGGTCCGGGCGATGCGCTGGATGTCGGCTTCGGACAGGGCGCCGGTCATGCCGCCGTCCGGGGTCCACGGGCCCCAGGCGAGCGATGTGGCGGGCAGGCCGGCGGCTCGGCGGTGGGCGGCGAAGGCGTCGAGGAAGGCGTTGCCGGCGGCGTAGTTGGCCTGGCCGGGTCCGCCGAAGAGTCCGGAGACGGAGGAGAACAGGACGAACGCGGCCAGGTCGGAGTCGCGGGTGGCCTCGTGCAGGTTCCAGGCGGCGTCCACCTTGGGCCGCAGGACCGCCGACAGCCGCTCGGAGGTCAGCGCCTCCACCACCCCGTCGTCCAGCACGCCCGC
>NZ_JBSFUW010000103.1:0-4699 GCF_053591995.1 Streptomyces sp. NPDC002835 | reverse complement strand
GATGAAAGCGGCGGCCCGAGTGCCACATCGACTGTCGCCCGATGGGCGCGAAACCGCTCGGGCCTGCACGCGGCAGCGGACGCCGTCGGCTCCTCTTCCGACCAGGTCATGACGAACGGGTACTCGGCGCGCACAAGCGGAGCCATCAGTTCTCGGGCGTCCTGTGAACCGGTGACCAGCGACAGAGTCGGGCCGTCCACCTCGACCGCCTGCCGCAGCCAGTGCAGGAACCGGATGCGTGCCGCCCTGCGTTCCACGGCGGCGGGCGGGTTATGCCGGCCCAGCAGGGCAAGCCTCGTGCCCGGCGGGGACACGGATGCTCCGATGGCCGGCTCCCGCTGCCACGAGTCGGTGCCGCAGCCCCTCCCGCGCGGCCCGGCACAAACTGCGCGTCGGAGCCGTCATCCCTCCCGCCTCCCGCAGCGCGCGCAGGACCGACCGCCAGTCGGTGATCGGTACACCGTCCGTCACGAGCGCCTGCAGAACCCAGGTGAGCTTCAGCACGGCGGCCCTGTCCGTCAGCACCGAGCTAACGAGTCCGTCGTCGTCCTCCTTGGTCCAGCCCTCGACGAGTCCGTCCACCTCCTGGGGGCCGAGGTAGTGCACGAGGTGGGTTCTGAGGGCCAGTTCCAGCTGGTGAATCAGGTACTCGGCGGCCGTGACGCGCTCGCTTTCCTCGTCGTCGTCATGGCCGGCCGGGTACAGAAGCCACGAGCCGCGCGCTCCGGTCAGCGGGTGCACGCTCGTCGGTTCCGCGTACCGATCCGGCGCCCCGCGCCCCGCCCGCCCGACGACGTACTGCGCATCAGGGGCGACGAAGCCGCTGAGCACGGGCACCTCGTCGACCTGGATCTCGTACTCGTGTGCCGAGAGGGAAACGGTGCCACGTGCCCGGACCCCCGGGACCCGCACCCCCGTGTCCGCCAGGATGCGGTCCTTCATGGCGGGGATGAGCTCGTACAGGAACCGACCGCCGTCCTGCCTGGAGTCCGCGAGGGGCACCAGGGCATCACCGATCTCGTAGACGATCGGCGTGACCACCGGAAGGAACTGCCCCGGAGTCTGTGCCGACGGCTGCGGCAGCAGGCCCGGCAGATGGTCCAGGCGTGTGCCGAGGCGGTCTCGCAACTGCCGGGACGTGGCGGTCTCGGGCAGTGCCTCCCCGGAGTCCGCCTGCCCGGCACCTCCCAGCACGTCGTCCACCAGCCAGTATTCGTCCAGGCTCGTGATCCGGCTCGTCAGGCTGTCGATGAGCGGGCCGTCGGCTCCGGGCTGAGCCAGGGCGGCCCGGTACTCGGTACGGGCGGCCGCCGCCTCGCCCGCCACCGCCAGTCTGACGATGCGGCCGGCTCGCGACGTCTGCCGGACCCGGGCGGCACGAAGGCTCCAGCTCTCCTCGTCGTAGACGACCTCCGCACCCGGCCTGACCACTGTCAAGCCATGGTCCCGGCTGCGCTGTTGCAGGGTGCGCACGTCGGCGCGCGGCGCGGAGACGGGCCGGCCCGCACGCAGGAGCATGAAGTCCGCACCCCGCCAGCCGGCCCCGCTCGCGGCGGCGGGGCCCGCCGGTGTCACCGTTCCCTCCCGTACCTCGAGGCCGGGCCCCGACGACCACGTGGATTCATCCGACCTGAACGAGCCGACCAGCAACTGGTATGTTTCCGGGCCGTCCTGGCCCGCCTGTAAGCGTGCGGTGCCCGCGACGGGTACGGTCACCCCGGTACTGCCGACAGCGCCTCGAGCCGGCGGACGAGGTTCCACGCCACGGCCGTGGAACCGGTGACGTCACCGTGATAGTCGAGCAGTCGGCCCAGATCCTCGATGGAATTGACGATGTCGCGCAGGCGTGACCGACGTTCCATACGAAAGAGAGCCAGCGACACCGTCAGGGAGCCGGCACCCATGGCACCCAGGGGGATGACGGTGTCCGGGTCGGCCGAGATGGTGGGCGAACTCTGTGCTCGCAGCGTCTCGGTTCCGATGACGACCAGCTCCGGAACGCCCCCGGACCGGTCTGCGCCTGTCGTTCGAGCAGCGCGACACAGAGCAGATCGAGCCAGGACCGATGGGCGCTCCCCGCGTCCACGACGACCTCGCGGATGCCAAGGTGACGCTCCCGCTCCGGACCGGGGCCCGGACTTCGGACACTCCGTCCGATACTCTCCACCGGACGGCCCTCACGGGCGGGACCCGTCCTGTTGAGAAGATCGCGCCACCGCCCGGTCAGGGGATCGTGAGGCGGACCCGTGAGCCCTCCATCATGCGTTCCCCCGGGACTCCGTGGCGGGCACATCCGCCAGCTCGCGGCGAAGTTCCTCGACGCGCTCCGCCGATCCGGGCCGGGTGGGGCGCAGCCGGTCGGGCTGCGCCCCGGTGACGGGCGTCAGGCCGGCACGGGCGGGGCGTCGGCGTACTCCGCGCCGGGCTCCGACCGGAACGGCTCGCCGGTGGCGGCGTCCGTCCAGTAGGCGCCGAAGATCTCGGCCCGGTTGAGCAGGTGGGCAGTGCAGTCGCTCAGTCGCCAGCCAAGAACACGGGAAGTGTCGTCGGCGCACCGGAACGTGCAGTGTCGGGGCGCCGCACACCGCACCCGACAAGGGATACTGAGAGGGTGAATGGAGACGTGTCGCTGCACCCCCGGTGGAGCCACCTGGCCGACCGCCTGCCCCGGTCCCTGGAAGAGCTGCACGGGCCGGCAACAGGTGTGGTGCGCCTGCCGCAGCACCTGGCCTGGTCCGGCCTGACAGAGTTCGACCTCGCCGACGAGCGGCTCGTGATCGGCCTCTACCGCATCGTGCTGAACAACGGGCACCGCGACGATCTGGTGACCTACCTCAACAGCAACCTGCTGCGCCACTACTGGCCCATCCTGCGCCGCGTGGTGGGCAAACCGCTGCGTACCTGCTGGGAACAGCGCTTCCCGGCGCTTTCTCCCGCCGCCGCGGCGTGAAACTTCCCCCGCTGCACCAGCGGCTCCTGGCCGACGCCCTCGACGCCGGCGCCTCCTACGGTCTCGTCCTGGCAGGCGGCTACGCCGTCCAGGCCCACGACCTGGTATCGCGACTCAGCCAGGATCTGGACTTCGCCACCACCCACCAGGCAGGGCTGGATGTGATCACCAGCCATCTCGTCGAGGCGCTGACACACAAGGGATGGCAGGTCGGCGTCATCGAGGTGGCTCCCCGCATGTCCCGACTCACCGCCACCGACACGGCCACGGGTGAAACCTGCGAGCTCGACATCCTCAAAGAGGTCTTCACCCGGCCCCCCACACAGACGAGCGCGGGACCGGTGCTGTCGGTCGACGACACGATCGGGCTGAAAACCCGGGCCGTCCACGACCGCGGCTTCCCCCGCGACCTCCTCGACGTCTTCAGCGCCCGCCACCTCTACAGCACCCTCGAAATGGAACAACTCGGCGCCCAGCACGACGAAGACTTCGACCTCGAAGAACTCCACACCCGCCTCGAAGCAGCCGACTACACCTCCGACCACGAATTCGCCGCCTACGGCATGACACCCGACGACATCACCCAACTACGCCAATGGATCCAGAACTGGGCAACCGACCTCGCCCTACGCCTGGCCACCCCATACGACGAGAACACCGAATAACCCGGACAACACCACCATGAGCTGCCCCCGGTTTCGTGGAGTCCCTGAAGCCAGGCTTATGATCCTGGCCCGAAGAAGAACCACGAGCAGTACCACCACCACGTAAATACGCGGACGAGCTCCGTGAGCGGGCGGTCCGCGAGGTCCGCACGACGGGCCGTCCGATCGCGCACATCTCCAAGGACCTGGGCATCCACAAGGAGGCCCTGCGCGGCTGGGTCCGCCAGGCCGAGGCGGACACCGGGGAACGCGACGACCGGCTGACCACCGCCGAGCGTGAGGACCTGAAGCAACCCCGCAAAGAAGTAGCAGAGTTGAGGCGGGCGAACGACATCCTCAAAGCGGCGAGTGGCGCTTTTTTACCCAGGAGCTCGACCGTCCCCGGACGAGGCCGGCCAGGTGATCGACGACCTGAAGGAGAACGGCTTCGGGCTCGGGCCCGTATCCCGGGTGCTCGGCTGGTCGAGTCCGCCTACTACGCCCGCAAGAAGCAGCCGAAGTCCGCGCGCCGGCTCCGGGACGAGCAGCTCATGCCGCTGATCGAGCAGATCCACGCCGAGTCGGGCGGCACCTATGGGACCCGGTGGAACACACGCGCGCTGCGGCGCAAGGGCATCGACGTGGCCCGCTGCACTGTCGAGCGGCTGATGCGCGAGCTGGGCCTGGAGGGCGTGATCCGCGGACAGCGGCGGCGGACCACCGTGCCGGAACCGTCGGCGCCCCGCCCGCCAGACCTGGTCGACCGCGACTTCACCGCCTCGCGGCCGGACCAGCTCTGGGTGGCGGACATGACGTATGTTCGCACCTGGTCCGGCTGGGCGTATGTGGCACTCGTCCTGGACGTGTTCTCGCGGACGATCGTCGGCTGGCAGGTCGCGAACCACATGCGCAGTCAACTTGACCCGGTCCTGAAGGGCCGGGCTTGGAGGTAGCGCCCAACTGGCTGCTGGGTTGGCTCCTCCGTCCAGACACCCCTATGGGGTGGCAGGGACGCGTGACTCACGCCCCGCAGTCCACACCGTCTCGCCCTTGCGGCCGATGTTGTGGGACGCGTTGTCGTCCGCGTGCATGAGGGCCCCGCAGG
>NZ_JBSFUW010000102.1:0-4915 GCF_053591995.1 Streptomyces sp. NPDC002835 | reverse complement strand
CGTCCAGCGCGGCCGCGAACACCGGGAACCGGGCGCACAGTTCACGCCCCGTCCCCGCCCGCTGCGAACCCTGCCCGGCGAAGAGCAGACCGAGCCCGCCGCCGCCGTTCTCGCCTTCGCACAGCGCCGGGTCGGTCTCGCCGCGGGCCAGCGCGCGCAGGGCGCGCAGCAGTTCGGGGCGGCTGCCGACGGCGACGGCGCGGTGTTCGAAGGCGGACCGGGTGGTGGCGAGGGAGAGGCCGATGTCGTCGGGGTGGAGGCCGGGGTGGGCCTCGGCGTGGGCGCGCAGGCGGACGGCCTGGTCGCGCAGTGCGGCCGGGGTCCTGGCGGAGAGCGGCCAGGCGGTGACCGGGGACTCCTCGCGCGGGGCGGGGGCGGGCAGGGCGGGCGGCTGTTCGATGATGACATGGGCGTTGGTGCCGCTGATGCCGAACGAGGAGACGCCGGCTCTGCGCGGCCGGCCGGTCGCCGGCCAGGCGGTCTCCTCGGCCAGCAGCTCGACGGCTCCGGTCTGCCACTCGACGTGCCGGGAGGGTTCGGCGGCGTACAGGCTGCGCGGGACGGTCTCGTGGCGGATCGCCATGACCATCTTGATGACGCCGGCGACACCGGCGGCGGCCTGGGTGTGGCCGATGTTGGACTTCACCGAGCCGAGGAGCAGCGGCCGTTCGGCGTCGCGGTCCTGGCCGTAGGTGGCGAGCAGCGCCTGCGCCTCGATGGGGTCGCCGAGGGCGGTGCCGGTGCCGTGTCCCTCGACGACGTCGACGTCCGCGGGGCTCAGGCCGGCGGCGGCCAGGGCCTGGCGGATGACGCGCTGCTGGGAGGGCCCGTTGGGGGCGGTGAGCCCGTTGGACGCGCCGTCCTGGTTGATGGCGGAGCCGCGGACCACGGCGAGGACGGTGTGTCCGTTGCGGCGGGCGTCGGAGAGCCGCTCGAGGACGAGGACGCCGACGCCTTCGGCCCAGCCGACGCCGTCGGCGCCGTCGGAGTACGCCTTGCAGCGCCCGTCCGGGGACAGGCCGCGCTGGCGGGAGAACTCGATGAGGGAGGTCGGGGTGGACATGACGGTGACGCCGCCCGCGAGGGCGAGCGAGCACTCGCCGGCGCGCAGGGCCTGCATGGCCCAGTGCAGGGAGACGAGCGAGGAGGAGCAGGCGGTGTCCACGGTGACGGCCGGGCCTTCGAGGCCGAGGCTGTAGGCGACGCGGCCGGTGGCGATGGACGGCGAGGTGCCGCTGCCCTGGTGGCCTTCGAAGCGGCTGTCGGCGAGGGTGGCCGCGTAGTCGTTGTACATGACGCCCGCGAAGACGCCGGTCTGCGAGCCGCGCAGGGTGCCCGGGTCGATCCCCGCCCGCTCGACCGCCTCCCAGGAGGCTTCCAGGAGCAGCCGCTGCTGGGCGTCGGTGGCCAGGGCCTCGCGCGGGCTCATCCCGAAGAAGCCGGGGTCGAACTCGGCCGCCTCGTGGAGGAATCCGCCGAAGCGGGTGTAGGCGGTGCCGGGATGGTCCGGGTCGGGGTGGTAGAGCCCGTCGAGGTCCCAGCCCCGGTCGACGGGCAGGCCGGAGACGGCGTCGACGCCTTCGTGCACCAGCTGCCACAGGTCGTCCGGGGAGGCGACGCCGCCCGGGTAGCGGCAGCTCATGCCGACGATGACGATCGGGTCGTCGGAGGCGGCCGCGGTGCGGGGGGCGGTGGTCACGGCGGCGGCGCCCCGGTCCCCCATGAGTTCGTCGAGGAGGTGCCCGGCGAGGGCGGTGACCGTCGGGTAGTCGAAGATCACGGTGGCGGAGGTGCGCAGTCCGGTGGTGCCGCGCAGCCTGTTGCGCAGTTCGACGGCGGTCAGCGAGTCGAAGCCGAGGCCCTGGAACTGCCGTAGCGGGTCCACGTCCTCGGGTCCGCCGTGCCGCAGGACGGCGGCGACCTGGGCGCGCACGAGTGAGACGACCTCGGCGGTGCGGTCCGCCTCGTCGAGTCGGGCGAGGCGCTGGACGAGTCCGGCGGCGGCTTCGGAGCCGGCGACGACGGAGCGTCTGACGGGGGTGCGGACGAGTCCCCGCAGCAGCGGCGGTACGTCGCCCAGCGCCCGCAGCACCGGCAGGTCGAGCCGGGCGGGCAGCACGACGGGCGCGTCCACGGCGAGAGCGGCGTCGAAGAGGGCGAGCCCCTCCTCCTCGGTGAGGGCGGGCGTGCCCCGGCGGGCCAGTCGCTCCAGATCGGCCTCGGTCATGCCTCCCGTCATCCCGGCGGTGGGGGCCCACGGGCCCCAGCCGAGCGACCGGGCGGGGAGTCCGGCGGCGCGCCGGAGCTGTGCGACGGCGTCGACGAAGGCGTTGGCGGCGGCGTAGTTGCCCTGCCCGGGCGCGCCGGCCGAGCCGGAGAGGGAGGAGAACAGTACGAAGGCGGCCAGGTCGGGGCAGTGTTCCGCGGTGGCCCGGTGCAGATGCCAGACGGCGTCGGCCTTGGGCCGCAGGACGTCGCTGATCCGCTCGGGGGTGAGGGAGGTGACCACGCCGTCGTCGAGGACGCCGGCGGCGTGCACCACGGCGGTCAGCGGGTGCGCGGCGGGGACGGCGCCGAGCAGCCGGTCGACGGCGGTCCGGTCGGCCAGGTCGCAGGCTTCGACGGCGACCCGGGCGCCGAGTGCGCGCAGTTCGTCGGCGAACTCGGCCGCGCCCTCGGTGGCGGGCCCGCGCCGGCTCGCCAGCAGCAGGTGGCGCACGCCGCGCCCGGTGACGAGGTGGCGGGCCAGGGCCCGGCCGAGTCCGCCGAGGCCGCCGGTGATCAGGACGGTGCCCTCGAGGTCGAGGGCCGCCTCTGCCCGTTCGCGGCGGGCCCGGGCGAGCCGGGCGACCAGCACGGAGCCGTCACGGACGGCCAGTTGCGGCTCGTCGCCGGTCAGGGCCTGCGGGGGGACGGCGACGGCCGCGCCGGGGTCCAGGTCGAGCAGGCCGAACCGGCCGGGGTGTTCGGCCTGCGCGGAGCGTACGAGGCCCCAGACGGCGGCGGCTGCCGGGTCGCCGACTCCCTCGTCCGGGTCCGCGGCGACCGCGCCGCGGGTCACGAAGATGAGCCGGCTGTCGGCGCAGGCGTCGTCGTCCAGCCAGTCCTGGATCTGCCGCAGGACGCGTGCGGTGAGGGCGTGCGCGGCGGCGTCCGGGTCCTCGGCAGCCGCCGCGACGGCTGGTGCGACGGCTGGTGCGAGGACCACGGCGGGCAGGGCGGCGCCGTCGCCCCGTACGAGCGGGGCGCCGAGGCCGTACGGGTCGTCGCCGAGGACGGCGACGGACGACGTGTCCGCTGCCGCGGTGGTGCCGCGCGGGCGGGTCCAGCGGAGCTCGAACAGGGCCTCGCGGGCGAGCGCGTCGGCGGGGTCGGACGTGGTCTCGGGCACGGCGCGCAGGACGAGGGAGCCGACGGTGACGACCGGCCGCCCCTCGGTGTCGGTGACGCTCAGCGCGACCGCGTCGTCACTGGCCGGGGAGAGCCTGACCCGGACGGCGGTGGCGCCGCTGGCGTGCAGGGTGACGTCCTGCCAGGCGAAGGGCAGCCCGCCGCGCCCGTGTTCGCCGAGGTCGAGGAAGGCGCAGGGGTGCAGGGCGGCGTCGAGCAGGGCGGGGTGGATGCCGAACGCGTCGGCGGCGGCGCCGGTCTCCGGCAGCGCCACCTCGGCGTACACGTCGTCGCCCACGCGCCAGGCGGCCTGTACGCCCTGGAACAGCGGCCCGTAGGCGAAGCCGGTCTCGGCCATCCGCGCGTAGAGGCCGTCGAGTTCCAGCGGCCGGGCGTCCTGCGGGGGCCACACGGCTGCCGCGGACGCGTCGTCGGCCGGTGCGTGGTGGTCCGTGGCGGCGAGCACACCCTGGGCGTGCTGGGTCCACGGCTGTTCCTCGTCGACGGCCCCGTCCTGGCCGGTGTCGGGCCGGGAGTGGACGGTCAGGGTGCGGCGGCCGCTCTCGTCGGGGCTGCCGACCCAGACCTGGACCTGTACGCCGCCCTGTTCGGGCAGGACCAGGGGCGCGGCGAGGGTGAGTTCCTCGACCCGGTCGCAGCCCACCTCGTCGCCGGCCCGGACCGCCAGCTCCAGGAAGCCGGTGCCGGGCAGCAGGACGGTGCCGCGTACGGCGTGCTGGGCCAGCCAGGGGTGGGACCGGACGGAGAGCCGGCCGGTGAGCAGCAGACCGTCAGAGTTGGCGAGGGACACGGCGGCGGCCAGCAGCGGGTGGTGGGCGGCGCCCAACCCGGCGCCGCGCACATCGCCCGCGGGGCGGCCGAGGGCGGTCCGGGGCCAGAAGGCGCGGTGTTCGAATGCGTACGTCGGCAGGTCGACGGAGCGGGCCCCGGTGCCGGCGAACCAGCCGTCCCAGTCGACGCGGACGCCGCGCACATGGAGCGCGGCGACGGCCTCAATGAGGGTGTCGGCCTCGGGGCGGCCGGGGCGCAGCAGCGGGCTCGCCGCGGGCTCTTCCTCGGTGGCCTGGGCGAGGGCGGACAGTACGCCGTCGGGGCCGAGTTCAAGGAAGGCGCCCGCGCCGTGGCCGGTCAGCCAGGTGAGGGCGTCGGCGAAGCGGACGGTGCGGCGGGCGTGGTCGGCCCAGTAGTCGGGCGAGGCGAGCTGCGCGGCGGTGGCGGGGACGCCGGTGAGGGTGGAGATCACCGGGACGACCGGGGCCTGCGGGGCCAGGCCGGCGACGACGGCGCGGAACTCCGCCAGCATCGGTTCCATCAGGGGCGAGTGGAAGGCGTGCGAGACGCGCAGCGGCTTCGTCTTTCGGCCGAGCCCGGCGAAGTGCGCGGCGACGGCGGCGGTCTCCTCGGCGTCTCCGGCGACGACGACGGAGTCCGGTCCGTTGACGGCGGCGACGGAGATCCCGTCGGTGAGCCGGGCGAGGACCTCCTCCTCGGTGGCCTGGAGGGC
>NZ_JBSFUW010000101.1:0-4950 GCF_053591995.1 Streptomyces sp. NPDC002835 | reverse complement strand
CGGTCTCTTCAAGACCGCCCCTGACTAACTACCGCCCGCTACACTCCAGCCGCCCGGCATCGTCCCAGGTCAGACACCAAAGTCCTGCTGGAGTATTAACCCTCGCCCTTGCCGCAGTCACCGCCTTCGCCCTCGCCGCAGCCGCCTCCCGCGTCTGGCACCGCCACGGCTCCCGGCCCGGCCCCGGCGTGTCCGCCGCCGCCCGGGCCCGCCAGCTCCACACCCCCTGGTCCGCCTCGCGACCCTCCTCGGCGTCGACACCCACGCCGAACGCCAAGCCCGCCGCTACGACGCGGGAGCAGTAGCGGAGAAGCGCGCAGCCGCCCGCCTCGAGACCCTCAGCCGCGAAGGCTGGACGATCCTCTACGACCGCGCCCTCCCGCGCGGCCGGGCGAACGTCGACGCCCTCGCCATCGCGCCGAACGGCGCCACCTTCCTCCTCGACCCCAAGAAGTGGTCCGGACGCTTCCCCGTCAGCGTCCGTGCCGGCCGACTCTGGCACGGCACCGTCGACGTCACCGACCGCTTCGACGGCGTCCTCCATGAGCGGGAGACCGTCGCCCGCCTCCTCCGCGTCGACGTCACCGCGATCGTCTCCATGGACGGCGCCCCGCTCGTCGGCCCCACGGGCGACCCGCCACCGAGCTCGTGTTCCGCGGCGTCCGCATCGTCCCCGCCGACCGGCTGCCGACCGTCCTCCGGATCTCCGGCCGCTTCCCCGGGCAGCGCCGCGCCGCCGAGCTCGTCGCCACCGCGGAGCGCACCCTCCCGCACTACCCGCGAGGCCGGTAAAGAGGGACCGAAGGGACTCAACTCGCCGATAGCCTGACTCGACCGCACCAGCACCGAGGAGCCGATCATGGGAGCCATCCAGGAGCCCACGCCCGCCATGGGCCCGTACCGCACCGAGATCTGGGGGAGTCCTTCTACCTGACCGTGAGCGGACCGACCGCCGAGCTCGCCGCCCGGCGCGACAACAGCGACACCCTCCTCCCCGTCGCCCACGTCCCGCACCTCCTCGCCACGCTCGACCAGGTCACCGCACACAAGGGCTGGCAGGACTGGACCGGCACCTCGCGCACCGGAGCGGCCACCGTCACACCGATGGCGCCGAGCTCCTCCTTCGCACGACCCAGCCCGTGTACGCCCAGGACTGGGACGACGAGGACGGTAAGGACTCCTCCATCTCGACGGAGGTCGGGTACGAGGACATCGACGACCTCCGCGCACAACTCACCGCCCACGCCTGACCCGCACCACACCGAAGGGCCTGCCGGCATCCGCCCGGTGGGCCCTCGCGTATGCGCGCCCCCCGCGCGCATCTTCGCGCCTCTGGTTGCCGACACCGTGTCGGTATCTACTCTCCGCATGACCATCCTCACTGAGCGCGAAGCGCCGACCCCCGATGGCATCAACCCCTCCCGCGCACGCAGTGCAGTACGGGCCCTCTACACCCGCCCGGCCCTCACCACGGCAGACCTGAGCGCGCCCCTCCTCGCGCTCCCCGACGACGCCCCGAACGGCAGCCCGCTGCCTGGCGCGGTGCCCCTCGCCGACGTACCGCCGACCGTCGACCGCTGGGCAGCCCTCGGCATCCACGGCATCAAGGTCTTCGCGTACGGCCACGACCGCGACGGCCGCGCCTCCGGCGCGCTCGCCCCCGGCAACCGCATGGTGGCCGCCATCACCGTCGTGAAGTCGACCGTCCCGGACATGGCCGTCACCACCGAGGTCTGCGGCTGCTCCTGGACCGACCACGGCGAATGCGTCCTGCGCGACCCTGACGGAGGCATCGACCTCGACGCCACATACCGGCTCATGGGCGCCATGGCCGTCCAGCACGCCGATGCCGGCACCGACGTTGTCTCGCCCACGGCAATGCTCGACGGCTCGATCCGCGCCGTCCGGGCAGCGCTCGACGAGGCCGGGCACCGCGACGTCGGCGTGAACCCGAACCTGGCCATCCACACCGGCCTGTACGGCCCGTTCAAGACGCTGATGGCCACCGACCCTCAGTCGGGGCACCGGCGAGGCTTCCAGCTGGAGCCCGGCCGCGCCGACCGAGACACGATCATCCAGGCCCGCCGCTGGATCACCGAGGGCGCCGACTCCCTGACGCTCCAGCCGGTCATGACGGCCGTCGACGTCCTCGTACGGCTCCGCGACGACCAGCGCGTCCCGATCGTCGCGTACTCCACCTCCGGCGAGTGGACTGCGCTCCAGGCCCTCGGCACGGCCGGCATGGTCGAGTACCTCGCGATGCTCAAGCGCTCCGGCGCGGACCAGATCCTCACCTTCGCCGCCGAGACCGCGGCTCGGCATCTGGAGACCAGCCGTGCGTGACGCCCCCATGGAGCGCCCCCCGCTCCTCGACGCCATCCTCGCCGACGCCGCCCGCGCCAACTTCGCGATGTCCTGCGAGGACCGCACCGGCTCACTCCTCGCCACCCTCGCCGCGTCCAAGCCCGGCGGCCGGTTCCTCGAGCTCGGTACCGGCGTCGGAGCAGGTGCCGCGTGGCTGGCGGCCGGCATGGACGCGACCGCCCACCTGGTCACCGTCGAGCTGGACAAAAACGTCCAGTCGATCGCGCGCCGCCACCTCGGCGACGACCCGCGGATCACGTTCGTCACGTCGGACGCGGACGCCTGGCTCACCGAGCAGGAGATGCCCGAGGAGTTCGATTTCGCGTACGTCGATTGCAGGCCCGGGAAGTACCTCCGTCTGCCGGACCTCCTCGCACTGCTCAAGCCGGGCGCCCTGTACGTCGTGGACGACATGCTTCCGCAGGCCACCTGGCCGGAGGACCATCAGCCGCGCGTCGACGGCTTCCTCGAACGACTGCCCGATGTCCCCAACTGGCGCGCCACGCCGATGAACTGGGCGTCGGGGCTGGTGGTGGCCGCCCGCCTCTGAGGGTCTATCGTGCCCTTATGGCCCATGATCTGATTCGCATTGTCTCCCGCGACTCGCCGATGGCTCTCGCCCAGGTGGAGCGTGTCCGCGCCGAGCTGGCCGCGCTCCACCCCGGCATCGAGACCACCGTGCTTCCGGTGAAGACGACAGGCGATAAGTGGATGGGCGACCTCTCCCAGGTCGACGGGAAGGGAGCGTTCACCAAGGAGGTGGACGCCGCCCTCCTCGCAGGAGAGGCCGACCTCGCAGTGCACTGCGTCAAGGACATCCCGGCCGACCGGCCCCTCCCGGCCGGCACAGTGTTCGCCGCCTTCCTCAAGCGCGACGACATCCGGGACGCCCTGATCCACCCCGGCGGCCTCACGCTCGACGAGCTCCCGGCCGGGACTCGGATCGGCACATCCTCCGTGCGCCGGATCGCGCAGCTCTCCGCCTCCCACCCGCACCTGGAGTGCGTTCCCATGCGCGGCAACGCCAACCGGCGGCTCGAGAAGCTCGCCGCGGGTGAGGCCGACGCGCTGCTCCTGGCCGTCGCCGGTCTCGAGCGGATCGGCCGTGCCGACGTCATCACTGAGATCCTGTCGACCGACGTGATGATGCCGCCGATCGGTGCCGGCGTCCTCGCGCTCCAGTGCCGCGAAGATGACACCGACCTGATCGACCTGATCAGCGGGCTCGGCGACCGCGACGCCTACCAGGAGACCCAGGCGGAGCGGATGCTCCTTCACGTCCTCCAAGGACACTGCAACTCGCCGATCGCCGGGTTCGCCCGGGCCGAGCTCAACGGCGAACTGTCCCTGCGCGCCTGTGTCTTCTCCTCGGACGGCAAGGTCATGCTCAACGCCCATGAATGGGCGGGCAGGCTCGACCCGTCCACGCTCGGTACGTCCGTCGCCGTCACCCTCCTCCGCCAGGGCGCCCGCGAAGTGATCGACAGCATCCCGCACTGACCCACCGCGCTGGCGTCAGCGAACCCCAAGGGCCCACCGAGAACCGGCGGTTTCTAGGGGTCGTTGCAACACGTGGTCGGTTGTTCAGGCCGCGAGGAGTTTATGCAGGCGCTCGGCTGGGGTTTCCAAGTCGAGCGTTTTGCCTGGGCGGCCGTTGAGCTGGGCGGCAACGGCGTCGAGGTGTTCACGGCTGTGGGGGGACAGGTCGGTCCTGAGGTGACCCCGGTGGTGTGGACACTCTGACAATGGATCTTTCGATCCGAGGGAGGGTGTCCTGGTGGGACGTAAGTCTCCGTATCCGGCGGAGTTCAGGAACGACGCCGTCGCGCTCTATCGCGCGGCGGGCGGGAAGCGCACGTACGCGGCGGTCGCGGCAGATGTCGGGGTGACCGGCGAGACGCTGCGGAGCTGGGTGCGCCAGGCCGACGAGCACGCGGGCCGTGCTCATAGCCATGGTGAGCAGAGCGCGGAGAGCCGGGATGAGGAACTGGCCCGGCTGCGCGCGGAGAACGGCAGGCTGCGCAAGGCGGAGAAGGAATGGGAGCTCGAGCGCGAGATCCTGCGCCGGGCAGCGGCGTATTTCGCCAAGGAGATGAAGTGAAAACCCGCCGCTGGGACTTCGTCTCCGCCCACGCCGAGACCTTCGGCGTCCAGCGGATATGCCGGGTCCTTCGGGTCTCGCCCTCGGGCTACTACCGGTGGATCGCCGGCGCGAAGACCCGCCAGGAGGTGTGGCGTGCCTACGGATGGCGATGGACTTCTGGCGGCGGCCAGTGCCGCCTTCCGTACCGCTCGTCAAGGAGCTGTGCGAGGCCGGCGCCTACGTCCGCGACGGAGACAGGGTGAAGGGGCTGATCTACCAGCCGTTCGCCGACCACGTGCGGACACGGTGGGGACTGCACGCCCAGGCCGTGCCCGACCTGCCCGCCACGCGCATTCCCGAGATCATCGCCGCGGGCCGCCTGGCAATGCTGTCCGTACACAAGACGATCCAGCAGGGTCTGCCGGGCGCCGACCAGGATCCGGGAGAACATGTCCCGGCCGAGGTGGTCGAGGCCGAACCAGTTCTCGCCGCGCGCGCCGACG
>NZ_JBSFUW010000100.1:0-5059 GCF_053591995.1 Streptomyces sp. NPDC002835 | reverse complement strand
ACCAGCCGACCAGCCATGTCGACTGGGACGCCGGAGCCGTCACCCTCCTCACCGAGGAACAGGCCTGGCCCGAGACCGACCGGCCTCGCCGGGCCAGCGTCTCCTCGTTCGGCGTCAGCGGCACCAACGCGCACGCCATCATCGAAGAGTCCCCCATCGCCCTCGACCAGGGCCGGCCCGCCGACTCGGGCGTCGTGCCGTGGGTGATCTCCGCCCGGACCGCCGACGCGCTGCGCGACCAGGCACGGCAGCTCCGCGAATACGTCGAGCAGCGGCCCGAGTTGAACACCGCAGCCGTCGCCAACACGCTCGCCAACGGGCGGGCGCTCTTCAAGCATCGGGCGGTTGTCCTCGCCGAAGCTCCTGATGCCGTCGCCGCCGCGCTCGATGCGCTGGCCGCTGGGCAGCCTCACACCCATCTGGTTCAGGGCCAGGCCAAGCCCAGTGGGAAGACCGTGTTCGTGTTCCCGGGGCAGGGGACGCAGTGGGCCGGTATGGGTGCCGAACTCCTCGATGCTGTGCCCGCGTTCGCGGAGTCGATGGCTCGTTGTGAGGAGGCGCTCGCGCCTTACGTCGACTGGTCGCTGACCGAGGTGCTGCGCTCCGGCGCCGACTTGGACCGGGTCGACGTCATCCAGCCCGTCACCTGGGCCGTCATGGTCTCCCTTGCCGCCACCTGGCAGCACCTGGGCGTCCGTCCTGACGCCGTGGTGGGCCACTCCCAGGGCGAGATCGCCGCCGCCGCTGTGGCCGGCGCCCTCACCCTGGAGGACGCGGCCAAGGTCGTCGCCGTACGCGCACGGATCATCGGCGAACACCTCGCCGGGCTGGGCACCATGGCCTCCATCCCGCAACCTGTTCAGGCGGTCGAGGAAATCCTGACGAGCGGTGTCAGCATCGCCGCCGTCAACGGCCCCAACACCACCGTGGTTTCAGGCGACAAGGACGCCGTGGAAACCCTGGTCGCGGACCTTCAGGGCCAGGACATCCGGGCCCGGCTCATCCCCGTCGACTACGCCTCACACTCCGCACACGTCGAGACCATCCAGGACGAGATCGCCACCGCCCTCGCTGGAATCGAGCCCCGTCGGTCAGACGTCCCGTTCTTCTCCACCGTAGAGCGCGGCTTCCTGAACACCGAGGCGCTCGACGCCGGCTACTGGTACCGCAACCTCCGCCAGACCGTCCACTTCCACACCGCCATCCAGCAGCTCACCGACGACGGCCACACCACCTACATCGAGTCCAGCGCCCACCCCGTCCTCACCTACAGCATCGAAGAAGCCTCAACCGACGCCCTCACCACCGGCACCCTCCGCCGAGGCGAAGGCACCCTCACCCGCCTCCTCACCTCAGCAGCACACCTCCACACCCACGGCCACCCCATCAACTGGCCCACCCCGCGCACCAACCGCGTCACCGACCTCCCCACCTACCCCTTCCAGCACCAGCGCTACTGGATCAACCCGACCGCGACCGGTTCCCCGGACACCGCCGACACCCGCTTCTGGGAGGCGGTCGAGAACGAGGACTGGGAGTCGCTCGGCCGCATGCTCTCGGTGGAGGGCGATGCCCCGCTGAGTACGGTGCTCGCGGCGCTGGCGACCTGGCGGAAGAGCCTGGATCGTGTGTCGACGGTGGACAACTGGCGCTACCGGGCGGCATGGAGGCCGATCGCCGATCCGCAGGCCGGACCGGTCGGTACCTGGCTGGTCGTGGTTCCCGTCGGCCAGGAGGACGACGCGCTGGTGGGTGCTGTCACCCGCGCTGTACGGGGGCGGCAGGTCGTGCTGGACCCGTCCGAGGCGGACCGCGCGCTCTACGCCGAGCAAGTCTCCGACGCTTTGGGCTCGGGTGATGACAACGCTGCCGTGACCGGCGTGCTGTCCCTTCTCGCGCTGGGCGGCGACGACGTGGCCCCGGCGGCGCCGGCGCTCGCTCTCTTCCAGGCGCTGGGGGACGCCGGTGTGCAGGCCCCCCTCTGGTGTGTCACCCAGGGCGCGGTCAGCACGGGCAGCTCCGATCCGCTCACCCGGCCCGCCCAGGCGCAGGTCTGGGGCCTGGGGCGGGTCGCCGCGCTGGAGCACCCCGACCGCTGGGGTGGGCTCGTCGACCTGCCCGAACAGCTCGACGAGCGCGGCGCCGCACGCCTGCGTGCCGTACTGGCCGCTCCGTCCGGCGGTGAGGACCAGGTGGCGGTCCGCGAGGCCGGTGTCCTCGCGCGCCGACTGACCCGGGCGGCAGCCGGCAGCGGTAGGGCCTGGCAGCCGCGCGGCACGGTCCTGATCACCGGCGGCACCGGCGCGCTCGGCGCACACGTGGCGCGCTGGGCTGCCCAGAACGGCGCCGAGCAACTCGTCCTCGCCAGCCGGCGCGGCGGCGAGGCCCCCGGGGCCACCGCCCTGCACGACGACCTCACCGCGCTGGGCGTCACCGTGACCCTCACCGCCTGCGACGTCACCGATCCGGACGCCGTACGTGCTCTCGTCTCCGCGCACCCCGGCCTGACCGCCGTGGTCCACACCGCGGGTGTCCTCGACGACGCGGTGCTCGACCGGCTCACCACCGAGCGCCTCGACGACGTCCTGCGTCCGAAGGCCACCGCCGCCGCGCTTCTCGACCGGTGCACGCGTCACCTCGACCTCGACGCGTTCGTCCTGTTCTCGTCGGTGGTCGGCACGCTGGGCCGGGCAGGGCAGGGGAACTTCGGTGCGGCCAACGCCCACTTGGACGCGCTCGCCGAGCAGCGGCACGCGCTCGGGCTGCCCGCCACCTCCGTGGCATGGGGCCCCTGGGACGCGGACGGAATGGCGGCAGGCGAGGTCGCCGAGCAACTGCGGCGGCGCGGGCTGCCGGCCCTGGCGCCCGACCTGGCGCTCACCGCGCTGGGAGAGGCCGTCGGGCGCGGCGAGGCGACGGTGCCCGTCGCCGACATCGACTGGGCGCGGTTCGTGCCGGCGTACACCGCCGCCCGTCCCAGCGCGCTGATCTCCGACCTGGCGGACGTACGGGAGCTGCGGGCCGAGTCCGGCGCCCAGCGAGTCGGCGACGACGCCACGTGGACGGCGCAGAATCTGTCGGGCCTCTCCAACGCCGAGGCCGAGCGGCTGCTGCTGGACCTGGTGCGGACGCAGGCGGCCGCCGTGCTCGGGCACGCCTCCGCGGACGCGGTGAACGCCTCGCACGCGTTCAAGGACATCGGTGTCGACTCGCTGACCGCGGTCGAGCTGCGCAACCGGCTCGTCGCCGTCACCGGCCTGAAGCTGCCGCCGACGCTGGTGTTCAACCATCCGACGCCGCAGGCGCTGGCCCGCTTCCTGCACACGCAGGCGACCGGCACGCCGGAGTCCGCCTCCGTGCGCCCTGTGCCGGTCCCGGTGGGTGCCGCGGCCGAGGACGACCCGATCGCGATCGTGTCCATGGCCTGCCGCTATCCCGGCGGGGTGCGCTCGCCGGAGGACCTCTGGCAACTGCTCACCGACGGCCGGGACGCGGTGTCCGTGTTCCCCACGGACCGCGGCTGGGACATCGACGCGCTCTACCACCCCGACCCGGAGCGCGCGGGCACGTCGTACGTCCACGAGGGCGGATTCCTGTACGACGCCGCCGAGTTCGACGCCGAGTTCTTCGGGATCTCGCCGCGTGAGGCGCAGGCGATGGACCCGCAGCAGCGCCTTCTGCTGGAGACGTCCTGGGAGGTGTTCGAGCGGGCCGGGATGGATCCGCGGTCGGTGGCCGGCAGCCAGGCGGGCGTCTTCGTCGGTGTGGCGTCGCAGGACGAGTACGGGCCGCGCATGAGCGAGGCACCCGAAGGGTTCGAGGGATACCTGCTCACCGGCACCGCGGCGAGCGTGATCTCCGGCCGGGTGGCGTACACCCTCGGTCTGGAGGGCCCGGCCGTCACGGTCGACACGGCCTGCTCGTCCTCGCTGGTCGCCCTGCACATGGCCGTCCAGGCGCTGCGCGACGGCGAGTGCACGCTCGCGCTCGCGGGCGGCGTCACCGTGATGGCCTCGCCGGGGACGTTCGTGGAGTTCAGCCGGCAGCGGGGGCTCGCTCCCGACGGCCGCAGCAAGTCGTTCTCCGCGGCGGCCGACGGCACCAGCTGGGGCGAGGGCGCCGGTGTCCTGCTCCTGGAGCGGCTGTCGGACGCCCGGCGCAACGGGCATCCGGTCCTGGGCCTGGTGCGCGGTACGGCGGTCAACCAGGACGGCGCCAGCAACGGCCTCACCGCCCCCAACGGCCCCTCGCAGGAGCGGGTCATCCGCCAGGCGCTCGGCCGGGCCCGGCTGACCGCCGCCGAGGTCGACGCCGTCGAGGCGCACGGCACCGGCACCCGGCTCGGCGACCCGATCGAGGCGCAGGCGCTGATCGCCACGTACGGCCAGGACCGCCCGGACGGACAGCCGCTGCTGCTCGGCTCCCTGAAGTCGAACATCGGGCACACGCAGGCCGCGGCGGGCGTGGGCGGAGTCATCAAGATGGTGATGGCGATGCGCCACGGTGTGCTGCCGAGGACGCTGCACGTGGACGAGCCGACGCCGCACGTCGACTGGTCCGCCGGTGCGGTGACGCTGCTGCGGGACGCGGTCGAGTGGCCGGAGACCGGACGGCCCCGCCGAGCCGGTGTGTCGTCGTTCGGTGTGAGCGGCACCAACGCCCACGCGATCATCGAGCAGTTCGAGGAGGAGCCGGCCGTCGTCGGCACGTCCGACGCCGTGTCGGGGCCGCTGCCGTGGCTCGTCTCCGGCCAGGGCACGGACGCCCTGCGGGCGCAGGCCGAGCGGCTGCGGTCGTTCGTCGCGGATCGGCCCGAACTCCCCACGGCCGACCTGGCGTTCTCGCTCGGCACCACGCGGGCCGCGCTGGACGACCGGGCCGCCGTGGTCGCGGAGGACCGGTCCGACTTCCTCGACGCGCTGGGCGCGCTCGCGCGCGGCGAGGCGGACAGCCGGGTCCTGACCGGGTCCGTGGACCCTGCGCAGGGGCGGTTGGCGTTCCTGTTCTCGGGGCAGGGCAGTCAGCGGGCCGGGATGGGACACGAACTGTACGAGGCCTT
>NZ_JBSFUW010000099.1:0-5341 GCF_053591995.1 Streptomyces sp. NPDC002835 | reverse complement strand
CAGCGCCTCGTCGACAACCTCGCGGGCGCCCTGTCCGGCGTCACCCGCGACGACATCGCCGAGCGCGCGATCAGCAACTTCCGTCAGGCCGACGGCGACTTCGGCAAGCGGCTCGAGGCCGCGGTCCAGGCCCTTCGCGGCTGACCGGGTACCGGGCCGCGGGCCCCGCGGCGACCCGAGGACCCCTACCCACATCGGCCTGCCCGTCTCCCAGGAAGGGGGACGGGCAGGCCCGACTCGGCCACCGGACCGGTGGCTGACACCGCCTTCCCGAGACTTGGGCCCAGGCATGCTTCACCGGCCTCACAGGCCATCACGCCCTGGAGGCGGCACGGCGTCTTCGGATGCGGTGCCGAGCATCCGGTCAGCCGGACCGCCCTGCGAACGGGCAGCGGACCGCCCGGAGGCCGAACAGAACCTTCAGTCCAATATGCGCAACACGATGCACATCGTGCAACGCACGGCACGTGGGTGACGCGTGCCGCAAGAGACTCCCCCGCCATGCGCGACAGTTACCCGCCGGCTCTTGACCAGCCGGCCGTCCACACCGGACGATGTTGCGTATCACTCATCTTGTTGTGCAATACGCATCAACGGAGGATGCCATGTCTCCTCGACCGCAGTCCGGCAGCGAGTTCGTCCTCACCCTTTCGTGCCCCGACCGGGCCGGTCTCGTCCACGCCGTGACCACCTTTCTCGTCGACCACTCCGGCAACATCCTGGAGAGCCATCAGTTCGACGACCGACTGCAGAACCGCTTCTTCATGCGGGTGCACTTCGATGTCTCTGATCCGGACATTTCACTGGGGGAGCTGCGCACCGGTTTCGGCCCGGTGGCCGAGGCATACCGAATCACCTGGCAGTTGCACGACGCGGCGACCCCGACCCGCACACTGATCATGGTGTCGAAGTTCGGCCACTGCCTGAACGACCTGCTCTTCCGCAGGTCCACGGGCACGCTCAACATCGAGATCCCGGCGATCGTCTCCAACCACCGCGACTTCGAGCCGCTGGCACAGAACTACGGCATCCCGTTCCACCACATCCCGGTGACCCCGCAGACGAAGGGCGAGGCGGAGGCCCGGCTGCTGCAGCTTGTGGACGAGCTCGACATCGACCTCGTCGTCCTCGCCCGCTACATGCAGATCCTCTCCGATGATCTGTGCAAGCAGCTCGACGGCCGGGCGATCAACATCCACCACTCGTTCCTGCCGAGCTTCAAGGGCGCGCGGCCGTACGTCCAGGCGCATGAGCGCGGCGTCAAGCTCGTCGGAGCCACGGCGCACTACGTCACATCGGACCTCGACGAAGGCCCGATCATCGAACAGGACGTTGTCCGCGTGGACCACTCGCGCGCCCCGGACGAGCTTGTCACCCTGGGCCGCGATGTCGAGGCCCAGGTACTCGCCCGCGCCGTGGAGTGGCACAGCGAGAGCCGCGTACTGATCAACGGCAACCGCACGGTCGTGTTTCGCTGACGCGCCGGCCGGGCCGCGGCTCCTTCCGGCCGCCAGGGCCCGTGCGTGCAGGCTGAGACGCCGACGTGTGCGTCTGCGGGTGGCCTGCCCCGCTCCCCCGGCGCGGCAGCGCAGGGTCCGGTCCGCCCGCGGGCCGGGGTCGCCGGGCCGAAGACCGCGTCCGCGACGCGGTCTTCGGCCCGGCGATGACGTCCGCAGGGTGCGCCTGGCCGACGGCCTGCCGGGCGGCCCGGTCCGAGGCCGCGCGGTAGCGGTGTCCGGCCAGGGCGGCAGGTCGGCTCCGGCGTCGGGCCGGGTCCCGTCAGCGGCGCGATGACCGGCCGGGCAGCGGGGCCGAGCGGAGGACCTGCCGTCCGGTGGATCCGGCGGGCATGTGCTTCGCATCGCCGGCGACGCGCTCGCCCGGGCCGGGCAGAGTCCGGTGCGCCGGCCGGCTCGTATCCGCCCGGTGGGCGACCGGATACCTTGAGGACGTGGCCGGGTACTGGTATACCGGCTTGTCCGTACTCGGGCCGCTGATGCCGATGCCCTGCAGGATCCACGGACACCAGTGCGTATAGTTGCGCTATGAGCAACCATAGGGCAGATGGCGAAACAGCAGGTCCCGCGGCGGGCGGCGTGCAGTCCGTCGACCGTGCCGTCAGCGTCCTGGAGATCCTCGCCCAGCGCGGCGAGGCGGGCGTGAGCGAGGTCGCCGCCGAGATCGACGTTCACAAGTCGACCGCGTTCCGTCTGCTCGGGGCGCTGGAGGCGCGCGATCTGGTCGAGCAGGCGACCGAGAGGGGCAAGTACCGGCTCGGCTTCGGGATCGTGCGCCTGGCAGGCGCGGTCACGGGCAGTCTCGACCTCGTCCAGCAGGGCCGGCCGGTGTGCGAGCGGCTCGCCGAGGAGATCGGTGAGACCGTCAACATCGCCGTCCTGCAGGAGCATTACGCGGTCAACCTCGACCAGGTGCGTGGCCCGGGCGCGGTCGGCACGTACAACTGGGTCGGGCAGCTCACTCCGCCGCACGCCACCTCCAGCGGCAAGATCCTGCTGGCTCACCTGTCGGCGAAGGAGCGGGCCGCAGTGGCCGCGGGGTCCGGGATGCAGAAGCTGACGCCGCACACCATCACCGCCAGGACCAAGCTGGAGAAGGCTCTCGCCGAGGCGCGGGAGCGCGGTTACGCGGTGTCCCTGGAGGAATTCGAGATCGGACTGCACGCCGTGGCGGCGCCGATCCGCTCCCGCGACGGCGAAGTCATCGCCGCCCTCAGCGCCTCCGGCCCCGAGTACCGCTTCACCGAGGAACGGATCCACGAGTTCGCCCCCGTGCTGCTCGAAGGCGCCGACGAGATCAGCCGCCGCATGGGCTACATCGACTGAGTCCCACACGGCCGAGGGGTCCGGCCGGCCGCCTGCCTCTCGTCGGTGCGGGCTGCCGCACGCAGCTCGAGCCGGACCACGATGCTCTTGGACGTCGGCGTGTTGGAGATGTCGGCCACCGAGTCGAGCGGGACGAGGACATTGGCCTCGGGGAAGTAGGCCGCGCAGCAGCCGCGGGGCGTGTCGTAGGCGACGGCTCGGAAGGCTTCCGCCCGCCGCTCCGGGCCATCCTGCCACTCGCTGACGAGGTCCACCAGGTCGCCGTCGGTGATCTGGTGCTCGGCGAGGTCGTCGGGGTGGACGAACACCACTCTGCGTCCCTGGCGGATGCCGCGATAGCGGTCGTCGAGGCCGTAAATCGTGGTGTTGTACTGGTCGTGGCTGCGCAGGGTCTGCAGCAGCAGGCGGCCGGGCGGGACGCGCAGCACCTGAAGCGGGTTGACCGTGAAGTTGGCCTTGCCCGTGCGGGTGGGGAAGTGCCGCTCGTCGCGAGGGGCGTGCGGCAGGGTGAAGCCTCCGGGCTGCCGGACCCGGGCGTTGAAGTCGGTGAAGTCGGGCACGACCCGGGCGATGCTGTCGCGGGCGGTGTCGTAGTCGGCCTCGAAGGCCGCCCACGGCACTTGGTCATCGGGCCCGAAGAGGGCATGGGCCAGCCGGCAGACGACGGCCGGCTCGGAGAGCAGGTGCGGGGAGGCGGGGGGCAGCCCACCGCTTGAGGCGTGCACCATCCCCATCGAGTCCTCGACGGTGACGAACCGGTCCTGCCCGTCGGGTCCCCGGTCGCGTTCGGTACGGCCGAGGACGGGGAGGATGAGGGCTTCTCGGCCGCAGACGGCGTGGGAGCGGTTGAGCTTGGTGGAGACCTGCACGGTCAGCCGGCAGTTTCGCAGGGCGCGCTCTGTGGCGGCCGTGTCCGGAGCGGCGGAGACGAAGTTGCCGCCCATGGCGAAGAACACCTTCACGTCCCCGGTGCCCATCGCCCGGATCGTCTCCACCGCGTCGTGGCCGTGGTGGCGGGGCGGGTCGAATCCGAATTCGCCTCGCAGCGCGTCGAGGAATTCCGGCGCCGGCTTCTCGTAGATGCCCATCGTCCGGTCGCCCTGGACGTTGGAGTGGCCTCGCACGGGGCACACTCCGGCGCCGGGGCGGCCGATGTTCCCGCGCAGCAGCAGGAAGTCCACCACCTCGCGGATGGTGGGCACGGAGTGCTTGTGCTGGGTGAGGCCCATGGCCCAGCACACCACGATCGACCGGGCGGACAGGACGTCGCGTGCGGCCTCCTCGATGGCTTCGCGCGCGAGTCCGGTCGCCTCGGCGACGTCGTCCCAGTCGAGTGTGCGCAGGTGCTCGGCGTAGGCATCGAAGCCGTCGGTGTGCGCGGTGATGAAGTCGTGGTCGAGGACCGTGCCGGGCGCGGCGTCCTCGGCCTCCAGCAGCAGCCGTGACAACGCTTGGAAGAGCGCCTGGTCGCCGCCGAGCCGGATCTGCAGGAACCGGTCCGCCAGGGGCGTGCCGCCGCCTGCGACTCCGCGGGCGTTCTGCGGATTCTTGAAGCGCAGCAGCCCGGCCTCGGGCAGCGGGTTCACCGCCACGATGCGCGCACCGCGCCGCTTGGCCTTCTCCAGCGCGGACAGCATCCGCGGGTGGTTGGTGCCGGGATTCTGCCCGACGACGAAGATCAGGTCGGCGCGGTACAGATCATCGAGGTGGACGCTGCCCTTGCCCACCCCGATCGTCTCGGTGAGCGCCGAGCCGCTCGACTCGTGGCACATGTTGGAGCAGTCCGGCAGGTTGTTGGTGCCGAATCGCCGTACGAGGAGCTGATAGAGGTAGGCGGCCTCGTTGGAGGTCCGTCCCGAGGTGTAGAAGGCGGCCTCGTCGGGGCTTGGCAGTGCTTTGAGCTGCTGGGCGATGATGTCGAACGCCGTCTCCCAGGTGACCGGCGCGTACGTGTCGGAGTCGGCCGGCTTGTGCATCGGCTCGGTGAGGCGGCCCTGCTGGCCCAGCCAGTAGTCGCTGCGGCCCGCGAGTTCGCCCACCGGGTGTGCGGCGAAGAACTCCGGCGTCACCCGGCGGACGGTGGCCTCCTCGGCGACGGCCTTGGCGCCGTTCTCGCAGAACTCGGCCTTGCTGCGGTGATCGCCCTCGGGCCAGGCGCAACCGGGGCAGTCGAAGCCGTCCTTCTGGTTGACCTTCAGCAGGGTCAGCGCGGTGCGCCGCACGCCCATCTGGTCGTACCCCATGCGCAACGCATGGGTCACCGCGGGGATCCCGGCGGCCCAGCGCTTTGGCTCGGTCACTTCCAGTGCGTCCTCGCCGGGGTCCACGCGCGGCGCCTTGCGTGCCATGACTGTCTCTCCTCGTCGATGTGCCGGTTGGACTGCGGTTATGCGCCCAGGCGGGCCTGCAGCCAGGTGTGGAATTCGCCGATGTGGTGCTCGCTGGGCACCAGGACTCCGCCCTTGGCGTACGCCCTCGAACTCATCGCCGGCTGGGTG
>NZ_JBSFUW010000098.1:0-5466 GCF_053591995.1 Streptomyces sp. NPDC002835 | reverse complement strand
GCTGACCCGTGCGCCAGTGCGGGTCTAGAGCAGTCCAGAGAAGCGATTCCTCCCGGGCCTGAAGGCCCGGGGTTCCTCGCTAGATCACGCTGAACTTCCCCTGGATGCCTTGGAGATGGCCCTGTGGAGACGCCGCATCAAGAAGGACTCCGGCCTCATTCACGCGGGGCGCGCAGCGCGACGACACGGCGAATGTTGATGACACGGAACTTGGAAACGCACCGGAGTGCGTCCTCCCAGTCATGTGGGTGCTGTTTTATATGAAGGCGGCGCTCATCGCCGCCGCATATATCCTGATCTTCATTCAACTCAATGATTGACTCGTCGTCACTTGAAATCTCAGCGCCTGTCAGCGGGACAGGTAAGCGATCAGATCGACCGGGTGCTGATGAACCTACTCTCCAACGCGGTCAAGTTTTCACCCCGGCTGGAGGCCGGGTCCACCTCCAGGCCGCAGCCCAGGACGGCCATGCCGTCCTCACCGTCAGCGACACCGGCATCGGCTCCCCGCTGCCGAACAACGCCAGCTGTTCACCCCCTTCTTCCGCTGACCACGAAAGACAGCACCACACCGTCCTGAAAGGCTTACCGTGCACGGTGAGGAACAGGCCACCGGGCTTGCCTCCGGCCACACCTCAGGCAGCCATGCCCGTCTTCCCAAGGGCATCACCCCAAACAACGCCTGGTGGTGGTTCCTGGCCGCCGGCGCTGTGGTGATCGTCGTCTATCTGATGGTCACCGCTCCCGTACGCCATCTGTTCTCCCCGGTGCTGGCGGCCTGTGCCACGGTGGTGATCCTGGTCGGCGTCCGGTGGCACCGGCCGCAACCGAGTCGGTCCTGGCGCCTGTTCGCTGCCGGCATGGGGCTGTTCGCGGTGGCGGACGTCATCTTCGGCGCCTTCCAGGCCGCGGGCACGCTAGTGCCGTTCCCCTCACCGGCCGACGTGCTGTATCTGGCGGCCTACCCGTGTTTCGCCGCGGGCTTGGTCAGCCTGATGGCGGCATGGGGCAGCGGCGTTCGCTGGGGAGCCGTGCTGGACGCGGGGATCATCACCCTGGGGATGTCCACCCTGGCATGGGCGTTCATCGTCATGCCCTACCTGCGCGGCCACCTGTCGGTACTGCCGCTGGCGGTCTCCCTGGCCTATCCGCTGGCCGATCTCCTGCTGCTGGGCATGGCCGCCAAGCTGGTGCTCGTCTCGGGAATCCGGCTGCCGGCCCTCGCGCTGTTCACTGTGTGGGTGGCGGCCACGCTGGCCGCCGACGCCCTGTACTACTCCACGCTGGCGGCGACCGGCGCTCCGATCGCCGCCGACGTCTCCTCCGCCCTGTGGATGGCCTCCTATCTGTTCCTCGGCGCGGGCGCCCTGCACCCGTCCATGGCCAGGACAACCGAGCTGGTGCCGCACGGCCAGGAGAGGCTGTCCCGTGCCCGCGTGAGTGTCCTGACCCTGCCCGCGCTCTTCGGTCCCGTCCTGCTGATCGCAGACGTCGGCGGCGTGCGCGGGCAGGCCACACATGCCGTAGCCATCGCGAGCATCATGGCCGCTTTGACCGTGCTGCTGGTCGTGCGCATCATGCTTCTGGCACGGTTCGCCGAAGCCCAGGCCGACCAGGCCCAAGCCCGGGCCCGCATGGCCGAGGACTCCTTGCGGCAGCGGACCTCGCTGCAGCAGCAGCTCACCCACCAGGCCTTCCACGACGCGCTGACTGGTCTGGCCAACCGGGGCCTGTTCGTCCAGCAGCTAGAACACGCCCTCAGCCGCCCCGCGTCGCCCCGGAACACTGCCCTTTTGCTGATTGACCTCGACGGCTTCAAAGACATCAACGACAGCCTCGGCCATCCGGTCGGCGACGAACTCCTCATCACCGTCGGCCACCGGCTCCTCGGCGCAGCCCGCCGCAGCGACACTGTCGCCCGCATGGGCGGGGACGAGTTCGCCGTCCTCGCCGAAGACCTCGAAGAGACTCCCGCCAAGACGTACGCCCAGCGGTTCCTGGACCGCTTCAAGGAGCCCTTCGCGCTCTCCGGCCATCGCAGCGTCTTCATCACCGCCAGCATCGGCGTCGTCACCATCACCGAACCGACCACGTTCAACGACGCACTCCGCGACGCCGACATCGCCCTGTACGTGGCCAAAGAACACGGCCGCGACCGCGCGGAACTCTTCGAGCCCACCATGAGCCTGGGACGGCAGAGCCGGGCCCGTATCGCCCAGGACCTCCGCTACGCGCTGCCCCGCGACGAACTCACCGTGCACTACCAGCCAGTCATCCACCTGCCAACAGGACAGGTCACCAGCGTTGAGGCACTGCTGCGCTGGCAACTCGGCGGCCGATCCCCCACCCCGCCGGCGGTGTTCGTTCCCGTCGCCGAGGAGACAGGCCTGATCCGTCCCATCGGCGCCTGGGTGCTGCGCGAAGCCTGCCGCCACGGCCGGCACTGGCACGACACCGTCCCGAAAGCTGAGGCGCTGAGCGTGGCCGTCAACGTCTCCGGCCGGCAGCTCAAGGACCACCGGTTTCCCGACACCGTGCGGCAGGTCCTGCACGAGACCGGTTTCCCCCCGGCCTTCCTGGTCCTGGAGATCACCGAGAGCACCCTCGTCACCGACGCCGAAACCACATCCACCCACATCCGCACACTGCGCGACCTCGGCGTACGCATCTCCATCGACGACTTCGGCACCGGGTACTCCTCCCTGGCCTACCTACGCGACCTCCCGGCCGACATCGTCAAAATCGACCAGAGTTTCGTCCTGCGAGGCGGCGGCGATGTCGACAACAGCCTCATCCAGGCCATCCTCGACGTGGGGCACGCTCTTGACCTGGACGTGATCGCAGAAGGCATCGAAACCCCCCACCAAGCCGAGCGGCTGCGCTCACTCGGCTGCCCCCACGGCCAGGGCTTCTACTACTCCCCACCCCTGGCCCCGAAAGCGCTGGAGGCCTACCTCACCACCCAAGCAATCCTCACACCCACCAGCTCGCACCCATGAGATCGAGCGCGACCAGATCCCAAGACCCCCGAAGGGCAGAATCACCGCCGCAGCCAAGGGCAGCCACCCGCTGGGCACAGGCACACCACGTGACCGAATAGCGCAGCCTCGGAATACCGCCTCTCTACCAGTTGACGGGCGATGTGAATCCCGTCGAATACCGGGTCTGGCTCCCGGTGCCGCAGTACGTGCGGCCTGTCGACGGCGTGGCGTACGACACCGTGCCGACCGAGCACTTGCCCGCCCCGTCGATCGTCGAGCAGTTGCTGGGACCACGCCGGCCCTCGGGCTGGGTTCTGCAGCAGTTGGGCGGCCCTCGCGGTGCCGCCCGGAGCGTCGTACACGCCGTCGACTGCGCCGAGGCTCCCCAGGACGCGTCGCCGTTGTCACTGAACCAGGCGTTGACGGCTGCTGAGCGGCCGGGGGTTCGGCTGTGCAGTCTGTGCGGAGCGAGTGCCGAGCTGGACCCCGTCCTGAGAGGTTTCGACGCCGGGTTCGACGGCGGCGAGTAGCCGCAGGACGCCGCCGGCTGATCCGGGGCGCGTCCCAGCGCACATGAGGGCCCCGAACCGCCGACCTTGGGTTCAAGGGGCCCTCGTGTGGGTGGACTACAGGGTGATCTCCGGTTAGAGCCGCTGCTCGATCCACCAGAAGATGAGGCCGACGATGCCGGCGCCGGCGGCGTAGCAGGCGCCGCGGGGGGCGCTGGAGAGCATCGCGTGTCGGCGGCGGCGGATCCAGGCGCGTGTGCGGGCGATTCGCCGGGGTTTCTTCGGGGAGGCGGCGGGGCCGTTAGTCTTCATGGTGATGCTCTCTCGTCGTCTTTGGGCGGGTGTCGTGTGGAGCCCGGCGGGGGCCTTGAGGCGTAGGAACCAGGGGTCCCCGGCCGGGCTCGTCTGTTAGGGGTGTCCGGCGAGATCGTGGATGTGGTCGGCGAGCTGGTTGTCGGGCCGGCCTACGAGTCCGCCGTCGTCGTGCAGGTCGGCGAGCCGCTCGAACTCCTTCGCCAGCCGGGGCGGTGTCGTGGTGCGGGCGTGGGTGCGGTGGCGCACGGTGTAGCCGGTGAAGGTTTCCAGGCCTTCGAAGAATTCGTCGGTGGGGCCGTCGAAGAGCATGTTCACCTGGCGCTTCCAGAACGCGGCTTCACGGATTTCTCCGGTGCTGAGGTGGTGCAGGTGCAGGCAGTACGCGGCGCCGCTGTGCCCGGCGCCGGCTGCCAGCTGCCACCAGAACAGGGCGCTTTCGGGGTGGGCGGCGAGGTAGAGCGTGCAGGCGAATACATGGACGCCGTGGACGTCGACGTCGTCGGTCCATCCGTCGAAGTCTCCGAATTCGCTGTCGCCGATGACTGCGGTCAGTTCTTCCACGTGGGCGGCCGCGCCCGCCTGGGTCAGCACCCACCGGGCGACGACCTCGAGGTGGTGGCGCGCCCGCGAACTGCTCGGCTCTGCGGCCGCGGGCGGGACATAGCCGGCCTCTTCGGCCAGGCGTCGCAGGCCTGCGGCGACATCGAACGGCCGGCGGGTCTCGCGCGCGGAGACGTCTTCCTCGGCCAGGCGCTGTTCCCAGAGAGTGCTCACTTCGTGTTCTCCTTCGTCATCCCGTATCGGCGGCGGTAGACGGGGGCGAGACGCTCCCGGGCCTTGCGGCAGTGATAGTCGACGGTGCTGGGGGTGATGCCCAGGTACCAGCTGATGTGCTTGGTGTCGTACTTGACGATGTAGCGCAGGACGATGACGTCGAACTGCCGCTGCGGCAACTTCCCGAGCGCCGGGTACAGGCCGATGCCCTTGTCGATTGCGGCGAGTTCCTCGCGGAAGTCTCCGAGAAGTTCGTCGATGACGACCCGGCGCAGGATGGCCCATGTCTGCTGCTGCAGGTCGGTCTCGCCCAGCAGGGCGTCCCAGTGCCGGAGGATCTCCAGGAAGACCCGGTGCACCGCCTGCTCTGCACGGTCGTTGGTGCGCAGGAACCACAGCGCGTACGCGTGCCACGCTTCCTGGTTCATGAGGTAGTGCGCCTGGAAGTCCAGCGGCAGCCGCAGCGGGGCTTCTACGGGACTGCGGCCCTCGTCCCTACGGGCGTTCTCGAACATGGGTCCTCTTCGTTGAGGGAGTACAGGAGACAGCCGGCATGTACGCCGGTGTGCGTTCACTCAACCGGCCGAAGGAGCCGAACACGCATGCCCGCCATGACGAATGTGACGACGAATCGCGGCGCTTCTACGAACGCAAGCGGGCCGAGGGTAAGCGTCACACCCAGGCCGTCCTTGCCCTGGCCCGACGACGGGTCAATGTCTTGTGGGCTCTGATTCGTGACGGACGGTGCTACCAAGGCAACCTCCCAGTCACGAACGCCGCTTGACAACATCATTACTGAGGTTGAACTCGTGGAGTCGTAGGGGCTGACGGCTCCTCGCCGGTGCGGTATCACCGGGGCATGCGGTATCCACAAGGGGGCGGGCTGA
>NZ_JBSFUW010000097.1:0-5479 GCF_053591995.1 Streptomyces sp. NPDC002835 | reverse complement strand
TCGGCGTACTTGTTGGTGAGGACGGAGCCCTGGGCCTCCATGACCGCGACCGGAGCGAAGTTCTCCGAGGCGATCATCTCGAGGGTGGACTGCTGACGGTGGAGCTCGGCGTCGACCACGGCGGCGACGTCCGGGTCCAGCTCGTGGAGGGGCTGGTGGAAGAGGGTCATCGGCGGTCTCCTTGTGTGTGGGCGCAGTACGCGGCATACGCATCGGCGGACAGTGCGCCGGCGATGTTCTCGACCCGCAGCCTGAACAGCCAACCGGCGGTGTAGGGAGAAGCGTTGACAACGCCCGGGGTGTCGGCCAGCGCAGTGTTGACTTCCAGGACCTCACCCGAGGCAGGTGCGTACAGGTCGCTGACGGCTGTGGGTGAGCTGATCTCCCCGCAGCTCTCCCCGGCCTCGACCTGAGTGCCGACTTCGGGCAGCCGGAGGTGGACGACATCGCCGAGCGCGTTGGCCGCGTACGCGGTGATGCCGACGGTCGCGTTGCCCTCGTCCACGACCAGCCACTCGTGGTCCCAGGTGTACCGCAGGTGCTGCGGAACGCTCATGGAGGTCTCGCGCGGGGACCGCAGAGGCAGTCGGGGCGGGGAGCTCATGAGGCGGCGGCCGCGACGGCCGGGGTGAGGGTGCGGCGGAGCCGGTTGAACAGCTTCGGCTGGTTCAGGGAGAGCACGGCGACGGGGTTGCCCTCGTGACGGTAGACGGCCGTGAAGGAGCGGCTGTCGAGGTCGCCCTCGACGACCTGCGGCTCGGCACCGGGGGCGACGTGTCCGGCGAGTTGGATGCGCACCTTGTACTGGTCGGACCAGAAGTACGGCGCGGTGCGCGGGGCGGGGGCCGACACGCCGGAGAGCAGCGTGCGGGCGGCGGTCCTCGCCTGCTCGGTGGCGTTGCTCCAGTGCTCGATGCGGGCGTGCCGCCCGGTGAACAGGCTGGGGCAGCGGGCGACGTCACCGACGGCGACCACGCCCGGGACGCCGGTCGCGCAGCCGGTATCGCACACCACTCCGTCGTCCACCTGAACGCCGGAGCCGGCGAGCCAGTCGGTGGCGGGCCGTACCCCCACCCCGACCACGACGATGTCGGCGGGCAGCAGGCGCCCGTCCGCCAGCCGTACGCCGGTGACCCGGCCGTCGCCGTTGAATCCGGCCACGCCGGTTCCGCACAGCAGGCGCACTCCGTGGTCGGTGTGGAGCGAGGAGCACACCAGACCCATCTCGCGCCCCAGTTGGCGTTCCAGTGGTACGTCGAGTGCCTCGACGACGGTGACGTGGAGCCCGAGCTGGTGGGCGGTGGACGCCACCTCGGCGCCGATGAAACCGGCGCCGATGACGACGACGCGGGGCAGGCCGTCCAACAGCTCGGCGCGCAGGGCCTTGGCGTCGTCCAGGGTCCGCAGGGTGTGGACACCGGCCAGACCCTTCGTGCCGGGGAGCGTCCGGGGAGCGGCGCCGGTCGCGACGACGACCCCGTCGGTGCGCAGCTGCCGCCCTCCGGCCAGGATGACGGACCGGGCTGCGGTGTCGAGCCGCATCGCGCGCTCGCCGAGCAGCCACTGCACGTTCAGGTCCTCATACTCGTCCGCGTCGCCGAGCGCGAGCGCGGCGGCGTCGAGGCCGCCCTTGAGGAAGTCCTTGGACAGCGGCGGGCGGTCGTAGGGCGTGTGGCGCTCCTCCCCGACGACGACGAGGTCGCCGTCGTAGCCTTCTGCGCGCAGCGCACGGACCGTGCTCAGCCCTGCCAGCGACGCTCCGACGACGGTGATGCTCCTCATGCGGGCTCCCCGACGGTGACGTGGAGTTGGACGTGGCCGCCTGCCGGGGAGACCTGGCGGGTGCCCACCGGGTCCTTCACCGGCGGGCAGGTGACGCGGCTGGACTCGCGGGGCGGCAGGTCTTCGATCCGGCACACCGTGATCATGGGGAACCTCCGGGTTGCGGGTGCCCGACTGGGACGGGGAGCCGTCGGCCCGGGGGTGGCACCCGGTTCATCGACGGAGCGAGAGCAAACAGGTTGTCTCGAATAACACAACTAAATTCACTATGCGCAACATGCTTTCGGTTGACCCAGGGGTTGTCAAGAGAGGAAGCAGCACCAGTCCGTCATGATGCACATTGTTGCGCCATGCTCAACAGAAACCGGTGGCCGCGATCCGGTCCTGCGGGGCCGCCGCGGAAGGGACGTGCGGGAACGCGCGGTGCTGCCACCTCGGCACCGACCGGACGGCTATGTGCGGACGGCCCGGCCTGGGAGGTGAGGGCCTGCGGTCACAGGTCCGGCTCGTCCCTCCCCCAGAGCTCCGCCTGGGAGGTGCCCCCGTCCAGCAGGAGATCGCCCATGGCTCCGCCGAACCCGGCTGCCGCCTCGTCCAGTGACTGTTCGGTCCAGATGACCTTGCCGCGGGCGGTGTACCGGGTGCCCCAGCGCCGGGCGAACTGGGCGACGAGGAACAGTCCCCGGCCGCCCTCGTCGGTGGTGGCCGCCCGGCGCAGGTGCGGGGAGGTGCTGGAGCCGTCGGCGACTTCGCAGATCAGGCTGTCCCGGTCGTACAGCAGGCGGAGCCTGACGGGTTCGGCTCCGTAGCGGATGGCGTTGGTGACCAGTTCACTGAGGATGAGTTCAGTGGTGAAGGCGATCTCGTCCAGGCCCCATGTCTCCAGCTGACGGACGCAGGCAGTGCGGACGGAGGCCACCGCAGCAGGATCGGAGGGCACGTCCCACCCGGCGACCCGGTCCGAGTCCAGCAGCCGGGTGCGGGCCACCAGCAGGGCGATGTCGTCCCTGGGGCGGGCGGGCACCAGGGCGTCGAACACCGCCTGACAGGCCTGCTCCGGACTCTGGTCGGGATGCGCCAGGGCGTCTCGCAGGAGTTCGAGGCCGGTGTCGATGTCGCGGTCGCGGTCCTCGACGAGCCCGTCGGTGTACAGAGCCAGCCGGGAGCCCTCGGGCAGTTGCAGTTCGGCGGTCTCGATGGGCAGGCCTGCGCCCAGGCCGAGGGGCGGGGAGACGGGCACGTCGGGGAAGGTGACGGTGCCGTCGGGGTGCACAAGGGCGGGTGAGGGATGGCCGGCCCGGGCGATGCTGCAATGGCCGGAGGCCGGGTCGTAGATCGCGAACAGACAGGTGGCGCCGGTGATGCCCTCGCTCCCGCCCTCGGCCGCCTCTCTCTGGTCGATGTCGGCGACCAGCTCGTCCAGGTGGCCCAGGAGCTCGTCGGGAGGCAGGTCGAGGGCACAGAAATTGTGGACGACGGTACGCAGGCGGCCCATGGTGGCGGCCGCATGCAGGCCGTGCCCGACGACATCTCCGACGACCAGGGCGACGCGGGTACCGGACAGGAGGATGACGTCGAACCAGTCCCCGCCCACCCCGGCCTGGGCGGGCAGGTAGCGGTGGGCCACCTCCAGGGCCGACTGCTCGGGCAGGCTGTGGGGCAGCAGGCTGCGCTGCAGGGTGACCGCCATGGTGTGCTCGCGGGTGTAGCGGCGGGCGTTGTCGATGCACACCGCCGCACGGGCGGCCAGCTCCTCGGCGAAGGACAGATCCTCCTCGGCGAAGGAATCCTGCTCCGAGCGCCAGAAGTCGACCATCCCCAGCACCACGCCGCGGGCCTGCAACGGCACAGTGATCAGCGAGTGGATACCGAAGCCCAGGACGCGCTCCGCCCGCTCGGGATCCAGAGCCTGCCAGCCCGGCGCGAGGCTCAGATCGGGCTCCAGCACGGCGTGACCGCCCTGCAGCCCCTGCGCCTGCGCCTGCGGCATCGTCGGCAGGAATGTGATCACCTCACCCGGCGTGTACAGCGGGTGGTCGTCCCGGATGCCGCGCACGGCGGTGCGATGCATGGTCAGCGTTGCGCCGTCCGGCTCCTCACCCCGCCGGACCGCATCCAGCAACTCGACCGTGACGAAGTCGGCGAACCGGGGGACCGCGATCTCGGCCAGTTCCTCGGTGGTGCGCACCACGTCCAGCGTGGTGCCGATCCGCACCCCGGCGTCGTAGAGCAGTTGCAGGCGTTCCCGCGCCACCTCGGCCCGGCCCGCCAGTGCGCGCAGCTCAGTGGTGTCCCGCAGGGTCGCCACGCTCCCGGCCGGCCCGCCGTGCGGGGCGGTCGGCCGCAGGTTGACCGCCAGCAGCCTCTCCCCCGCCAGGAGCACCTCGTCGGTGGCGGCTCGGCCCGAGGCCAGCAGCATGGCCGTACGCGGGGACAGCCCGAGGTCGGTGACCCGCCGGCCCTCCAGGTCCTCGGGCAGATCCAGCAGTCGGCACGCCTCGTCGTTGGCCAGCAGCAGACGCCCCTCACCACTGATGACGAGCACGCCTTCCCGGACCGAGTGCAGGACCGCGTCGTGGTGCTCGTACATCCGCGTCATCTCCGCCGGCTCCAGACCGTGCGTCTGCCGCCGCAGCCGTCGGCTCACCAGCGCCGACCCGCTTGTGACCAGTACCAGCCCGCCGGCGGCGGAACCGAACAGCAGCGGAAGCTGACTCTCCACCTGCTCGTTCACGCTCTTGACCGTGATGCCGACGGACACCAGCCCGACGACCGAGCCTCCGGCGTCGAAGACGGGGACCATCGTGTCCACCGCGCGGCCGACGCCCGGCGTGTCGTAGGTCTCCTGGTGCACATTGCCGGCGAGCGCGTCCGCGTAGGAGCCGACGACATACTTGCCGATCAGGTCCGGGTCGGGGTGGGTCCAGCGGAAGCCGGCCGGGCTGAACGCGATGATGTAGTCGACCCCGGACTCCTTGCGGGCTTTCTCCGCACGCGGCTGCAGGAGCGCACTGGGGTCGGCGGATTCCATGGCCGCCAGCGTCCCCGGGGCGTGCGCGAAGGTCTGGGCGCCGACGAGCGAGCGCTCACGGGCCTCCTGCAGGCTTGCGCTGCGGGCCTGCAGCACGAGGGCCACCACCGCAGCGACGACGAGCAGCATGACGACTGCCAGCTGCAGGATGAAGACCTGGCCTGCGACGCTGTGCACGCTCAGCACGGAGGGGAGGCGGACCGGCGGGGGCGGGGCCTCGTGGTCGCCCTCGGGTCCGGCCGGCTGCCCGGTCCCCGGGCGCCGGGCCTCACGCCGATCCCGCGTACGCCACCCGGTGAAAAGCCGGGAAGACGATACGGAGGACCGCCAAAATGTGCGCATATCAATACTTCTAGTACTGGTGGCCGCGGTAAGCCAGCACAGCCGCTGCGCGGCTGAACCGTGGTGGCTGCGGATCCGGCACCCTCACGGCAGGGTGCGGCCGCACCTTGGCGATCGCCGGAGCGGGTGGCCGAGGGGCGCCCGTCCACCTGCCGGAGGGGCCGCACGGCAGGTGGACGGGCTGTACCGGGTGGGGCGGGTCAGTGAGCGGGCCGCGCGTCGAGCTTGTCCTGCAGCCAGGTGTGGAATTCGCCGATGTGGTGCTCGCTGGGCACCAGGACTCCGCCCTTGGCGTACGCCCTCGAACTCATCGCCGGCTGGGTG
>NZ_JBSFUW010000096.1:0-5804 GCF_053591995.1 Streptomyces sp. NPDC002835 | reverse complement strand
ACGCCGCGGTTTCGTGGCCGTACTGCTGCTGCGCCTGGTGCCGCTGTTCCCGTTCGCCGTTGCGGCGGGCCCGGCCGGGCAGTCCCTCGCTTCGCTAGAGGCCGAGTGGCCTCGCTTCGGTGATGCTTGCCCAGTCGTTCTCGGGATTCGCCCAGAACGAGATCTTGAGGTAGCGGGCGTCCCGAGCGCCCGAGGAGAAGTGCACCGTCTCCGGCGCCGTGGTCGTCCCGGAACTGCGGCCTTCCCACACCTTGGTGTACGAGACGCCGTCCTGTGAAGCGTGGATGGTGTAGTCGTTCCACCGCAGGTCACCGCGATGCCAGGCCACGGTGGCGCCGCAGAGCTGGCGCAGTTTGCCCGTATCGAGGATCAGTGCGGCGCCGAATCCCTGGCCGGACCAGCGGGTCGTCAGGTTGCTGTCGATGGCGTTGGAAGGCGGGTTCGCCGCCTCGTACGTGGTGGCGGACGCGGCGGCGATCACCGGGGCTCGCGTACAGGTTCGCTGGGGCGTGATGTCCGTGTGGACGGCGCGTTCGTCACCCAGACGCAGCGCGTCGTAGTACATCACCCGCTGCGTGGTGCTGGAGGGAGCTCCGGTGTTCCAATCCCACTTGTAGATACCGAACTTGAAGTACGGCGACCGTGGTCCCCCGCCGTGGGTGGCGCCCGTCCGGTGCACGACGCGTTCGCCGTTCTTCCACACCTGGAGGAGGCCGGTGCTGTCCGTCCTCCAGGTCACGTGGAAGACCCAGTCCACCCAGGTCCCCGTGGTGTAGGCACCCAGATCGATGGGCTCACCGCGAAAGTCGATCTTCCAGCGCCCTTCGTCGGTCAGAAGTGCCAAGGGGGGAGAGGTGCCCGGGCAGCCGACGTCGCAGTGGTGCCACTGGCTCACGATCTCGGCCGAGGTGTCGTGGGTCCATGTGGTCGCGAGGTTGATGCTGAAGCCGTACCACCGGTCGGCGCCCGCGGGTTGCTCGTCGCGCTGCGAGATCTCCGCCCGCTTGCTGCTGGAGACGACCGGATCGGATTTGCGCAGCTCGAAGCGGGCTGCGTGGGAGCCGTCGCGTGTGGGGCTCGTGACGTTGGTGGCTCCGTACGAAGTGGCCCACTGCTTGTTGAGGTTCGCCGGTGCCGCGGCGGGGAGGGTCCGGTCGGCCGACTGCTCCCAGTCGAGGGTGCGTTGCACGCCGGCGGGGTCGGCGATGGCTGTCTGCACGGGTGCCAGTGCCACTCCCGCGGCCAGCATCGCCGAGCTCACTGCGACGATCGATGCTCTGATACGTGACCTTTTCATGCTCGAGCTCCTTCGTAGGACGCCAAGCGAGTGGTTTCGTTCGTGCGCCCCGAGGGCGGGGCACCAGCTCTCACTCGCCTCCGGACAGCCCAGGGGCCTCCGGCGCGACAACGGGCGGGTTTACGGGACCAGACCCGTGACCCCGTTCCTCAGCGGGCCGTGACGGTCAGCCGGCTGTAGGTGATGTTCATCGCGTTGACCGGGAACCCGCCCCACCACCTCTCGATACAACGCGTCTGGCCCGCTGCTACGGAGACGTACTCCGGAGCCGCAAGGGGCGCGCTGCTCTGCACCCTTGCGGTGCCCGGGGCCGAGTAGTCGGCTGTGATGCACAGCCGCGTCCTCCCGAAGACCCACGTCGGAAAGTTGTAGGCGTCGTGGTAGTAGAGGGGCGGTGATTGCGTTGCTGCTGCCCGAACAAGAGCCGAGAGGACGTGCTGTGTCGCGGCGGCCGTCGCTGGCCGTGGCGATGCCTGGGCAAGACCGGCCGGTCCCAGGCTCAGACCTGACACGACGCTGATGGCCGACAGGGTGACGGCAAGGCGCCGAAGCGACGCTCGAGTCATGCGATGCTCCTTCAAATGGTGTCCAGGCGGCCTTGGAGAAGTGGTTCTTCTCTTTGCCTGCTCCCGGCCGCATCGGAGTACTGAGCCGACGCATCCCATGCTCGGCTCCCGGGTGTCCCGGGAGCACTCCCCGATCAGTCCTCGATCATCCCGGTCGCAGGTCACCCGGCCGGGGAACCGGAACCATTCCCCAAGCCGTGGGCTCGCGCTACTTCCGCGGCCTCATTGCGTCCGGCCACACCGAGCTTGCGAACGACGGACGACAGGTAGTTGTGCACCGTGTGAGGGTCGAGGAAGAGCTCACGGGCAATCCGGGACGGCTCCTTGCCCTGCGCCAGCAGGGTCAGCACCTGACGTTCCCGCCCGCTGAGGGAGGGAAAGGGAGGGACCACCGGCGTCCGTGCCGCCTCCAGTGCGACGAAGAGGTGGCTGCGCGCAGTGTGGTCGAGTACGGTCAGTCCTCGCGCGGCCGCACCGAGTGCCGCCAGCAGAGCGGGTGCTGAACACGTCTTCAGTACGAATCCGGCGGCACCGGCACGCAGCGCGTCGCCGACCCGGGAACCCTCGTCATAGCCGGACACCACGACGACCGGCAGGTCCGGCCGTTCGCCGGCCAAAGCGCGGATCGCTGTCAGCCCGTCGCCTCCCGCCATCTCCAAGTCCATCACCACGACGTCCGGTTCCGTGTCTAGAACGACGTCCACCGCTTCCGCGGCATTGCCGGCCTCACCCACCACATGCATGCCCGCCACCTCCGCGTAGTCGCGCAGACCGTTGCGGAAGACTTCATGATCGTCGACGATGACCATCCGGATCGGTGTCAACTCGGGCTCCCCAGCGGGAGGCGCGCCACCACAGTGAGACCGCGCTCCTGCTTCGTGTCGAGCACCAGCTCGCCGCCCAGCTCCTCCGCCCGTTCACGCATGGAGGTCAGCCCCACTCCCGCGCGACGCTGCGCCCTCAGCCCCTTTCCGTTGTCGGCGACACTCAGTTCGAGGAAGTCGGACACCTGTACGGTCACGACGCACCGCGTGGCAGCTGCATGCCGGATGACGTTGGTCATGGCCTCTGTGGCGATGAGGTATGCGGCGGCGTCCACTGCTGCGGGCAGATCCGCTGCGTCCCCTTCGGACTCGACGGTGATGCGGATGCTGTCGGGGGAGGACAGCTGGTCCGCGTACAGACGCAGGGCCTCGATCAGCCCTTCGTCGTCGAGAGCGCCGGGGCGGAGGCCCACCACAGCCTGGGAAACATCGGACGTGATGCCGTCCACCAGGACCTGAAGGGCCTGAAGCCGTTCGCGCAGGTGCTCCGCACTGCCCTCGGCCACGTGCTCGGCTGCCGCGAGCCGCAGGCGGAGCCCGACGAGGGAAGGCCCGACGCCGTCGTGCAGGTCCCGGCGCAGACGTCGGCGCTCTTCCTCCCGTGCACGCACCACACGTTCACGCGATTCCCTCAGGTCGGCGGTGAGCCTGGCGGTCTCCACGGCCATCGCCGCCAGTCCGGCTGTCTGGTTGAGCAGTTCTCTGTCGGCGGAGGAAAGGTCGTCTCCCGGCAGTCGAGGGCTGACCATCAGCCGGCCGATGACCGCGTTCCGGTATTTCAGGGGAAGAGTCAGTACGGTGCCGGTGGGCGCACCATGACGCACGCGGGGCCCGGCGGGTGTCTCGATGGCTACGTACGACAGGCGCAGCGCGTCTGCCAGAGTGCGGGCCACCATGGGCAGGGCGGCGTCCGGCTCGACCGAGGACCGCAGACGTGCGGTCAGACGGGCGATGACGGTGTGGGGTTCGTCCCGGTCACCGAAGAAGATCCGGTTCACGGCACGTTGACTGCGCTGGTGCAGCGGCTGAAGAGCCACCGCGACGACGCCGGTCGCCAGCAAGGAGGCCGCGAAGGTGGACCTCCGGTGGAGAACACCGTTGACCGACCACATCACACCCGCATACAGGACGACCACGCCCGCAGTGAGGCCCGCATAGGCAAGCGAGCGTCGAATGATCAGATCAATGGCCCACAGCCGGTAACGCAGTACCGCGACGGCCACGGCGACGGGAACGCCGGCATCAAGGCAGAAGCCGATCCCATGCAGCACCACAGGCGAGTACGGCACGAGGTCCAGCGCGACCTGCCCGCCTATGGCCAGCGCGACGGCGAAGGCCAGCCACTTCAACTGGTCGCGCTCCAGCCGCGCTCCTCTTCGCCACCGTGTCACGAGCGAGACCAGGGCAATCAGCAGACATACCTGCAAAGCGATGAACGTGACCCGGTTGACGGGAAAGAGAGGGCTCTGCCCGATGTCCTCGGGATCCACCACGCCGGCCGTGGGATGGATGGCCCCGACCACTGCGAGGACGGCGGTCGGCAGAACCACCAGAGCCGAGAAGACAAGGCCGGTCAGACGCCAGCGCGGCGAAGGCAGGCGTCCCGTGGGGTACAGCAGAAGAGCCAGGGGAAGCGCGCCGAAGGCCGGCCACCACACCCACGCCGTCATCCAGCCGAGAACACTTGTGCCGGGCATCCGTGCCGCCGATGCCAGCGGCCACACCTGGTGGATCAGGCATCCGAGCGAACCGCTCAGCGCCATCAGGAGCATCAGCCAGCCCAGCGGGTGGCGCGGCAGCCGATGAGCCAGCAGTCCTCCGACGGCCGCGAAAGAGACCGAGATACCGGCATCGCCCCAGTACAGGTCCTGGAGTCGGTTCTCGTACGCCGCGATGCACACCGCCGCGGCCACACCACTCAGCGCGCCGGCAGCCACCGGATAAGCCCACCGCCGGTATCTCTCCATGAACCAGCCCCCCGCGCAGAAGGCCGCCACCAGAGCGGCTCGCGAGGAGCCTAAAGAGCTACCCGCCGGTTATGACGCTGCGTTACTGAGTCGATACCTGGTGTGCGAGCGGGGTGGCTCCAGCGGCTACCGCATCCTCCTGAACGTACGGCGGTAGGTGCGGGGGCGGCACGCCCCGGCGGCGGACGAACTGCTCACGCAGGACGGCCGCGGAGCCGTAGCCGGCCAAGCGGGCGATCTCCTGCGCGGGCAGGTCCGTGGTCTCCAGGAGCTCCTCCGCCCGGCCGAGCCGCATGCCGAGCACCCACGCGTGCGGCGTCGTGCCGGTCGTGGCGGTGAACCGGCGGGCGACGGAGCGGCGGCTCATCCGCGCCAACTCCGCCACGGGCAGCGGTTCGTGGAGGTGCTCGCGGGCCCAGGCGAGCACGTCCACGAGCCCTCGTCGTCGCCGTCCTCGGGGAGGGGCGCTGACATCCCCGTGGCGGCCGCTTCCGCCCAGTCCCTGGCTGGAGTTGAGGGAAGGCGAAGGCGGGATGGGCGGCGCGGACGCAGCCGGGGATCGGGGCTCGGACGCCTGGCTTGCGCGTCGGCCGGGGCCGCCGCGCCGCACGGGGACTGTAAAACGTTCGGCTCTGTCGCACATCCGGTGGTGACGGACGGTGATGTGACGTTGGTGGACCCACCGATCAGGGAGTCGCAGGTCAGCACGTTGCAGCGGTCGCTGTCCCGAGTCGGCGGACCTGGACGGTGCCCGCCGATGTGAGCCTGGCTGCCGGACGGCTTCCTCACGGCAGCGCCGTCCGCTCGCGAAACAGCGAGGTCAGGCGCTGATCGCACGCTCTGAAACTCATGAAGGAAGATTCTCACACTCCGTCACCACCGGATGTGCGACAGAGCCGCTCGTTTGACAGACCCGATAACGCATGTCACCGGCATACGCAAGGATCATGAACCGTCACCACCCGACGACGACCCGAAAACCTCAGTAGGAGGTGGGGCGACTGGTCAGGTCACCTGTGCCCAACGCCCACGGCCCGCGACAAGTCATTGGCGAGGGTCGTGGCGGTGGACCGGTCGCCGCGCTGCCGGCCCGGTACCCCTGGGGGCGGGCGGCCCTCGGGGGCGGCGCGTACGGAGCGGTGCCAGACGT
>NZ_JBSFUW010000095.1:0-5937 GCF_053591995.1 Streptomyces sp. NPDC002835 | reverse complement strand
ACCTCGTAGCCCCGGGTGATCTCGTCGTCGGAGAGCTGCTTCCCGTCGATCTCGCAGACCTTGCGGTAGCGCACCCGGCCCATGTCCTCCAGGTGCACCTGGCGGAAGCTGATGCTGCGGTTTTCCGTCGCGGGAACAACCTTGATCGGGATGGTGACCAGCCCAAAGCTGATCGCGCCGGACCAAATGGGACGGGGCATGACGAGACCTCCGTGAGGGCCCCGAGCACGGCCAGTTTAGGTTCTCGGTTCCCGCCTGCCACTCGTGCGCACGACGACCCTGCACTCGCTCACCGCGGAGTCGGCCGCGCGCAGGCCGCCCAGCCGGTTCACAGCAGCGATACGCGGTGCCCCTGCGGGGCTGGCGGCGCTGGGTGATCCTGGACAGCAGCCCTGACGATCTGGGAGGACCGATGGCAGCGAAACCGAAGCGGACCGTTTACCACATCACACCGGCAGCCGGCAGCGGCGAGGAGCGGTGGCAGGTCCAGCACACGGAGGGCGCCCGTAAGGTCGCGGAGCCGCATCCGACACAGAGGGACGCGATCAATTCCGCCCGCCAGCAGGCCAAGCAGCACAAGCCGGCTCAGGTCGTCGTCCACGGCCGCGACGGGCGCATCCGCACCGAGTACACCTACGGCGACGACCCCCGCGACATCCCCGGCTGAACGGGGCAGGGGCGTGCCAGCTCAGGCGGAGTGATCAAGGAGCCGAGAACATCGGGTCCGCCGCCGGCTCCGCAGCTGGCTGCCCGAATCGAGGAAGTCGCTCTACCGGCCACCCGACAATCCTGTGGGTCCATGGAGAGGACTTCGAAGGAGTGGCCGGGGAACGGGATGGCCTGGAGCGGCAGGTCACAGGCTTGCACTGCTGCCGCGCTGCCGGACCACCCACGCCTGCTACCCCTCTTCGACCCGTCGTGTGTTCGCATGACCACAACTACTGCGGGGTCTCACTGGGCGTGGCAGACACGGAGAACAGCGCGGTCCGGGATCCTGGCCGTCTGGCATCGCTCACTCCGAGACCACCACCGGTCAGGCCGTCGGGCCCTCTCCCCTGGCGACCAGCCGCCACGCCTCGGTGAACAGCTCGGGGAGCGTGCCCGGGAACAGCTCGAAGGCCCTCACCGCGGTCCCGTCGGCGCTCAGTTGCGCGCCGACCAGAGGCGCTTTCCAGGACTCCATCGGCGGCAGCGACTTCTTACCGTGCGCCCACGGGCCGGGCAGGAAGAGTGTGCGTCCCGCACGGGCCCGGCGGTCCTCCACCACCAGGCCGCGCGCCAGCAGCTCCGCTGCGGCCGCCTTGTGGCGGGCTGGCGTCCAGGCGTTCCAGCGCCGCACATTGCGGTCCGACGGCACGGGGAGTACCAAGAGCTGGAGGTAGAGGGCGACGGGGTCCTCGGACAGGTCGAGGGTTGCGGCGACGTCGGCGACCAGGTCGGGGACGCAGGCGCGCGGGTCGGACTCGTAGCGGCCCACAGGCAGGTCCCCGGCGGTGATACGGGCCATGACGCGGTCGCAGGTGCCGTCCGTCAGCCAGTCCCAGCGCCGGCTCCCCCGGTTGCCGCGGATCACGCCCGAGTGAAGGACCCGGGCCGGTGAGTCGCGGCCGGCCAGCACCTTGCGCAGATGGTGGACGGCCTCCGGCGCCCCGGCGCGTACGGGGTCCCCGGCGGGAAGGTCCGCGTACGCCCACGGCAGGCCGGTGAAGAGGGCGTCTGCGACGGTATCGGCGTCGTAGCTGCCCATGACGTCCCACGCGGTGCGCAGGTGGCGGTGCTCGGGAGGGCAGGGCCAGACCCGCAGGTAGAAGCCCGGCGGCAGGGTGGCATTCGCCGGGTCGAGGAACAGGTGGCACAGGTGGGTCGCCGGCATCCGGGTCTCCAGGGCGACCGCGGCCTGCCAGGTGCTCCAGGGAGCGTACGGACGGCCTCCGTGCTGCTCCACCCAGGCTGCGGCGATGCGCTCCCCGACGCGGGCCAGGCCGCCCGGCGCCCACAGGTCCACGGGGTCAGCCAGCATCACGTCGGCGAGCAGGGCGAGCCGCTCGTCGTCGTGCAGCATCGACAACTCAGCGCGTGCCGCTTCGAGCTCCCCCACCTTGAAACCGAACACGGAGCGCTCGTGCTCGTCCAGAAAGGGCTGGTAGCCGCCCGCACCAAGGTTGCCGGCCAGGACGAGGGCCGCAGCAGGGCGGCTCAGACCGGTCGCCTCGCTCAGCGCGAGAACAGCTTCCGCGTCCCACGCGAATGGGCCGCGCTCCCGGACAAGTTCCACCAAGCGCAGCAGCTGCCCCGGGGTGCCCCAACCGCGGTGGCAGTCCACGACGTAGAGCGGTTCCTCGGGGCGCGGTGCGGCCTTGCCACCGGGAAGTACGGCCTCGAAGTAGCGAGTCTCGCGCGCAGCCGGCAGGTGCAGACCGAAGGAGGCGCCTTGGTGGTCGCGAACGGTGAACGATGTCGTTCCGGCGAGCCGGCCCAGGCGGAAGCGGTAGGCCGGGTCGGCGAACGGCGTCCGCGCCCACATCTCCAGGAAGTCGAGCAGAACCTCCCGGCGCTCCGGCCTGGTGGCGGGAGCGGCCGCGCGCAACGCGAGTGCGCCCGGGCGCCCTATCAGTTCCGTCCAGCTACCGGCTGCGGGCGGTCGGACATCCCGTTCACCCGGCCCGGGCTCCCAACTGCCCTCGATGTAGCGGCCGATACGCCTGATATCGGCGAAAGAGTCCTCGTTCCAGCAGCCCAAGGCCCCGACAAGGCCCTGCAGAGCGGCGGATGCGGCAAATCCGTTCCACGTGCGGGAAGTCCCGGATACGGCCGTGGCTATCTCGTTCATGCGTCCGATCATTACGGACGGCACCGACAACGGGTGGTGCCGAGATCTCGGGATAGGAGGTGACTGATGACGATGAGCGCATGGCCCACGCGGACTGCCGCCGACGCTTCTTCGTCCGGGTGCGGAGCTGGACGGGTCGTCCGGGCGCCGTGGGAGGCTGTCCCATGGGCTTGAAGGGGGTGGCAGGATGACGTCCCAGCGGCTCGGAAGGATCGCGAGTCTGCGGGCGGCCTCCTCTGCGGCGCTTTGGTTCGAGCTCGACGTCAGCCCAATCGTGACGATCAAGCTGCCGTCTGGGGAGGCAACCGCCGCACGCGAAGCCGCGGCGGTCGCCCTGCGATTTCTTGCGGGCAGCACGCCGAGTTTCGACGCCACTTACGGCCACGATTCCACCGGCCGCGGGCCCCAGGGTGCGTCACTGGCGGGTGCATCGTACGGTCACAGAGGCAGCCTGCCGTTGACAGGACGGGCAGGTCGGCGGCCTCGCGGCCTTCGCACGTACGCGGGGCCGCCCCGCTCTCTCCGGGGCTCAAGGCGTGAACCCGATTGACAAACTGGCTGGTCTCGACGACGGCCGGATGCTGGCCCGCCAGTTGCGGCATTGCCCGGTCAGCACCCTGCCTCAACTTGCCTGAGACCGGACATCTACGCTCGGTGTCCGGGCGGCCGTGATCGCTCCGGACGGGTTCCGAGGGGGGTGCGCGATGCGTGCTGGGTGGATCAGGCTGTGGCAGTGGGCGGCGTGTGGCGGGATTGGGCTGAGTCTGTACGCGGGCTGGTTGACGTTCGATGACATCCGGGACCGGGCTTCCAGCGAGAGCAACATCAGCGCGGCGTGTGATCGGCTTGTGTCCGCGGCCGCGGTGATGGACCTTCAGGGCGGGATGGTCCGGGCAACAGGCAGCGACTACCACGAGTTCAGGCTCGATGCGGACGAGCTGCCCGGTTCCTGCACCGTCTACAAGGTGCCTGGTCCCGGCAAGACCACGGGCCTGTTCACCTTGACGGTGCGGGTCAGCAACACTTCCAAGCCGTTGCACTGGATCGGTGACGACAACGGTCTCGAGCCGTTCCGCGACAGTCTCGGCACTCAGGAATCCGATGTCACCGAGATCGCCGACCGGCGCCCCGAACCGCGACCAATCGGCGATGGCACCCTGGGCCGGTACGGAAACTGGTACACCACCATCCGCGCCGAGTGCGGCCCCGGCAGCCGCGAGACGGCCCCGGAGCTGCTGAACGTTACGGCCGGCGCCGACTACGACGACGTCTCCGCAGCGGACCGTGAGCGCCTCGCCCACATCGCCCGCTCGGCCACCGAAGAGCTCACCGACCGGATCGGCTGCCAGAGCCAGCTGCCCGCCCTGCCTGAGCACCAGTTGCCGTCCGTACCCTCTGACCTCCGACCCGCGCAGGCGACGGACGGTTCATGCCGCTGGTTTGCCCGACACATCCAGGAGCAAGGGCAAGGCCGGCTGCCCGACCGTGCCCTCGCGACACCTGCCCCGGACGCGTCCCCCATCGAAAGCTGCCTTCTAGCGGTCAGCCACGACCAGGTGGGCCGTATCGCCGACGGCTTGCCCGACGACGAACACGATTCCGCCCGCAGTGCGCTCACTCACTCGCCGTGGTGGCTGCGTACCGCCTCCTACTTCGACGCAGAGGCGCACACGGTGGGATACGACGCCCCTGGCAGCGAGGACAAGATCATCACAGCGGGAACGGCCGGACACGGAAACGGCGCGTGGTGGGCCTCCTCCATCTGCGACGGCAAGCCCGCCCTGCACACCCTCAGCTCCAGCTACACCTATGACAACGTGCTCGGTCCCCAGACGCTGTCGGCCCTGTTCCGCGCGTACGTTGACGACATCACGAAGCGGCGCGGCTGCACCCACGTGACGTACCCGGACACGAAGGACTTCCGTGCCCCTTGAGCACCACCCCGTACTGAGCACGTCATCTGGCGGATGATGCCAACTCGAATGCCCAGTCACACTGGTCCGGGCCTACCAGGGCCTGACCCGCACGTACGCGGCGCTCGCCGCTCCCCGGCCGCGCCACTACACGGCGCTGCGCCCCCGCATGCGCCGACTGTCCCGGCGGGTGTTCTGTGACCGACCGGCAGCGGCGCATCCTGGCCTGCATCCGATGCGCCATCGCGGGCACCGGCACCGGCACCGGCACCGGCATCCGCCAGATCGGCGCGGAGGTCGGCCTGTCCTCCACCTCCAGCGTCGCCTACCAGCTCGGGCCTGCTCGAAGCACGGGGATGGATCGCGCGCTCCAGCCGGCGGTGGCGCGACTGCCGCCTCACCTGATTAGGACGCATGCGGCTTGCGGCCACTGGACGCCTTCTTCGCTGTCGCCTTCTTGCCCGCTGCGGCCTTCTTCGCTGGTGCCTTCCGGGCCGTCTTCTTCGGCTTCGGCATCTCGCGAACGGTGGCATGCTCCCCGTCTCCACGCGCCTCTCGAGCCTTGGCCACGCTCTCGTTCAGCGCGGCCATCAGATCAACAACCTGCCCGGCCGGTCCCGGGGCTTCCGCCGCGGGAAGCGTCTTGCCTTCGGCCTTGGCGGCAATGACCTCTCCAGTGCTTCCCGGTACTCGTCATGGAACTCGGACAGGTCTTCCTGACCCATGGCCTCCATGAGGGCAAGTGCCCCGTCGACCTCCGAGTCCTCGACCTCCACCGGCGGCGGAGCCAGCTCGGCTGGAGACCTGACCTCGTCGGGCCAGCGCATCGAGTGCAGGACGATCGCGTCTTCCTTGATCCGGAGCAGTCCCAGGCGCTCACGGCCGCGGAGCGCGAACTTGGCCACGGCCGCCTTCGAGGACCGTTCCAGGGCCTCACGGAGCAGCTTGTACGGCTTCGCCACGACCTGCCCGTCGCCTTTACCGATTGCCGAGTCGACCGGATGGGCTCTGAGCTGTGGCGATGCGTCGCGGGCATGTCTGTGACGAGGCGTCGTTCACTTCTTCGGGTTCTGGCACCTGCACGCTGAGTGACGGTTGTAGTCGCGTCCTTTGATCGGCTACTGGCCCTGGGAGCGAAGGGTGCGCTGGACGGACTTGAGTTACACGGGCGGCCCTGTCAGCCGCACCGCACCC
>NZ_JBSFUW010000094.1:0-6430 GCF_053591995.1 Streptomyces sp. NPDC002835 | reverse complement strand
CGCGGTCTCGTCTGGGGCCTGGAGTTCGAGGACAAGCCGCGCGCGTCCGCCGTCTGCGCCCGCGCCTTCGAGCTCGGACTGCTGCTGGAGACCTCGGGACCGGAGAGCGAGGTCGTCAAGCTCCTGCCGCCGCTGACCATCTCCACCGAAGACCTGGACGAGGGTCTGCGCATCCTGGCGCGCTGCGTCCGAGAGACCGCCTGACCATCTGCGACCGAGAGGTAAAGAACCACCGTGATCGTCCGATCGTTCAAGGACATCGAGAACACCGAGCGCCATGTGAAGTCCGCTTCCGGCACTTGGGAGAGCAAGCGCATCGTGCTCGCCAAGGAGAAGGTCGGCTTCTCGCTCCACGAGACCGTGCTGTACGCGGGTACAGAGACCTCGATGTGGTACGCGAACCACATCGAGGCCGTGCTGTGCATCGAGGGCGAGGCCGAACTTACCAATGACGAGACGGGCGAGACCCACTGGATCGAGCCCGGCACGATGTATCTGCTGGACGGGCACGAAAAGCACACAATGCGCCCCAAGACCGACTTCCGTTGCGTCTGCGTCTTCAATCCGCCCGTCACCGGACGGGAGGACCACGACGAGAACGGCGTCTACCCGCTGCTGACCGAGGAGGGCTGAGGAATGACCACCGCACCTGCACGCACCGACCTGTACCCGACACGTGGCGCCAGTGAGGTGTTGACCCCGCGCAAGGACCCGGTGGTCTGGTCGGCACCGGGAGCCCCCGGTCCGATCGCCACGCCCGACCTCATGGGCTTCGAGCGGGACGGCTTCCTCGCCGTCGACCAGCTGATCGGGGACGACGAGGTCGCTCTCTACCGCTCCGAGCTGGAGCGTCTGATCAGCGACCCCAGGGTGCGCGCCGACGAACGCTCGATCATCGAGCCGAAGTCCCAGGACGTGCGGTCGGTCTTCGAGGTCCACAAGATCAGCGAGGTCTTCGCCTCGCTGGTGCGCGACGAGCGGGTGGTGGGCAGAGCCCGGCAGATCCTCGGTTCCGACGTGTACGTCCATCAGTCCCGTATCAATGTGAAGCCGGGCTTCGGCGCCTCCGGCTTCTACTGGCACTCGGACTTCGAGACGTGGCACGCGGAGGACGGCCTGCCGAACATGCGGACCGTCTCCGTCTCGATCGCGCTGACCGAGAACTACGACACCAACGGCGGTCTGATGATCATGCCTGGGTCGCACAAGACGTTCCTGGGCTGCGCGGGCGAGACGCCGAGGGACAACTACAAGCGGTCGCTGCAGATGCAGGACGCCGGCATCCCGTCCGACGAGACGCTGACGCGTTTCGCCGACGACCACGGCATCCGGCTCTTCACCGGCAAGGCCGGGTCGGCGACCTGGTTCGACTGCAACTGCATGCACGGCTCGGGTGACAACATCACGCCGTACCCGCGCAGCAACGTCTTCATCGTCTTCAACAGCGTGGAGAACACCGCGGTCGAGCCCTTCGCGGCGCCGGTGCCGCGGCCCGAGTTCATCGGGGCGCGGGACTTCACGCCCGTGCGGTAGGACATCCCTCACAGCACGCAGTACGCGGAAGGGCCGGTCTCCTCGGGAGACCGGCCCTTCCGCCGGGAGTCGGGCATCACCCGGGTCGAGGGCGACGTCATCGTCGACGACCTGCTGTTCACCGCCCCCGCGACGTTCGACCCGCTGCCCACGCCGCTGATCATCAACGACAACGTCATCGACCTGCTGACCACGCCGACCGCCCCCGGCCGGCCCGCCGAACTGTCCTGGCGTCCGCAGGTGGCGCCCTACCGGGTGCCCTCGACCGTGCGGACGGTCGAGGCGGGCGGCGCGACGGACATCGAGGTCTCCGCCTCCGCGGACGGCGCCCGCATCACCCTGTCGGGCACGATCGCCGCGGACGCCGGTCCGGTGCTGCGGGTCTCCCCCGTCCGGGAACCCGGCGGCCTTCGGGCGTACGGCGCTGATCGAGGCCCTCGCCCGGGCCGGCGTGAGCGTCACCGCCGCCCCGACCGGCGCCAACCCGGTCGACGAGCTGCCGCCCGCCCCGCTCACGGCCCCGCAGGTCGCCGCGTACGTCTCCCCGCCCTACGCCGAGTACGCGAAGCTGATCCTCAAGGTCAGCCACAACCTCGGCGGCAATCTCACCCTGTGCAACATGGCCGTCGCCGCCGGGAGCAGCGACTGCATGGACGGCTTTCCCCGTGCTCCGCATGTCGCTGAGCGAGGCGGGCGTCGACACGTCGCAGATCCAGCTGGCGGACGGGCGGGGCGGTGACCCGGTCGACCGGGCGACGCCGACCGCGCTGCACCAGATCCTGCGGCACTGGCTCGGCACGCCCGAGGCCGACCGCTTCCGCACGGCCCTGCCGATCCTGGGTGTCGACGGCACCCTGGCCGACTTCTGCACCGACTGCCCGGCCCGCGGCAAGGTCTTCGCCAAGACCGGCACGGTCGCGGGCTACGACGCGCTGAACGACCGGCTCGCGATCGGGGCCGAGACCGTCGCCGGCTACCTCGAGACCGACGACGGCCGCCTCCACACCGTGTTCGTCGGCGTGAACGGCGCTTCGGCGCCCGATCTTCAGGGCCTCATCGACGTCGCGGAGGACGTGGCGCTGATCGCCGCGCGGCTCCAGGAGCAGGCCGGCCCGGAGCCGCGGCGAGGGGACGACCGGGCCCGTCGGGGGCTTTGACGGGCCCGGGCGCTCAGCCGCCCACCAGGACGTCCAGCGCCCGGTCCACGTCGGCCTGCGTGTTGTAGAGGTGGAAGGCGACCCGCAGATTGCCCGCCCGCCCGGAGACCAGGACCCCGGCCCGGATCAGCTCCTGGGCGCGGTCGGCGAGGCCGGGGACGGCCACGGTCGCCGAGTCGCCCGGCACCGGCTCCAGGCCGTTCTCGCGCAGGCCCGCCCGGAACCGGGCGGCCAGCGCGGTGTCATGGGCGTGCACGGCCTCGATGCCGATCTCCTCCACCAGCGCCAGCGACTGCTGGGCCCCGTGGTACGCCAGATAGGCCGGGAACTCGTCGTACCGGCGGGCGGTACGGGCGAGTTCGGTGATCGGGCCGTACATGGTGTCGTCCTGCCACGGCCGTTCGGCGGAGGCGGTTCCCGCGTAGAGGGCGGGCAGCGTCTCCTGCGCCTCCTCGGTCACCGTCAGGAACGACGCGCCGCGCGGGCAGAGCAGGAACTTGTAGCCGGCCGTGACGGTGAAGTCCCAGTCCCCGGCCGCCAGCGGCAGCCAGCCGGCGGACTGGCTGGCGTCGAGGAGCGTACGCGCCCCGTGGGCCGCCGCGGCCGCCCGGACGGCCGCCAGGTCGGCGATCCGGCCGTCCGCGGACTGCACGGAGGAGAAGGCGACGAGCGCCGTGCCCGGACGTACCGCCTCCGCGAGCCCGTCCAGCGGGACGTACCGCAGCTTCAGGTCGCCGCGGACGGAGAACGGTGTGACCAGCGAGGTGAACTCCCGCTCGGGAGAGAGCACTTCGGCGCCCGGCGGCAGCGCGGCCGCGACCAGGCCCACCAGCGCGGAGACCGCGCCGCCGACGGCCACCCGGCCCTCGTCCACCCCGGCGAGGCGGGCGAAGGACTGCCGGGCGGCGGTCACCGCGGAGAAGTCCCCGGGACCGCCGGCCCTGCCCTCGCCGAGCTCCTCCGCGAGGGCCGTGACGGCGCGGACCGACCGGCGGGGCAGCAGCCCGTTGACGGCGGTGTTCAGATAGGTGGTGCGGGGCGCGAACTCGGCTTCGATGAGCGGCTTCGAGATCTCCATGGCACCACCCTGCGGTGGCCGCGCCACCGGGTCAATCACGCCTTGCTGCACGGAACCGTTCAGCAGCGCTGATCAGTCGGCGGCAGCGGCCGGGACCTCGCAGGCCCCGTCGGCGTCGCACGCCGCCGCGTCGCCGGCGGGGGCGGTGACCGCGCGGCCCTGCCAAGCCTGTTCCAGCGCCTTCGTGAACAGCTCCGCGGGCTGCCCGCCGGACACCCCGTACCGCCGGTCGAACACGAAGAACGGCACGCCGGTCGCGCCCAGTTCGGCGGCCTCCCGCTCGTCGGCGCGTACGTCGTCGGCGTAGGCGGACGTGTCCGCGAGGACCTGCCGTACCTCCTGCTCGTCGAGCCCGGCCTCCACGGCGAGCGCGACCAGCGTCTCGTGGTCGAAGACCGACCGCTCCTCGGCGAAGTTCGCCCGGTAGGCCCGGGCGAGCAGGTCGTCCTGGCGCCCGCGGGCCTTCGCCAGATGCAGCACCCGGTGGACGTCGAAGGTGTTCCCGTGCTCACGGCCCTCGGTGCGGTACGCCAGCCCTTCGGCGCGCGCGGTGGAGGCGACGCGCTCCTCCATGGCCTGTGCCTCCTCGCGGGTGCGGCCGTACTTCTTCGCGAGCATGTCGACGACCGGAGTGGTCTCGCGCGTGGCGCGGTCCGGGTCCAGTTCGAAGGAACGGTGCACGACCTCGATCTCGTCGCGGTGCGCGAAGGCGGCGAGGCCCTTCTCGAAGCGGGCCTTGCCCACATAGCACCAGGGACAGACCACGTCCGACCAGATCTCGACGCGCATGCTCGTTCATCACTCCAGGGTCGTGGCGGTGGCCGCCGGGCAGGGGGCGCGGACGGGCGCCGGGGGCACCTCCGCACAGGGTCAACGGGAATTGCCCCCGGCTCATTCCGCCCGTGGCGTGGGCGGGACGGTGAGGAGGAGGTTCAGATGATTGCCGGTGTGCGGCTCCGCGGGGTCCGGGTACCAGCCGTGGTGGGTGTAGAAGGCGCGGGCGCGGTCGTTCTTCTCGAAGACCTCGAGGCGGGCGGTCCGCACACCCGCGCGCTGCCAGGCCCCGACGACCGCCGAGTGCAGTTCGCTGCCTACACCGGAGCGCCGGCGCCCGGGGGCGACGTGGAGCTGCGTCAGGGTCATGACCCCGTCCCGCTCGCCGAAGGCGGCCACGCCGGCGACGGCCCCGTCGCGTATCGCGCACAGCACCGCGCCGCGGCCGATGGCGTTCTCCCAGCCGGTCCGGGTGCGGGCGTGCTCGGCCGGGCTGTCGAAGGCCTCGTCGGGGAGGTGGCCCCGGTAGTACGTGGCGCGGGCCTCCGCGTGGAGGGCTGCGACGGCGTCGAGATCGGCTGGGCCGGCGGTCCTGATCATGTGGGGGGAGACGTGCCCGGAGCGGCGCCGGTTCCCGGGTGCTCGAGCGGGTGCGTCGTCAACCGCGCTTGACCTCAAACACGGTTGAGGGTGAACGCTCGTCGGCATGACCACACAGACGGATCACATCGAGATCGCCACGCTCGTCAGCCGGTTCTTCCGCGCACTGGACGAGCGGAAGTTCACGGACGGCTGGGCCGACGGCTACTTCACCGACGACGTGCGGATGGCCGCCCCGGTGGGCGTGTTCGAGGGCCGGGCGGCGGTGCGGGGCACCGAGGAGGCCCTCGGACGGTTCGCCCGTACCCAGCACATGTCGTCCGACGTCCTGGCGGACGTCGAGCCCGCGTCCGGCACGGCGCACGCCTCCTGGAACGCGCTGATGGTGCACGTCCACCACGAGGGGCCCGACGAACTGTTCACCGTCGGCGGCCGGTTCGACGCGGAGCTGCGGCGCACCGACGAGGGCTGGCGGATCAGCCGGGTGTCGGTCGAGCCCGTCTGGACGACGGGGCGTCCGCCGGTCCTGCCGGCCGCCTGAGCCGCGCACCCGGCCGGGGCGACCCGGCCGGTGGCGTCGTCAGGAGCCGTCGCGCAGACCTTCCGGCCAGCTGTCGCGGTACTCGATCCGGTCGAAGGCGACCACGCAGCCCTCTCCCACGGGCGACTGGGCCATGAAGCCGACGAGGGCCGCGCCGGCCCGGTCCTCGTCGCCGAGGGTGAAGATGCGGACGAAGGTCCAGTGCTCGCCGTCGGTGGACGCGTGGAAGGCGAACGCCTTGCCCGTGCGGCTGATGCGCAGCCAGACGCTGTCGCCGTGCACGGTGAAGGAGTTGGCGTCGTCGGAGTGGCCGCGGGTGACGACCGTGCACACCGTGGGCGTGTCCGGGGACAGCTCCAGGCAGAGCTTGGCCCACTCCTGCTCGGTGACGTGCAGATAGAGCACGCCCGCGTCGAAGGCCGCGGCGAAGCCGACCTTGACGCGGGCGATGAGCTGGAAGTCGCCCTCCGGCGCGCCGAGCAGACGGGGCGCGTCGGAGGCCGGTTCGAGAGCGTGGCCGGTCGGCGGCACGAAGCGGTCGTGCCGCGGGCCGGCCCAGGCGGTCAGCACACCGTCCTCGTAGGACCAGTCGGCCTCGGGACCGTACGCCCGCAGGGGGAAGGGAAGATCGGGCAGCTTCAATTCCATGCGGGTCAGTGTTGCAGTTGGCCGTTGACGCGGCGGGGAAGTGCGTGCGGGTTGTCGTCGTGGAGCTCCGGGGGGAGCAGTGGTTGGGGGGTGTTCTGG
>NZ_JBSFUW010000093.1:0-6508 GCF_053591995.1 Streptomyces sp. NPDC002835 | reverse complement strand
GGACTCCACCATGCCCAAGCAGCAAAAACGCCTCACCCACCTGACAATTAACGATCAACAACGTCTCATCAACCCAACCGAAACGGCGAGGCTAGGCACTACCGATCCCCGGTCGTCCATGAGCCACCGGCACCGCCGCCTGACCGGATGCAGCGGCCCGTGCAGCAAACGAACGACCGTTTGCTGCACGGGCCGCTGCAGGTGCGCAGCGCGGCCTGCTACCCGAGCACAATCGTGTGGCGCTTGGGGCTGGCCTCTGAAATGTCATCGCTCTCCGGCACCCCGAACCACCCGCAGCAGCAGAACCCAGCAGCGCCCCGGACCCGCCCAGATCCGAGGCGCTGCTACCTGCTGCTCAGGCTTCGACGTACGCCACGATCGTGATCGTCCTCAAGGCGGTGACGTAGTAGATCAAGCGGACTCCATCGACCTCGTCCGCGTAGTCGCGCAGCAGGGTGCCGGGCACCTCGGTGCCAGCTCCGGGTTCACGCTGATGGCGACGATCGCGCGGTCCAGGCGGTGCGTCTCGCTCGCGGTGAGCTTGGCCAGCTGGGTGAGCGCGGGCTCCACCATGATGACGCTCGAGCGGCGCGCGCCGTGCTCAGGCGACACGCGGCTGCTCGTCCGCGAGGCAGGCGAGGTGAGAGTCCCGGGCGGTCTCCCACGGCACGCCGGACTCGGGCGAGGGGTAGCCGTTGGCGGCGATGTCCTCCAAGACCGAGGCGAGGACGTCCGTCTTGGCGCGCTCCGCAGCCGCGTATGCGCGGGCCGATTCGGCGGCGTGCTCATCGAGGGGCTGGCGGGCGGGCACGGGGGCCGGCTGCTGGCTCATCCGAGGCTCCTGGGCTGTCATCTGGAAGTCTTCCCCACGGTATCGCCTGCCGGGCGAGACCCGGGAGTAGTTCCGATGGCTCCACGGGGGCGATAGGACCTCTACCTCTGGGGTAGGGATGCTTCGCTCATTCAGGTTGCCGGCCAGGAGCAGTTCCCTGTGCCTGCCAGTTCTCGAGCCAGGCGCGCAGTTCCGCGGCGGTGTAAAGGTGCCCCAGCCCATCTTCACTACGAGGGAGTGGCGAGCCGCCTCGGTCGTGCGCGCGGCCGAGCTGGCGTAGTGGGCCGGAGCGGTCGGCGAAGGCGTGCGCCAGCCAGCCGTCAACTTCCTTGACGCGGTAGCCGCCGCGCTGGGCGAGGACATCGCGGGCGGCAGCGAGGACGGCACCGCGGCCTGGCAGCTCGGGATCTTCTCGCCTTGGCCCCAGCTGCGCCGCACACCGGCCCCGTAGACTCTCGAGGAGATCGTCGAGGCCGACGCCGCCCTGTCGCCCATGTACCGGCCCGTCGTCCAGCTCGAGCAGCAGGACCCTACCGCGTTCCCGGTCGTCATCGGGCTGAAAGCGTGGGCGCTCCTCGACGAGGAGCAGCAGCGCGAAAGATCCAAGGATCTGGTGCAGGCATATATCGACGTCGTCCAGGACCAGCGCGACGGCCGTGCCATCTGCTGACCTGATCAAACCCCGGGACGGACAGACCGCCCCGGCCGTACGGTCACACCACAGACCAGTATCAACCCGCCCAGGAGACGTAGTGATCCCAGCCCAACACCCCTATGAAGCGCACTACAAGCAGGAAGAGGACGGCCGCACAGGCTTCAGAAGCAAGCCCGTCATCGCCTGGGACGACGAGGGCCAAGCGCTCGTCGTTGATGAGCGCACCGGTCAACTTGTCCCGGCGAACAACGGCCGCACCTTCACCGGGCTCTCGGAGGGCGGGCACCCCGTTGTCGCCGCCATCCCTGGGGGCGGGTGGAGTGCTCGGTACAAGCATCCGGACGGCACGTCCACCTTGGACCCGCTGGTGGCCTGGACCGTCCACAGCAACGGCACTCTCACCCCCGTCGACACCGACACCACCGGCCTGTGCGACGACGCCACCGGAGTGAGTAACTTCGACGGCCTCATCGCCCCCGGAACCGAGACGCGGACGCCGCAACAGGGCCAGGAGACACAGTGATCAAATACATCGGGATGTCGGACCCACCCGATGCACTCATCTGTCTGACTTTGTGCACGAGATCTCGTGCACAAAGCCACCTGGGCTTCCCCACCCAGCGGGGACGCACGGCGGCGATCCGCCACCTCGTGCTCCAGGCCCCCGCACCGGTAGTCGCCCGCATGCTCGGCTACCACAACGACACCACAGCCCAACTCGCAGCCGAAGCCGGAGGAACCTGGCACCACTATGCCCCTGGCAATCACTCACGGTGAGCACGAGCTACGGTCGCAGCTGACTGCAGGAGACCTTCGTCAAGCGGCACGGCAAGGGACTGCACAGGCAACCGGAGATAGCTAGGGATAGTTGCAAGTCGGGACTAAATAGTTCTAGACTGCAACCATGTCTGATCTCGGAAGCGGCGACTCGGCGGAGGATTTCGCCGATGCCTTCGTTCACTTCGTCCGCGCGTTCGGCCTGCTGGACGCCGACCGCACGCCATGCGGCGCGGCGATGTCCACGGCCGAAGCACACGCAGTCACCACCCTGCGCGCCGGGCGCATGCCCCAACGGGCGTTGGGTGAACGGCTGCACCTGACCAAGTCCACGACGAGCCGACTCGTGGACCAGCTGAGGGCACGCGGGTGGGTCGACCGGGTCGCGGATCCCAGGGACGGCCGCGTGCAGCTCGTGGGGCTTACCGACCAGGGCGAACAAGTGGCCGCCGACGTCTCCCGACGACGCACCGAGCGGCTCACCGAGTTGCTGGACCGCGTTCCCAAGGCGCAACGCCGCACAGTCATACGCACCCTGCACCTGCTGGAGGAAGCAAGCCATGACCTCGACCACCCGACCGGCACCTAAGGCCCCGCCCCGACGGCAGACTCGCGCCTCGTGGCGACGGCGCTGCGCTGCCGCGTTCGCCGCTGGCTCCCTTGGCGCCGCGCTGCTTGCCGGATGCGGGTCATCGAACGGTGAGTCCCGTCAAGAACAAGTCGCCCGGAACGGTGCCTCGGTGATGCCGTTCGACCTCGACCGGACGACGCACCGGTTCATCCGGACGGCCGACGGCCTGCGGGAGGAAGTCGTCAGCGACGCCCCCGTGGACGCGGAACAGGTGCGCCTCATCCGTGAACACCTCACGCACGAAGCCGAACGCTTCCGCAAAGGGGACTACGCCGATCCCGCGGCGATCCACGGAACCGCGATGCCCGGCCTTCAGCAACTCGCCACCGGGGCCAGGCACATTGATATCACTTACACCGAACGGTCGGACGGCGCCGCCCTCCAGTTCCGCACCGCGGACCCGACGCTCGTGGACGCCCTCCACCAGTGGGGCGCGGCCCAGACCTCCGACCATGGCGATCACGCAGAACACTGACAACACGGCCCCCACGCCGGGCCATGGCTGCAACCCGGCTGCGAGACAGGACCCTTCACGCCGTCGCTGTCGGCGACAGACACGCCGCGGTCCCGGCGTCGCTGTGCCCCCGGTGACCACTCACGGTGAGCACGAGTCCTCACACGCTGAGGAATACGCGACTCACGATTACGCGAGGTCGCCAGTTTACCCCGGAAACGCTGAGCAGAGCGAGCGCGGCTTCCGGCTGCTGAACTGGCTCCACAACCGCAGCGAGACCGAGCTCCCGCCCGCAGAGTCGGACCTGTAATAACGCTCACAGGCCGGCTTCGGTGTCCCCGGCTTGCCCGTCTGCCGGAAGAGGAGGGAACGGTTCGGCCCTTCCACTCGTGATGGTGGTCGGGAGGCCGCGCCGGCATCCGTGCGCCGGCGCCATGACTACTCGGGAGGCTTCATGTCAGCAGGCGGCGGGCCTGTCCTTTCAGCGGAAACCTCCTGTGCCCGGGCTCGTTTCGACGGCGACGCCGTCACCGTGCAGCGTCGGCTCGCTCCCATCCTGCCGTGGCGGCCACCGGTCACGTACTCGGTCACGCAGGTGCTGGGCGCGGAGCTGGTCTGGCTGGGCGGTGAGGGGGAGCGGCGGCGGTTCGAGCTGTGCCTGGCAGGGCATACGCCGACCGTGACGTTTCCCGTGTCGATCGGCCGGAACCCCCACCGCTGGCCCGGCAGTTGTCGGGAGGCGCAGTGGAGCACGCTCGTCGGTGCTGTCAACAGGGCATCGGGGCACTGGATGCGCCGTGTGCTCGATGCGACGGTCGGGGCCGGCCCATGGAGTCAGGAGACGTGGCACCGGGCGGAGATGCTGGCTCCGGAGCTGCACGTGTTCACCGAATGGGCCAGCGACGTACCGGCCTTCCGGGGCCGCACGGCGCGTTCCCACCGGGAGGTGATCGAGGCCGGGGTGCTCGGCCCGCTTCGTGGCGAAGCCCGGTGGAGGGGTTTCCGTGCCGACGCCTCCCCTCTGGACCGGGTGCAGGCCGAGGCGTGGCACAACCTCATCGGCCTGCTAAACCCTGGCACGCTCTTCCTCGGCCCGGCCGGGGACGGCGCGGCCGACCACACCCCCGACGGGAACGCATAGTCCCGAGGCTGACAATTCAGACGCCCGCCCTGACACTCAAGGGCCGGCGCTCGCGTCTGGCCGTGCGACCGAGCTCAGGTCGACATGCAATCGCTGCTCGGGCTGTGCGCCGGGGTGTATCTCGCGGTCGGGGACGCCGGTTTCTCCGTGATCATTACGGCGGTCGCCGGGCTGTTCGGTGCCTGGCGTATGGGGCGGTGACCCAGGCTGTTCGGCGAAGGAGTCGGTCGCCCTGGTGAGGGCGACCGACTCCTTCGGCCAGCGGGACAACACCGTGACGTGGATCGCGAAGCTCCTCGAGGAAGTCCCGGACCACAGATGCCCGGGGCTTCCGCCGTGCCAGCATCCTGGAGCCAGGAAGTTCGGGAGCCGCCGCGGCCGTGAGGACCTGGCGGCGGCGAGGGCCTGCAGTGAGCGCAGCGGACGGCCGCCGGCCATGGCACTGGTGCTGGATCCACTAGAGGGTGCCGGTCACGAGCATGCCTCCAGCAGTCGTGCTGATGCCGCGAACGAGGCCGCGCCCGGCTGTGCAGGCAATGGACCGCACGAGCTGACCGGGGTGACCGTCTCGGTACACTGATGCACGTAGGTGAATCCGGTGCGAATCCGGAACTGTCCCGCAACGGTGAGCCCGCCATCCCGTCGGAGCGAGTCCGAGGACCTGCCCAACCAGAACATGCCCGGCGTCGTGACGCCCGGGTCCCTTCTGGGAAGGGCTCCGGGACACTGCAACGGAGCCCGACTCAAAGAGAGTCGGGCTTTCTTGCTGTCTGAGACCGGGCCACTCCGCAGAAGGGGTGAGGATCCTCTGCAGCCGCGGGGACCTCGGCATGGGCCGTCCGCTAGACCTAGGTGGACGAGGCAGACGGCCCCCTGAGCCAAGAAGGCCCTGTGATGACCGTACAGATCGGCCCCCAGGCCGCGATGCTTCTGATCGTTGGCTGCATCGTGGGGGTCTGCGTCTTCAAGTACACCGCGCGCAACCACGCCAGCGCCCCTTCCAAGGGAGACCTGGTCGGCGCCATCGGCGCCGCCGTGGGCGTGATCATGGCGCTCGCCCTGCTGATCGGCGTCGGAGCCGGCGGTGAAGGCTCTGCACCAGGATCTGCTGAACCGCACGGCGTGGCGACGTCGCCCCCGCTTCCCTGACCGTGGCCGGGCATCCGGGAGGGCCAGTCACGGCTATCGGCATAGTTCAGGTCGGGTTCGGCCAGCCGGCGGCGGCGCTCAGCGCGCGGGTCGTTGCCGACCCGGGCGGTTTGCAGGTCCTCGACGCGGCGGGCGCGGGCCAGGTCGTCGATGTCGAAGGCGATCCGCCGCAGGATGGCCGCGATCCGGGGCAGCCGGACCGGCACGGCGCATGTGTCGGGGAAGTCGGCTTCGGTGCGGAGGTTGACGGCCGGCGGGTACGGCTCGGCCTCCAGGTGGTCGAGCCACTCGGCGCACTGCCGTAGCCAGTCCACCTCGTCGTGCAGACGCTCGGCGATGCTCGCGCGGCCGGACAGTTCGTCGTCGTCGCTGCCGTCCGGGTCCTCCGGGGCCGGCCAGCCCGCGGCGCGCAGCTATCCGAGCGCGGCATCCAGGTCATTGATGTCGGCGCTCTTGGTGGGCTGGTGCACCCGACTCGGCGACCTTCCGCACCGACACCTTCTCGCTCCGGGCTGCGGTCAGGGCCCAGTCCCGTTCTCGCTCGGCCCGCCTGAACCGGGACACCACGCCTGGGCGTTCAGTTGACCGATGACGTGGTGTCTCACGTGGTGTAGCGGATGGTGACGCTGCGCACGCCGCGTGAGTCGGCTTGGACAGTCTCAATGGTCAGGGCGCAGCGGTTGCCTTCGCTGGTGATGCCGCACAGTGTTGTCCCGGTGTGGAGGGACGCTGCTGGAACGGCTTGGTTCTCGGAGCCTTGGGCGAGGCCGCAGGTGGGGCCTTGACCCTTGATCCTGGACACACGAGACACTGGATCCTGAGGATCTGAGAACGGACATCTCGTGGTCATGAAGAACTATCCGCCGCAG
>NZ_JBSFUW010000092.1:0-6761 GCF_053591995.1 Streptomyces sp. NPDC002835 | reverse complement strand
AAGGCGGTCACCGGCGAGGAGATCACCCAGAACGGCCTGGGCGGCGCCGACGTACACGCCGAGACGAGCGGTGTGGCGCACTTCGCGTACGACGAGGAGGAGACCTGCATCGCGGAGGTCCGCTTCCTCCTGTCGATGCTCCCCGCCAACAACCGCGAGAAGCCGCCCCGTTCGGCCACTTCCGACCCCGCCGACCGCCGCTGCGAGTCGCTGCTCGACCTCGTCCCGCTGGAGGGCAGCCGCCCGTACGACGTACGCGCCGTCATCGAGGAACTCGTCGACGACGGTGAGCACATGGAGGTCCACGAACGCTGGGCCACCAGCGTCCTCACCACCCTCGCCCGGCTCGACGGCGAGGTCGTCGGCATCGTCGCCAGCCAGCCCCAGTCCCTCGCCGGGGTGCTCGACATCCACTCGTCCGAGAAGGCGGCCCGCTTCGTGCAGCTGTGCGACGCCTTCAACATCCCGCTGGTCACCCTCGTCGACGTGCCCGGCTTCCTGCCCGGCGTCGACCAGGAGCACGGCGGCATCATCCGCCACGGCGCCAAGCTCCTGTACGCGTACTGCAACGCCACCGTCCCCCGTGTGCAGGTCATCCTGCGCAAGGCGTACGGCGGCGCCTACATCGTCATGGACTCCCGCTCCATCGGCACCGACGTCTCCCTCGCCTGGCCCGCCAACGAGATCGCCGTGATGGGCGCGGAGGGCGCGGCCAACGTCGTCTTCCGCCGCCGGATCCAGGCGGCCGAGGACCCGGACGCCATGCGGGAGCAGCTCGTCAAGGAGTACAAGGCCGAACTGATGCACCCCTACTACGCGGCGGAACGCGGGCTCGTCGACGACGTCATCGACCCCGCCGACACCCGTTCGGCGCTCATCGGCGCACTCGCGATGCTGCGCACCAAGCACGCGGACCTGCCGTCCCGCAAGCACGGCAATCCACCCATGTGAGGAGACCCTGATGTCCGCACCGGCGCTCGAAGGCCCGCTGGGCCCGTCCCTGTTCAAGGTGATCAGCGGCTGCCCTACCCCCGAGGAGCTCGCCGTCGTCACGGCGCTCCTCCGCTCCCTGACGATGTCCGCGGCCGCCTCCGCCGCCGCGCCCGAGGCCGACGGCCCCGCACCCGCCGCCTGGGGCCGGCCGGAGGTCTTCCCCCCGGTCTCCTGGATGGCGCGGCGGTGAACCGGCCCGGCCGGCCCCGGATGGCAGCTTCCTGACGTCGTCGTTGCGGGGCCGGACAATGCCCTGTTACTCAGTGTGAAAACGGCGAAAGAGGTCGTACAGGTACGGCTGCGGCCGCGATCAGGAGGCAGTTCGTGCTTCAGGTGGTGTTCCGGATCCTGGGGCCGTTGGACGTCAGCGCCGACGGGCGCCCCGTCGTGCTCCAGGGCGCCCGTCAGCGCACCATCATGTCGATGCTGCTGCTCGCGCCCAACCGGGTCGTGTCCGTCGACACCCTGGCCGACGCCGTCTGGCGCGGCAACCCGCCGGCCACCGCCCGCAACCAGATCGCCATCTGCGTCTCCGCGCTCCGCAAGACGATCAAGAACGCGGTCGGCGTCGAGGACCTGCTCGTCACCAGTCACCCCGGCTACATGCTCTACGCCGGCGAACACCGCATCGACGCCGTCGAGTTCGAGGACCGCGCCGCCAAGGGCCGGGAGGCCGCCCGCCGCGGCCGGCCGGAAGAGGCGTGCGCCTTCTTCGAGGAGGCCCTCGCCATGTGGCGCGGCCCCGCACTCGAAGGGGTCTCCGCAGAACGCGTCGAGGCGGAGGCCGCCCGGCTCACCGGGATGCGCCTCGACGTCTACGAGGAGCACGCGGGACTGCGCCTCCAGCTCGGCCAGCACCGCGAGATGATCGGCGAACTCAGCGCCTTCGTACGCGAACACCCGCTGCGCGAGCAGGCCAAGGCCCATCTGATGCTCGCCCACTACCGCTCCGGCCGCCGCGCCGAGGCGCTGGAGACCTACCGCGACGGACAGCGGCTCCTCGCCGACGAACTGGGCATCGACCCCGGCCCCGCCCTGCAGGAACTGCACGAGGAGATCCTCGCCGACTCCCCGGGACTCAGCCTCCCCGTGGAGCCCGCCGCACTCGTGCCGCAGACCACCGTGCCGGCCCATCTGCCGCCCGGCGTCGCCTCCTTCACCGGCCGCCGCTTCGAACTCGCCTCACTGGACCGGCTGCTGGACAACCTGGACAGCAGCGCACTGCCGGTCGGCTCCATCACCGGCACCGGCGGCGTCGGCAAGACGGCCCTCGCCGTGCAGTGGGCCCACCAGGTCGCCGCCCGCTTCCCCGACGGCCAGCTCTTCGCCGACATGCGCGGCTACGACGGGGAGGAGGCGCCCCGCAGGCCCGGCGCCGTACTCGACAGATTCCTGCGCGCCCTCGGCGTACCGGGGCCGCAGATCCCCGCGGAGCAGGTCGAGCGCACCGCCCTGTTCCGCAGCGTCCTCGACGGCCGGCGCGTGCTCATCGTGCTCGACAACGCCCGCTCCTTCCAGCAGATCAAGCCCCTGCTGCCCGGCAACGGGCGCTCCTGCGTGCTGGTCACCAGCCGCGACAGCATGGGCGGCGCGCTCGCCGGCGACTACTTCTTCGTGCCCCTGCACCTCGGCTCGCTCGAACAGAACGAGTCCATCGCGCTGCTCTCCCGGGTCGCCGGCGACGACCGGTTCAGCGGCGACCCGGTGGGCGCCGCGCGCCTGAGCGCACTGTGCGACCGGCTGCCGCTCGCGCTGCGTATCGCCGCCGCCCGGCTCGCCGCCAAACCGCACTGGTCGGTGCGGACCCTGGTGGCCCGGCTGGAGGACCAGCACCGCAGGCTGGACGAACTCAGCCTGGACGAGCGCGGTGTCCGGGCCGGTCTGCGCCTCAGCTACCGCGATCTGCCGCCGGACACCGCCCGGATGTTCCGGCTGCTCGGCACCCTGGGAGTACCGGACTTCGCCGCCTGGGCCGGTGCGGCGCTCCTCGGCGTCGACCCGGTCGACGCCGAGGACCTGATCGAGCAGCTCGTGGACGCCCAGCTGCTGGAACCGCTCAGCGCCACCACCGGCCATGTCCGCTACCGGTTCCAGGACCTGCTGCGGCTCTTCGCCCGCGAGTGCGCGGAGGCGGAGGACGGCGAGGAGGAGCGGCTGGCCGCCACCCGGCGCGCCTGCGGGGCGTGGCTCGGCCTGGCCGGTGAGGCGCACCGCCGGGTGTACGGCGGCGACTACACGGTCGTCCACGGCCCGGCGCCGCTGCACTCGCTGCCCGGCCACCTGGTGGACAGCCTGCTGGACGACCCCATGGAGTGGTTCGAGAGCGAACGCTCCTCGATCACGGTCCTGGTGGAACAGGCGGCGAAGGCCGACGAGTCCGCGTACGCGTGGGACCTGGCGATGACCAGCGTGACCCTCTTCCAGAACCGCAACTACCTGGAGGACTGGCGCCACTGCGGCGAAAGCGCCCTCGAAGCGGCTGTCCGCACCGGCGACGCGCTGGGCCAGGCGGCGATGCTGCACTCGCTCGGCACCCTGGAGATCATCCAGTGGGCGTACGACGCGGCGCACGAGCGCCTCAGCCTGGCCCTGCGCCTGTTCGAGGCACAGGGCCAGGACCAGGGGCGGGCCCTGGTGCTCCGCAACCTGGCGCTGTGCGAACGCCATCGCGGAGACATGGACCGTGCCAGGCAGATGGCCCACCGGTCGCTGGAGATCTTCCGCGCGGTCGGCGACCACTACGCAGAGGCCCATGTACTGGGTCTGCTGGCGCAGATCGAACTGGAGCGGGGTGACCCGCAGGCGAGTCTGGTGCTGTCCTCGGAAGCGGTCGCCAGAAGCCGCGGGCTCGGGACCGCGAGGGGAGAGGCGCAGAGCACCGTCAGGCTCGCGGAGGCCCTGCTGCACCAGGGGGACGGTGAGCGGGCGGAGGACGCCTCCCGGCGTGCGCTCGAACTCGTCAGAGGCAGTGGCGACCGCCGGGGCGAGGCCCACGCGCTGCGCACGCTGGGTGAGGCGCTGTGGCGCCGTGGGAGGACAGAGGAGGCCGAAGCGGTCCTGCGGGATGCGCTGACCACTTCGGGAAAGGTGCCCGACCGCTATCTCGAGGCGCGTGCGGCGCTGGTGCTCGGATGTATCCAGGCTCTGCACGCGGACACGGCGGGCGCGGCGGCCGGCTTCAAGGCGGCGGAGGATCTCTTCGCCGATGTAGGGGCGCCGGCCTGGCAGGAACGGTGTGCGCAGCTGCTGGCGATGCTCGGCGACGGCGGGCCCCTCGACGCGCAGCGGCTCTTCGCGCTCGTCCGGTCCTGACGCGGCCCGGGCCGGTCAGGGCCACGGGTCGTCGCCGAGGGTCGTCGGCGAACTCGTCCACGGGTCGTCGCCCTTCGGGGCGACCGTCCACGGGTCGTCGGCCGCCAGGACCGAGCCGGCCGGCTGCGTGACCGCCGTCAGCGCCCCGGCGCCGCCCACCGTGCCCGCCACCGCCAGGAGGAGAGCCGCGCCGGCCGCCATCCGGCCCGCCCTCACGGTCGCCGCCGCGGACGGGGCCGAGGTGATGCAGCTCCTCATGGTGTTCCTCCTGTGGGCGAGACCCGTGCTTCCGGGCCTGGATACGACGTCCGGCTCATCGCTGTGGGCGGATGCCCTGCGGTACGCCACCAACGTTAGGGACGTCCCTTTTTGAGGCTCTTTCGGATCGATTTCGAAGCCACGAAATCCAGCCGATGCCGATGAAAAAGCCCTGCTCAGTAGCTTTCCCGGCAGATGGCCCGGCGACCGGAGCGGGGCCCGCGGAACCGGAAGGCCCTCATGGACTTCAAGATCCTCGGACCCGTGTCGGCCGAACTCGACGGCCACGCGGTCGCACTCGACGGCAGCAAGCAGCGCACCACCCTCGCGGCCCTCCTGCTCGCCGAGGGCAAGGTCATGCCCGACGAGCGGCTGACGGCCATCCTGTGGGGCTGGGAGCCGCCCGCCACCAGCACCAGGCAGCTCTACACGTATGTGTCCCGGCTGCGCACCCGCCTCGGGACCGGCCGTTGCCTGGAGCGCCAGGGCCCCGGCTACCGGATGGACATCGGCGACGCCACCCTCGACTGGTCCGGCTTCCGCCGCCTCGCCGGCGCCGGCCGCGCCGACCTGCTCGCCCACCGGTACGAAGAGGCGGAGCGCCGGCTGGCCCAGGCCCTCGCCCTGTGGCGCGGCCCGGCTCTGACGGGCGTCACCGACCATCTGCGGGACGCCGAGGGCCCCTTGATGGATGAGGCCAGGCTCGCCGCCCTGGAGGACCACGCGGAGGCGGCGCTCGCCCTCGGGCGGCACACCGACGTGATCCCCGCCCTCACCCGGCAGGTCATGCTGCAGCCGGTACGCGAACGGCTCCGCGGCCAGCTGATGACCGCACTGTTCCGCAGCGGCCGTCAGGCCGACGCGCTCGCCGTGTACGAGGAGGGGCGCCGGGCCCTCGCGGACGAACTCGGCATCGACCCCGGGCCGGCGCTCCGCGCGCTGCACCAGGAGGTGCTGACGGGGACGCTCGCGCCGCCCGCGGCACCGGAACGCCGCACGGTCGCGGTGTCGGCGCCGGCCGGTCCGCCTTTGGGCCCCGCCGCTCCGCCCGGTCGGCCGTTGGGCCCCGTCGCACACCAGGGCGGCGTCGCCGGCACGGCCCCCGTCCCGGCGACCCTGCCGGCCCCTCCCGCCGACTTCACCGGCAGGGCCGCCGAGACCGAGGAGGTCGTCACCGCGCTCCGCGGCCACCACGACGTGGTGATCACCGGCGCCTCGGGCACCGGGAAGTCCGCCCTCGCGCTGTGGGCGGCCGACCGGTGCCGTGACGACTTCCCCGAGGGCCGCCTCCACGCCGATCTGCGCACCGCCGACGGCGGCCGCCGCGCGCCCGCCGAAGTGCTCGGCTGGTTCCTGCGCGCCCTCGGCGCCGAACCGGACCGGACACCGGCCGGACTCGACGAGCGGATCCAGCTCTACCGGACGCTGCTCGCGGGCCGCCGGATGCTCGTCGTACTCGACAACGCCTTCGACGACGCACAGGTGCGCCCGCTGCTCCCGGGCGGCGGCGCGTGCCGCACCGTCGTCACCGGCGTCCGCTCCCACCTGGCTTCGCTCGAGGGGACCCGGCTGGTGCGGCTCGGCCCCCTGCCCCCCGCCGACGCGGGACGGCTGCTGGCCGCCGTCGCGGGCCCGGGGCGCCTCACCGCGTCACCCGAGGCCGCCGCACGCATCGCCGAGTCCTGCGACCGGCTGCCGCTCGCGCTGCGCATCGCGGCGGCCCGGCTGGCGGCGCACCCCCACTGGCCGGCCGAACTGCTCGCCGACCGCCTGGCGGTGCCGGAGCGCCGGCTGGCCGAACTGCGGCTGGGCAGCCTGGACATACGGACCGGGCTGCGGAGCGTGGTGGACCAGCTCGGGCCGGCGACCGGGGCGGCGTTCGGCGTCCTGGCGGCGGCCGGTCTGTCGCGGCTGACCGCCGGGGACGCCGCCGCGCTCCTCGACACCGGGCCGGACGCGGCGGAGGAGGTGCTGGAACGGCTGGTCGACGCCCAGTTGCTGGAGGCGTGGAGCATCGACGGCGATGCGCGGCTCTGCTACCGGTTCATGCCGCTCGTCCAGCTCTTCGCCCGCACCCGCCGCGCCCCCGAACTCGTCGCTCACTGAGCCTTTTCAGCGTTGCCTCTCCAGGGTGAGGACCGCGGCGGCGATGTCCGTCATGCGGTTCGGGCTGCAGCGGCTCCGGCGGAAGATCCGCC
>NZ_JBSFUW010000091.1:0-6796 GCF_053591995.1 Streptomyces sp. NPDC002835 | reverse complement strand
TCGGATCCAGGTAAGTCATCCGGCCCAGAAACCTCCTTCCGAGTTCCTCCCGGCTGAGCCGGGGATACAAACAGAGCGCCTCGTGGCGCACAAGGCGCGCTCGACCACCCAGCGCACCTTGCCCAGTCCGGAACCGTGGGCGACGCCTCGTCGCGCGATCAACGGCTTGATGCCGCGCTTCCACAGCAGGCGGCGGTACTTGTCGAAGTCGTAGCCCCGGTCCGCGTACAGACGCCGGGGCCTGCGGCGGGGGCGTCCCCGTAGTCCCCGGATCGATGGGACGGCGTCCACCAGCGGCAGGAGCTGAGTGACGTCGTGCCGGTTCCCGCCGGTCAGCGTCACGGCGAGCGGAGTTCCATGGCGGTCGACGATCAGGTGGTGCTTGGAGCCGGGGCGGGCGCGGTCGACGGGTGAGGGACCGACATGATCCCCCCTTTGAGGGCCCGGACGTGGGACCCGTCCACGGAGCAGTCGTCCAGGTCCAGCAGGCCGGCACGTCGAAGCTCGGTCAACAGGATGGCATGCAGGCGGGGCCAGACGCCGGCCTCGGTCCAGTCCCGCAGCCGACGCCATGCCGTTACTCCGGAACAGCCCACCGTCTCCGCGGGGATGTCGCGCCACGCGACACCCGTCCGCAACACGTACATGACGCCGGCGAGCGCCGCCCGGTCGGGAACACGCAGCCGCCCGGGATAGCGGCGGCGGCGCTCGGGGGCGGGCGGCAGCAGCGGGGCCACTCGCTTCCACAGGTCGTCAGGAACAAGATCAGCACGCATCCCGGCCACCCTGCCGACCAAGATCGCCGAGCGCAAGATCCGAGCTCAACTCATTCTGAAACGATCAGTTAGTGCCCGAGAACGGTGTCCCGTCCCGGATCGCCATCAGGTCCCTATGGGCTTGCGGGGTCGGCATCCCTGGCTCGTACGGCGGCCGCCGCCTCGAGCAGGAGCCAGCCGTCGACCTCCACCGTCTGCCGCTCTCCCGGCTGCCACCCGCGGGCCAGCGCCACGTCGAGCAGGGCCCGGACAGCGCCCGGCTCGTGCAGGTTCAGGGACTCGCCTCGGGTGAGGCCCACGTCCCCGGAGCCCATGGGGGCCCCGCCCGGCACGTACCGGCCCGGCCCGTCGGCGAAGACGATGCGCAGCGGGCCTCCGCTGCCGGCCGGCTGCGGGGACAAGCTGAGGGTCTGGCGGCAGTCCACGGACCGGCCGTTGCCGTCCCTACGGTGACTGTGGCGCATCGTCCACATGTACACGCGCCCGTCGGCGACCAGTCGGCGGGGCTTCTTCGAATGGCGAGGCACAGAGCCGAAGGTACGGGGCCTGATCCACACCCGCTGAGACGAACAGGAAGGTCGTCGAACTTCGGTGAGAACGGCCGATGAGGTAGCCAACGGACAGCGTCCCGGGAGCTCGGTGAGTCGTCGAGCGTGACGTCGAGCCGTCATACCGGCCAGTTCGGCTCGATTCTGCGACGGCTGCACGTCACGCTTGGTGCCTCGCGCGACGGGCCGCGCGTCGGCGCCACGCTCTCGACTGGCAGCGACCGCAGCAGTAGACCGCGTCCTGGCGGCGGTCGCCGCCTGCGAATGTGATGTGATCGCACTCCGGGCAGGTCAGGAGCCTGATCATGCGGGTGTCGCCGTTCCACTCGGCTTCGGCCAGCGTCAGCCCCAGCATCAGGTTGCGGTCTGCTCTGCGTCCGTCCCGGTACGCCTGGGCCCGGCATACGTCGTCGCAGTACGGGCGCCTGGCCGTCGCGCTCCTCGGCACCCGGGCCCCGCAGGAGGCACAGAACCGAATGCGGGCCACGCCTTCAGGGTCGCTCGCCTGGGCCCCCTCTCGCAGGCACCATGTCGGAACTCGTGAACAATCCGATCCCGCCGCAGCGCCCGGGTGCCTCCTGTGCTGTTGTCCAAGTGCTGTCAGTCGGCCGCCTGTCGGCCTGCTCGTGTTATCGACGTCAGGCGAGGGTCCAGCCGCGGAGCTGGCGGGCGATGCGCGGGATGCTCAGCGTCCCGGCGGCGACGTCGCGCACGAGGATGACGGCGGCTTTGGGCGGGTACTCGAGCCGGCGGCCGTGCAGGGCGAGGTATGCCTCGGTGGAGTGCCAGGCGAAGGCCTCGTTCGAGTGCTCGAGGCAGGGGAGCTTCGCCAGGGTCTGAAGCAGCGCGGCGGCTTTGAAGTGCAGCGAGCTGTAGATGTCGTGCTCCATGGACCGGGCGTTGACCCGCGCGGCGGCCGCGAACAGGGGGCCCAGGTCGTCGACCTGGGGGTCGCCGGGAAGGAGTTCGGCGGCGTGCAGCAGGAAGGTGACCTCGAGCGGATGGGGCGGTGCGGGCTCGGTCACGCGGCCCGGCCCCGCTCCTGCTGCTCGAGCTCGGCACGGGCCTGCTGCTCGGCGGCCCGCTGCTCCGCGGACGGGTCGGTACTGCTGGGCTCGGCGGCGAAGGCGTCGCTGCTGCGGGCCATCGACTCCTTGAAGCCGTCGAGGAACCGCTGCTCGACCGCGGTCGCGCGCGTGTAGGCGGCGGAGAGGATGTACTCCTGCAGGCTCACCCCTTCCCGGGCTGCGGCGGCAGCGATTGCGGCCCGCTGCTCGGGGTCGGGGAAGCGCAGGTTCATGGCTCTGGGCTCTGGCATGGTGCCAACGGTACCAGCGGTACCATCACGCGGCTAGGGGGCTGCTGCGGCGGTGCGGGACCGGGTGCGCAGTGGTGCGGCACGATGTGTCGCCATGGACCTTGCCGCGTGGGGTGCTGCCGCAGCGCCTGTCGTCGCCCTGCTCGCGATACCCGCCGCGATCGCCGGTGTGTGGTGACAGGTGAAGGCGGCCCTGAAGGCGGCCGAAGCCACGTACCGGGCGGGTCTCGCCCAGGCGGAGGCCACCTATTGGGCCGTGGGGAGACGGTGCGTGCCGGGCAAGGGCAGTGGCGCCGGGCCCTGCGGCGAGATGCGTACGCCGCCGCCCTGACATGGACCGGGGACTCGGGCAACATCATGGGATCGACGATCCTGCTCGTCGACGACATCTTCACCAGCGGATCGCAGCTCCAGCACGTCGCGCTCCGGCTCCGGGCGTCCGGTGCCGCCGACGTCCGCGGACTCGTCCTTGCGCGCGTGCCCTGGAGCGGATGACCCCGAAACCGTCACACCGGCCGGTCTCTACACCGAGGCATGGGCCGCCACGGAACGGCATCGCACCGACGACACACACCCTCTCGAAGCCGCCGGCGAGAGCCTCGACACCGCCCCCTTTTCCGGGCCAACTGCGGCGGTACAGTCCGGCCATGGATCCGAGGAATGCCGAACGTCCGCAACAGCCGCGCACGTTCACCCGCGTTCTGTGCCATGTCGCGCGACGCCCCTTGCTGATCGCCTGGCTTCTCGCTCTTGCCGGTCTCGCCGGCGTTGTCCAGTCCAGGATCCCGCAGCCGTGGTCGGGCCTGATCTACATCGTGCTCACGCCCGCAGCAGCGATCTCCATCACTCGCAGCCTCGATCAAGCAGACAAAGCTCAGGACCCCACCGAAAGCTAGTCACGTGCCCCGTGCATGCCCGGTCAGCCGGTCGAGCGGGAGCCGCGGCGAACAAGGGCGAGGTGAGCCTTGTACCTCAGGCCAATGACCTCGCAGCTCAGCGGCAGGGTCCATGGACTGTCCGACTCAGTGCCTTGTCTCGTCCTCGTCGTAGGGTTCGTGGGCGGGCACGTGACCGGCGCGGCGCCGCTGTGGGTCGCCGGTGAGCGCGACGATCCGGTGGACCGGTACGGCGATGGCAGGGTGGCCGCCGACGGGGATGAACTTCAGGTCTCCGGTACCGGGGTTGTACGAGCTCACGGTGCCGTTGAGGCGATGCAGCACTGTGTGGGGCCGGGGCCCGCACTCGACGTCCAGGCACAGGGTCCAGTCCTTGAGCCAGTTGACAGGCATCTCCTCCAGCTCTGCCGATGCGGGGCCGGGATGGTCGTCGTCGGGAACCCAGCTGTACCGGCCGACGACCAACTTGTTGTACCGCTCGATCGAACCGACGTGGTGGTAGAGCGCTCGGACCGGGGACCGTGAGCTGTGCCGCGCCGTGATCCGCCGCTCGGTGCGGGTCGGTGTCCGGCGGGGACTGTAGTGCTGGGCGGCTGGCGCGGTCGCTCATCCCCGCCTCGCCCAAGGCCCGGTAACGGCCGGCCCATCGCTGGGCCGTGGTGGGCGAGACCTGGAAGCGCTCGGCGGCCCGGCGAAGAGTCCAGCCCTCCTCGACTACACAGCGGGCCAGGCGCAGGCGTCCGGTCTCGGTCAGGGGTGCATTACGGTGGGGCACGAGGGCCTTTCTGGTTGGTGTAGACGTCGCAATCCACACCGAACCCGGAAGGCCCTCACCCGTTCAAGATCCCTCAGCCGAGACCTGGCTCACCCCCACCACCGTGCAAAGCGATGATCAGTCAAGCAGGGCCGTACGGGAGACGCGGGCGCCTACGCAGAACAGGCGGGCGCCGTGGCGCGCCGCACGGGCGATGCGTCGGAGCTGGCGGCCGCAGCTCGCGCGGCCGCGACCCCGCTGCGCCGCACCGGCCGCGCCCGGCAGGCCCTGAGCCTGCTGCAGGAGGCACACAGTCAGCTGACGACCGGTTCCCGGTACGCGGCCGCCGCTCTGGACGCGGCGGGCATGGTCGCGCTGACCGCTGCCTACACCGCCGCGAAGGCCCACCAGCCGTTCATCGCCCAGGAGTTCCTCGCCTTGGCCGAGCAGGCCACCCGCCGTCTGACCGACGGGCTCAGGTGCCGGGCTTGCGCCCGTACACGTAGACGTCGTCGCCGTTTTTCAACAGGTTCCAGTATGCCTTCGCGTCCGCGGAGCGCATGTTCACGCAGCCGCCGGAGCCGGGCGGGTTCCACATGGACTTGGTCGTGGAGTGGAACGCCTGTCCGCCGTCGAAGAACTGGGAGTACGGCATCCGCACGTTGTAGAGCGTCGACCAGTGGTTGATGTTGCGCCAGTAGATCTTCTTCGCGCCGGTGCGGGTCTCGGTGCCGTTCTTGCCGGTGCGCACCGGCACAGGGCCGTACTTGAGCGTCCGGCCGTCCTGGATCCAGCTGAGCTGCCGGGTCAGGTCGACGCACGCGATCCGGCCCTTGTTGGTCGGGCACTTGCCCGCCTTGTTCGGGTTGTTCCCCGCCGCACGCTGCGCGAGCATCGTGTTCATCGTGCGCCAGGTGATCGGTCCCGCGTAACCGATCGTGGGCGTGATGCCGTGCTTGGCCTGGAAGGCGCGGGTCGCCTGGCAGTCGGTTGGCGACTGGCGCCCGTCGACCGGGCGGCCGAGGAACTTCTCGACCTGCTTCTGGTACGGACCCGTCGACGTGGTGCACGACGCGGCGTGCGCGGTGCCGCTGCCGAGAGCCACGCCGAGCGGGAGCAGCATGCCGGTCAGCCCGAGCAGCACTCCCGTACGTCCTATTCTGCCCCTCATATCCCCCAACTCCCCTTCGCATCCCTTCCGGTTGGGATGGTCTGCCGGTTGAGACACGCGAAGGGGAGCGGTAGTTGCACGGACGGGGGACGTATTCGCGACGTATTCCGGGCGGTCCCCCGAAAGGTGTGACCCGCGCCGTTACGCGGCCGTCGCGAGGCGCCGCTCCTGGGCCCGCGCCGCGTGCGTCCCGTACAGCGTGACCGACACGACGCCGAACACCGCCAGGAGCCTGAGGGCCACCGTGCGTGTCCCGGACGATGGCCGGCACCGGGAGCTGTCAGCGGCGCAGTGCGTGCTGTACCGGGTCGGGATCCACCACGAGCTTGGAGACGTCGATGTGGCGCTCGCGTACGCCGCTGAGCTGGAGCCGGCTGCCCTGCCCACGCCCGAGCGCCGGCCCGTGCCGCGACCGACACCGTGCGCTCCTCGACGCCGGTGACGCGGCCGGTGACTTCGCCCAGCTACGAGTCCGCTGCGCCCCTGGAGGTCCGCAGGCCCTCCGTACGGGCCCTGACCGCTCGGGTCGCCGGTCGCCCGCAGCCGCCCGTTCTGGACGCTGGCCGCCGCCCTGACCCTCTCCGGGTTTCGAGCTGGTATCCGCCATGATGCAGCGGCTCTGGACGGGCCAGACCGCCCGGCACGGCTCGCAGAACCCGACCCGGTTCGAGACTCAGCGCCAGGCCGAGATGGCCGTTCATCTGGCTGCCACCCTCGTGCAGTGGTTCACCGCCGGCCTGGTCCAGCGAACACCGTAAGCAGGACACTCCGCAGCGGCGCCCGGGACCGGTCCGCTGCCGTCGTCGTGCCCATAGTAGGCGGGCCCTGACCCAACCGCGCTCCGATGGAAAGACAGGTGCCATGAACGATCTGACGGCCACTCTCTCCCGGGGAGCAGACCATGCTCCTGACGACGATGGCCCAGCAGTACCTCATGGAGGGCGAGTGGCCCGTCTGGCAGTTCACCGTCGACACCCTGGATCGGCATGACCTCGATGCCGAGGAGCTCATCCGCTCCTTGCCCCGCGTCGGTTCCTCCGGGCACGTGGGCCCCTCTTACGGCCTCACCTCGCACAGCAGCTTCCACATCGCCGACGCCGACCGTCCCGCCCTCACTATCGCTGCCGCTCTTCATGTGCCCGAGCTCCAGCCGTACGTGGCCGCCCCCTTCCTCCGCGTGCTTCATGTGTTGATCGCCATCCAGCGCACCGCGCCGCTGTCGACGCAGAAGGCAGCTAAGAAGCCATCTCATTTGGGTGACTCGGTATTCTGTGAGTCATGGTGGGGATCGTTGAGCGGCTGGTGCCGGACGAGTTGTGGGAGTTGTTCCAGC
>NZ_JBSFUW010000090.1:0-7014 GCF_053591995.1 Streptomyces sp. NPDC002835 | reverse complement strand
TGATCGACGGCGTCCACCAACTGGTCAAGGCGCCCATCGTGCTGGTGTGGGACCGGCTGAACACCCACGTCTCCCACGCCATGCGTGAGCTGATCACCGAGCGTGAATGGCTGACGGTATTCCTGCTGCCCGCCTACTCGCCCCACCTCAACCCCGTCGAGGGGGTGTGGGCGCACGTAAAGCGCAGCCTGGCCAACCTCGCCGTACTCGCCCTCGACCGACTCGAAGCCCACGTACGCAACCGGCTCAAGCGCCTTCAGTACCGGCCCGACACCCTCGACGGCTTCATAGCCGACACCAGCCTGACCCCCGACGATCCAGAGTCACCCTGAAAAGCCGAAGTCAGTAACGCAGCGGCGTTGACGACCTAGCTTTTACGGAAGGCGTCGATCACGCGGGCGTAGCTGTCGCCCCCGTGTCCGGCGGCCACCATCTGACGCATCAACTCCAGGTGCAGTTCGGGCAGTCGGGGGTCGATGCCCCGGTCGGCCCCGGCGTGCAGCAGGTGGCCGATCGCGGCGACCTGCACGTCGATGGTGGCGTCGTGGCCGGGGTACTCGCCCGCGTCGATCTGCTCGGCGTACCCGGTCATGAACCAGGACACCGTCTTCAGCCAGCGGCAGGCGATCGTCGTGAAGTCCCTCGCCGCGACCCCGTCCGCGCCGGCCAGCGCGGTGGCGTGCAGCCAGCCGCCGAAGACGGACCACATGAGGCCGAGCAGCCCGGAGTCGTACAGCGAGGCGAGCCCCGCGTCCGTCCCGAGGTCGACGGGGTCGCCGAGGACGGCCAGGGTGTCGCGGTGCGCGGCCAGGACCTCGGGGGCGCCGCTGTAGAGGAACATGTGGGCGCTGTCGCCGACGCCGGGCGGGGTCGTCATGATGCCGCCGTCGAGGTACGCGATCCCCTGCCCGGCCGCCCACTTCGCCTCCTCGCGCGCCTGCTCGGGCGAGCCTGAGGTGAGGTTGACCAGGGCCTTGCCGCGCAGCGACTCCTTTACGGGGCCGAGGAGTTCGCGTACGGCCGGGTAGTCGAGGACGCACACCAGGACCAGGTCGCTCGTGGCGACGGCCTCGGCGACCGTCTCCGCGCGGACCGCGCCCCGGGCGACGAGGGGCCCGGCCTTCTCGGGACTGCGGTTCCAGACGGTCGTGGTGTGCCCGGCGTCCAGGAGGGCACCGGCGAGCGCCGCGCCCATCTGTCCCAGACCGATGACGGTGACGTTCTGTGCGTTCATGAGTGACAACTCCTTGTCTGTGGCGGTCCTTGAACAAGATCCACACTCGCAGGAGCGGAAGGGGCGTGACAGTGGCAGGACTGACCATGTACGCAAAATTCCTGCCACGGGGCCGGGTTAGGATCGGTGAATGAGCGCAGGTGTCGTCGCCGTGGCCGTCGTCCCCGACCCTCGCTCGGGGGTCTCCCTCTGGGAGCTGTTCGAACTCTCCATCGCCTGCACGGTGTTCGGCATCCCGCAGCCCGACCTGGCCGACCCCTGGTACGAGCTGAGGCTCTGCGGCAACGCCCCGGCCGGGGCAATCTCCCTGCGTACGGAGTACGGCCTGGACGCGCTCGTGGGCGCCGACACGGTCATCGTGCCGTCCGTGCCCGACGCGGTCGTCGAGGACGGCCAGGAGGTCCCGGCCGATCTGGTAGCAGCCCTGCGCGAAGCCGCCGCCTCTGGGGCCCGGATGGTCTCCCTATGCACCGGCGCCTTCGCGCTCGCCGCGGCCGGGCTCCTCGACGGCCGCCGGGCCACCGCGCACTGGAGTCACACCGCCCAGCTGGCGGCCCGCCACCCCAAGGTGGTCGTCGACGACTCGGTCCTCTACACCGACGAGGGCGGGGTCCTCACCAGCGCCGGGGCCACCGCCGCGCTCGACCTGTGCCTGCACCTGGTCCGCCGCGATCTGGGGGCCTCAGTCGCCAACCAGCTGGCGCGGCGCCTCGTCGTGCAGGCCCACCGCTCGGGCGGCCAGGCCCAGTTCATCGAGGCGCCGGTGCCCCGCGACGACGACGCGGGCCTGGCTCCCGTACTCCAGTGGGCGGCCGAGCGGCTGCACGAGCCGCTCACCGTCGACGACCTGGCGCGCCGGGCCGGGCTGAGCCCGCGCACCTTCTACCGGCGGCTGCGGGAGGCGACCGGCACGACGCCGCTGCAGTGGCTGTTGCAGCAGCGCATCGGCCGGGCACAGAGCCTGCTGGAGTCGACCGACCTGCCGGTGGAGCAGATCGGCGACCGCAGCGGCCTGGGCACGGCGGCGAACCTGCGCCACCACTTCACCCGGACGGTGGGGGTCTCCCCCACCGACTACCGCAAGTCGTTCAGGCCCCCGGGGCTACCTTCGTAATAGCGAGCTGGGGCTTGTACGCACGGAAGAGTGCGTGCAGGGGACCGGCACCGAGTCCTACCGCTACCAGGCCACCCAGGAACCCCTTCACCGGTCAGAGCTGACAACCCGCCCGGCAGCACGAAGGACTGGCCCCACCGATGGCTGGCTCTGCGCATAAGAAGCGGTTCTGACTCAGCTTTTGTTTGCGCCGTGAAGCGCCGTTGGTTCAGTGCTGGAGAGCGCAGTCATCCGCTGCCAGGTGCAGGTGACGAAGGGTTTCCAGTTCGGTGGTGGGGAAGGCGTGAAGGCGCCACTTCTGGAGGTAGCCGTCCTCGCCGTGGGTTCGCCGCACCTTCTCAGCAGCCACCAGAACCGCATGTGCCAGGGAGGTGCGAGGACGTGTGGACGTCCACACGAGGGTGCCCTTCCCGTCCGGTGCGTCGAAGCTCGTCGACATGTCCGGGAAGCGACGGATCGTGACGTGCACGTCGCTGTTTCGGCGACGAAGAATCCACCGTGCCTCTGCCGGTTCGAGGTCGAACGAGAACCGCTGGATGCCATGGGGGCCGTAGAGGCCCGTCACGCCTTTCAACAAGTCGGCGAGCGCGTTTGTGCAGTAGCTGACGATGTCCCGGTGCTTCGTCGAGCCGTCCCAGATCCTGCACGTCGCCCAGCCGGAGCCGCTCAGTTCCCAGCTGAAGTGCAAGGACCTCGTCATTGAATCCCCCTGTTCGTTTACGGACAACGCTACAGCGGTGCTGAAGACGTGGGACGGCCGGGTACGCCACTCATCCGTGCGTACCCAGTCGGCCTTCGCGGCTTCCGCGTGTAGTTCGGTGTCGCCGCTTTCGGGCATGTCGAACCAGTAGAAGTGGTCCACCGCGTTCACGTTGCGGAAATGCGTAACGATGGTGGTTCCCTGCGACAGCCGGCTGGACCAGTGCGTCAGTCACTCCGAGGAACCCAACGGGCTCGATCACGACCTGCTGTCGCAGTGCTCTCGCTTCGCGTGGGGCGGGCCCTGGCCACGACTTGCCAGGGAGGCAACCCGGGCCCGCGACCACACGCTATCGACGACACTGCCCCGGTCTTTTCGGACACTCCGCCCTGACCCGCCGGGTCACCCGCGGGCGAGCAATCGACTAGCCTGAACCGGTCTCCGCCTTGCCAAGATCCACCATTCAGGGGAAATGTCCATTTCAGTGAAACTACGTCAGAACGCCTCGACTGCTGAAAGAACGGCAGGTCAGGCAGTCTGCTCCCCGCACCCGCGGGGATGGTCCCGAGGTCCAGACCCTGACCGTGACCGGCGCCCCCTGCTCCCCGCACCCGCGGGGATGGTCCCGTCCGCACCCTCGTCCGCCGCAGCAACGAACTCTGCTCCCCGCACCCGCGGGGATGGTCCCGCCGACCCCAAGTCGCTCGCCATCGGAAGATTCTGCTCCCCGCACCCGCGGGGATGGTCCCGTCGGGGCGATCAGTCCGGTGCCGGAGATGACCTGCTCCCCGCACCCGCGGGGATGGTCCGTCTCCCCCTCGTGTTCCGGCATGTTCGGTTTCTGCTCCCCGCACCCGCGGGGATGGTCCCACCACCGCCCACGCGCTGCCCGAACAGCTCATCTGCTCCCCGCATTCGCAGGGTTCTTGGCCACCGATCAGAGCGCCGTTGACGTGATCTGAGCCCCGCGCCCCGTTATGCCGTGTCCGGCGAATCCTTCGGAACCTGGCTAACCTTGCGCTGTGGACCTCTACTTCGATCCGGTGCCTCTGCTCGGTGATGCGCGGGCAGCGTTCCAGGGGCAGTGGTCGGACCGGAAGTGGCTCAACGTGCCCGGACCGTTCTATGGGGCCGACACCGACAACTGCGGTACCGGCCGGATTCATGCCCCGGGGCTCGTGCTCTACGAGGGCGAGTACTTCACCGAGTACGTATGCCGGCAGCCACGGACGGCGGAGGAGCTTCAGCAACTGGTCGACGCAGCGGAGGCTGAGGCGTTCTCCGGCTACGGCTGTGACGGCGACGCGCACTGGACGCCGGCAGCGGTCCGGGAGTGGTGGCGCGAACGTGAGCGGATCAGGGAGTACCTGGTGGCCGGGCGAGCCGATTGGGAGGCCGACGACGCCCGGTCGGGGCAGGGTGTGGCCCCTGCTGTCGAGAACTACACCGCCTACCTGGACGGCGAGTTGGCTGCGCATCTGCGGGTCTATCTCTTCTGGCTCGACGAGCGACGCCCTCCCACGCTCGCGGACCGACTGCCGGAACTCTAGCTGTGGTGTCGGGTCAGTCGGAGTGGCGGATCATGGCGACGGTGGCCGTGCCGTGGTACATGTAGGCGCGTTCGTCCAGCGCGTCGCTACTGCGTTGGAAGCCCTGAGCCTGTCATCATCCGCCACTCCGTTGCGGTGCTTGTATGCAGCGTGGTCGGAGGCGGGCGGGCTGGTTTCGCCGCCGAGCGTGGCCGGCGAAGCCGAAGAGCTACTTCCCCGCACCCGCGGGGATGGTCCCATCACGTACCACGTGGCCGACATGACCGGGCACTGCTCCCCGCTCCCGCGGGGATGGCCCCGCCAATGTGGCCGGCCAGCTGTACCGCTCCTCCTGCCTCCCCGCATCCGCGAGGATGGCCCCTGGGCCCAGTTCGCCACAACTCGCTGCCCGCTCTGCTCCCCGCACCCGCGGGGATGGTCCCCGGCTCGTCGTCGTCCGTGACGGCGAGATCTGCTGCTCCCCGCACCTGCGGGGATGGCCCCTCTGATCGGCTCGCGTAGACACCGATGAGGTCCTGCTCCCCGCACCGGCGGGGATGGTCCCCATGACGGCTGGGTCGACGGGAAGAAGGGCGTCTGCTCCCCGCACCCGCGGGGATGGTCCCAGCAGCCCGTGCCGGTTACGGATCGACTTGGGCTGCTCCCCGCACCCGCGGGGATGGTCCCCCCGACGAACACGCCGAAGCCGCCCAGCTCATCTGCTCCCTGCACCCGCGGGGATGGTCCCCAAGGAACGATGAGATCGTCGTGCTCGTGATCGAGGAGATCGTCACCACCGGCCTTGCCCACATTGGAGCTTGGGGCGATTTTCAGGGACCGGCGAGACCCCAAGGATTGGAGCAGTGACAGATGGCCGACCCGTGCATGCCGTACTGGACCATTCGCCACATGGAGGTCGGGGAGGCGGTTACTGGGCAGACGTTCACCGTGTTCATTGCCGAGGACGACACCGAAGACGCCCACTACTTCGATCTGCAGCGCATGCTCGAAGAGCCGGGCCAGCAGGAGATCGATCTTGAACTGGACAGCTACTGCATCGTGAATGAGAGCGAGGGCGTCGATTACGGCGGCCTTGAAGAGGCAGCCCTGCTGCCAGGTCGGCTCATACTCCGGTTCCGGGCCGAGTCCATGGAAGAGCTGGAACTACCGCCCGAAGTCATCATCTTGGGGATCGATCCAGGCGTCGACATCCGTGAGCTCCGGACCGGCTTGAAGAAGGTGCTCACGTACGGGAACTCGCTGAAGGTCCCCGTTCTGCACCTCACGTGACCTGAGCGTGGGCTGAAGGTGATCACCTCACCACGACAGCGGTCTTCGTCGCGCCCAGATGAGGGTGGCTGCGCGGTGGAGTGCGGCCTGGTAGGCGATGGCCAGCTTGTCCGTTCGCATGGCCAGACCACGCCACTGCTTGAGCCGGTTGATGCAGCGTTCGACCGCGTTGTGCTGCTTGTATGTCTCGGCGTCGAAGGCGGGGGGTCGGCCTCCGTCACGGCCTTGCCGCAGACGGTGGCCGACCTGGTCGGACGGCTGGGGGATGACAGCGCGGATACCGCGCCGACGGAGGGACTCCGGATCGCGCGGGATGAATACGCGCGGTCCGGCAGGACGACCTCCTGTGGGCTCCAGAGCCGTGGCGACTCGCTACGACAAGAGAACCTACGTCTTCCACGGCACGGTCACTCTTGCGGCGATTCGGTTGTGGCTCCGCTACTGATGTCAGCCACCGCAGCGGATGCCCCGGTGGTTGCCTCAGTCGTCGGCGGCGACGATGAGCGTGATCCGCCCAGCCGAGCGGTCGATGAGCACGAACTCTTGGAAGTAGTCGTGCACGCGGCCCCAGTCATGAATCGCCTCATCACCGAGCTCGCTGAGGTAGTAGATGCCATCGGCTGCGGCCAGGCGTGCGAACACCTCCCGCTGCAGATCTGCCTCCAGCTCGGTGGGCACGTCCCAGAGCGGATCCACCCACTCCCGCAGGATCTGCACGGCCTTCTCCTGGCTGATGGACTCGTACAGGACGGGAGTGATCAACCGCAGCCAATACGGACCGTGCCGGGGCCCGTCCGGCAGCACTCCACCACCTGCATAGTCGTCCCGGAACTGCTCATGCCCAATCAGTGCGGCAAGCAGCCCTCTATCGTCCACCGACTCCGCAGAGAAGCGGAGCTGCTTGACGTCAACCCACCGAAACCCGTGCTCCTTCGGATCCCGGACGTAGTGTCGAAAGTTGATGAAGGCGTTTTCCTCGTGAGTGAGCCCGTGGTCCATGGCGCCAGCCTAGAAGGCAGGCAATGAGATCCTGCCGACTCACCAGACAGGCCCTAGTACTCCAGCAGGACTTTGGTGTCTGACCTGGGACGATGCCGGGCGGCTGGAGTGTAGCGGGCGGTAGTTAGTCAGGGGCGGTCTTGAAGAG
>NZ_JBSFUW010000089.1:0-7134 GCF_053591995.1 Streptomyces sp. NPDC002835 | reverse complement strand
TCTTCAAGACCGCCCCTGACTAACTACCGCCCGCTACACTCCAGCCGCCCGGCATCGTCCCAGGTCAGACACCAAAGTCCTGCTGGAGTACTAGTACTCCAGCAGTACTTCGTGGCTTGACCTGGGGGAACGTGGAGCGGTGGGAGCGTAGCGGCAGGGCGCTGTCATGGACGGCTTCTGCCCGCGGGCCCCTCGAAGGAGTGCCCACGGCGGCGATGTCGTCCCGGGCCGGGGAAGCCTCAGGCCGTGATCACCGAACAGGCAGCTGAGACCTGGGACCGCGACCTGGACCGCCTCTTCGCCACCATCGGGCACCACTTCGGCCGCGTCGAACCCCGCCGCCGGATGCGGGACTACGTGCGGGCGCTGCTCGCCCCGGTGGCCCGCAAGAACGGCTGGGTGCGCCACGAGGCGCCATGTGACCGAGTGGAGGTGCGAGACCTCCACCGCCGGGCCGTCGCAGCGGCCAGGTAGAAGCTGAGGGCAGTCCGGGCCGGGGAACGCCGGTGAGGACGGGAAACAGCCCTGACAACGCCGGGACGGCGCGGTACTGCCAGACGCGTCGGGTTCGGCAAGCAAGGCCAGAAGGCGTACGAAGAGGAATCCGTGTAAAGCTCCGTAAGTCTTGTCACCGGGCTCCAATCTGGCGGATATGGACCCGGGGTGCAGTGCGTGACCGCTTGCTTCGGCAGGGGCGGTCAACTCCGAAGCCGGTCTCCAACTGCCGGTGGGGAGGCCACGCTGAAGGTCTGCGGCGTAGGCGTGGTGATGCTGCCGGGGTAGTAGCGGGACGCCGACCTGGCCGATCGGCACATGGTGAACGTGGGAACCGCCTGCGGTCGCCCTTCTTCTCCGGACAGCCGGTCCGGCGAGGAGGGCAGGCCCGTTGCCGGCTGAGGTCCGCAGGTGGGGCGGAGGCCCCGTAGTAGTCCGAGCGGAGGAAAGCTCCGTGCATGGCGAAGGGGGCCAGCAAGTCGGCAGGGAGGATGCTGCAATGCCAGGAGGCCGCTGGTGAATACCGACGCGCTGGAGTTCGCGCTGCTCAAGGCCGAGCGCCGGGTACTGGAGATGCAGACCAAACTGCACTGTTGGGCGACCGACGATCGTGATCGCCGGTTCGATGACCTGTTCAATCTCGTTGCTGATACCGCGTTCCTGCTGGTCGCGTGGGTTCGGGTGAGGAGGAACAGGGGCGCGCGCTCGGCCGGAGTGGACGGGCAAACGGCCCGTTCCGTGGAGGACGGGCAAGGCGTCGAGGCATTCCTCGACGAGGTGCGGTCCGACCTGAAGGACCGCACCTTCCGTCCGCTTCCCGTGCGGGAAAGGATGATCCCCAAGCCGGGGACGGCCAAGCGCCGTCGGCTGGGTATTCCGACCGTGCGGGACCGGGTGGTCCAGGCGTCCCTGAAGCTGGTACTGGAGCCGATCTTCGAGGCGGATTTCCTCCCGTGCTCCTACGGGTTCCGCCCGAAGCGCCGGGCTCACGACGCGCTCGCCGAGGCACACCACTTCGCCAAGAACTCCTATGAGTGGATGGTGGAGGGGGACATCGAGGCGTGCTTCGACTCGATCGACCACACGGCCCTGATGGGCCGGGTGCGTCGCCGAGCCGGAGACCGGCGCGTCCTTGACCTGGTGAAGGCGTTCTTGAAGTCGGGCATCCTCAGCGAGGCTGGCCAGTCCAGGAACACCGATTCCGGCACTCCGCAGGGTGGGATCCTCTCGCCGCTGCTGGCCAACATCGCCCTGTCGGTTCTCGATGAGTTCATCGCGGCCGGTCCGGGCGGGCCGAACTCCACGCCAGGCCAGCGGGCCCGGCGACGTCGGCAGAATCTGCCCAACTACCGGCTCTTCCGGTATGCGGACGACTTTCTGATCGCCGTGACCGGGACTCGTGGACAGGCCGAGGACATGCGCACCCAGGTGGCGGAAGTACTCGCCCCGATGGGACTGCGTCTGTCGGTGGAAAAAACGGCGATCACTGTGTACTTCACTGCATGACCCTATTGAGCCCGGGAGGGCCGATGCTCAGCACTCCGAACGCGGACAAGGCCTGGAAAGGCATGACGAGGTCATTCCCGACCCCGGAGGCGCCAGGCCAGTATGCCGCCCCGGGCAAGGCGGAGAGGTCGGCTTACGCCGTGCTGCTGCATGGGCCGGCTGCGCGCTCAGGCAGCGCCGACGCGAGTCAGTGGCTGCTGCTGCGCGACCGCACAGCGAAGCGCCTGCAACCGACGCTGCGCTTGCCGAATACCTCCTCCATGCTGGTCAGGCGGCATGTTGATACTCGTGGAGGGTGCCGCCGAGTCGCGCTCGCCGTCGTATGTCCAGATGGGCGATCCGGTCCGGGTCCTCGATCGGAGCGGGCAGCGAGTGGAGAGGGCGGGCATTCGCAAGACCCTGGTGCGGCCGGTGCTCGTTATAGAACGTCTCGAACTCGCGCAGGGCGTGCAGGAGATGGCGCTGGTTCCAGATCAACGTACGGTCTAGCAGCTCTCGCCTGCAGGTCTGCACCCACAGCTCCATGATCGAGTTCATGCGCGGCATCCGGACGCCTCTGAGCACCACCTCGATACCCGCGTCCTTGAGCACCTCGTCGAACGGCCGTGGGAACTTCCCGTCCCGATCCCTGATCAGATAGCGAGCCCGGCAGCCGGCGTCCTCGAGGTCCATGACGAGATTCCTCGCAGCCTGGACCACCCAGGACGCGGTCGGGTGCGCGGTCGCGCCCAGGATCCGGATCCGGCGGTTCGCGTGCTCGATCGCGGCGAACACGTACAAGCGGGCCCCGGGCAGAGTGACGGCCTCGAAGAAATCGCACGCCAGGAGCGCGTCGGCCTGGGAGCGCAGGAAGTCCGCCCAAGTGCTGGAGGCCCGCTCGGGCGCCGGGTCGACGTCGGCCTCCTTCAAGATTTCCCAGACCGTGGATGCTGCCACCTTCACCCCGAGTACGAGCAGCTCACCGTGCAGGCGCCGATAGCCCCAACTTGGATTTTCCCTGGCCAGGCGCAGCACCAGCGCCCGGATCGAGTGCACGGTGCGGGGCACGGCCTCCGCGCTTCGGCCGGGACTGGGAAGCGTGTCGGCGGGCGATGACGTTGCGGTGCCAGCGCAGTACCGTGTCCGGCCGCACCAGCAGCCTCATCCGGCGCAGCACTTCCCGTGGCAGGCCATGGAGGAGCGACGCCAAAAACGCCCGGTCGCTCGCGTGGAACCGGACCTGCTGCCCGTTCAGCTGCCGTTCCAGAACGCCGATCTGGTGGCGCAAGGCCAGGATCTCGACATCTTTCTCCCGGTCGCTCATCGGCAGCAGTCGCAGCATCGCGAACGCGTTCGTCACACCCAGGTACGCCAGTCTCAGCAGCACGACCGATCATCATGCCGCGCCAACCGGCGCCGCGCGATACCGGCGACTCGATCGGCCTCGGCCAACGCCCAAACCCGATCCCACCTGCGTGGATGAGGTATTCGGCAAGGGCAGCGTCCGGCCGATCGCAGTAGCGAGTCGTGGATGCCGTCGGCATAGAGCAGGCCGCCGACGTCCGCGCGGGCCTTGGCCAGCGCCGAGTCGGCCCGGAAGCCGCCCGCCCCGACCAGCAGCGGCAGTTCCTGGAGCGCGCGATGGGCGGCGTCGACCGCGTGTGCCTTGACCTCGCGGGACCACAGGTCCGCGTGCGGGCTGCCGGAGGCGGTCAGCCGCGCTGCCTGTTGGTCACTCCCAGCTTGCCGAGCAGCGTACTGACGTGGTCCTTGACGGTGGTCGCGCCGATGAACAGCCGTTTTGCTATCTCGGTGTTCGACATCCCCTCGGCGAGCAGGGCCAGCACCTCGCGCTCCCGCGCGGTGAGGTCCTCCTCCATACGGTGAGTGCCCGGCGGGCCCGGCGACGGCTCGCTCGCCTCCGCGCGTAGATAGCCGCCTACGACGGTCCGCGCCACCTTCGGCGCGATGACGCTGCCGCCCGCGGCGAGTTGCTGGATCGCGTACTGCAGCTGTTCGGGAGCGGTGTCCTTGAGGAGGAAGCCGGAGGCGCCGCCACGCAGGGCCGCCGAGAGGTGCTCGTCGGCGTCGAAGGTGGTGAGCATGGCGACGACCGGGGGCTCGGGCAGCGCCCGCAGTTCGGCGAGCACGCTGAGCCCGTCGCGGTCCGGCATCCTGATGTCCAGCAGCACGACGTCGGGCCGGCGCAGCCGGGCTTCGCGGGCGGCGGTCCCGCCCGAGCAGACGGCGACGACATGGGCGCCGTCGAATCCGTCGACGATCCGCCAGAGTCCCTCTCTGATCAGGATCTCGTCATCGACGATCATCACCTGCACTGCTGAACGGTTCATACGGCCGGACCCCACTCAAGCGTTCGTGAGCGCCCTCAGCATAGGCGCTGCAAGGACCCCGGGCGCACGGGCGATGCCTGCCCCTGCCGGCCATGGGCAAGGATGGGGGCTATGCACTGGAAAAGGCCGCTCGCAAGGCCGCTGGCGAGGTCGCTCATATGGCTGGTCGCCGTCGCCGTCCTGATCGCCGCCACCGCGTGTGCGGGCCCGTCGCGTCCGGCGCCCCGCAAGGACGCGGACGGGGGGAAGAGCGCGGGATCCAACGCCTCGGCGGCGACGCCCGCGCCGCAGCGCTCCGGTGTGCCGTTCGCCGGGCTGCCGTCCGTGGGCGTACTGCTCGACGGGGAGGACGGGGAGAACGGCCACTGGTGCACCGCGAGCGTCGTCGACAGCCCGAAGGGCAACATGGTCACGACCGCCGCGCACTGCGTGTTCGGGGGCGGGTCCGCCAAGGAGGACTTCTCGTTCGCGCCGGGGTTCCACGGGGCGGGCGGCACCACCCCGTACGGCACGTGGAAGGTGCGCGCGGTGCAGGTCGACGACGGGTGGAAGGACGACGGCGACGACGCCCACGACTACGCCTTTCTGACGCTGGACCCGGACGAGCGGGGCCGCCAGGTCCAGCACGTGGTGGGGGCGGCGGCGCCCGACTGGTCGTCCGGTCCGAGGCGCCGGGTGACCGTCGTCGGCTACCCGAACGAGGAGCACAACCCGGCGAACCAGGCCGTCGCGTGCACCACGGACACCGCCGACGACCCGGACTTGGACGGCTCGATGCTGATGGAGTGCGGCGGGTTCTGGGACGGTACGAGCGGCAGCCCGTGGCTCGCCGACTACCGGGACCCGAAGCATCCGGGGCGGCTGATCGTGGTGTTGAGCGGCGGCGACACGGACGCGGAGTCGACGGCGGTGCTGTTCGGGGCGGAGGCCCGCGCGCTGTACGAGCGGGCGGCGGCGGCCTCCTGACCGCCACCACCCGCCGCCACCGCCCGCCGCGAGGACGTCCGCGTTACGCCGTTACGCGTCACGCCGCTGCCGGGACCGGGAGTTCGGCCGTCGCGGGCGAGCAGCACCACCAGATCCAGATCCTGGAGATCCTCTCCTCCGTCGTCGGCGGTACGGGCCTGCGCCACGCCCTGGACCTGCCGACCGAGGGGCAGCCGGTGCTGCGCGCCTCGCTGTCCCGCCGGGCGCGGGCCCAGGCCTGTCGTCACGCGAGACGGCTGCTCTGCGTGGCTGATCAGTGGTCGGCGGCGGGCAGCTCGCCCGTGCACGTGGCCCGCCCGTACTCGCCCGTTGCCGTGGCGCGTTGGACGTGCTTGTCGCGGATGGCAAGGGTGCAGGCGGCCTGGCCGCCCTTGCCGTCGAGGACGATGGCGACTGTCGGGCTCTTGCCGACCGGGACGTCGACTGTCTTCTTCCACGGCAGGGTGACGCCCTTCTCGACCGTGGCCGCGCCTGCCTCGCTGCGGGCGAGGTAGGAGATCTCCACCGTGCCCTCGCCGGTGACTTCGTACGTCACCTCGACGGTCGGCACCGCGCGCGGCTTCGGCTCCTGCTCGTCGGTGTTGAGCATGCCGTAGCCGACGAGCCCGCCACAGGCGAGCAGCAGCACGACGGCGATCGCCAGGCCCTGACGTCCGCCCGTGCCTTTGCCGTCGCTTGTGGCGCTTTCGTTCACCGAATCGCCGGCGGCTGTTTCGGCAATCGCCGCGCTCTTGGCGTTTGCCTCGTTTTCCGGCTCGGCGCTTTCCGTGGATTCCTTGGAGAACATGAGCGGGACCGGCTTTCGGTGAGTCGGCTGACGGTGAACCGGGCAGTTATACACCACACCTTCGGTGCGGCGCGAGCGAGCGGAGGAAACGGGCGGATCGCCTCGCTTTCGCGCCGGTTATCTTCCTGATTGTCCGTCCGCTTGACATGACGTCGTGTCAGTGAATAGAAATCGGCTGCCACGTGGGTGAGTTCGGGTTTTGTCCGTTCTCGCTCGCGTTGCGCAGCAACACCCCCAACCGGGCGGAAACCTTCGCTCCGGCTCGTTCGGCGTGCCCATTTCGCGTACGGCGGGTGGGTCGTTGATGCCGAAAGGTATAGAGGTGAAAGTTCCCTACAGGAGATATATCTCCTGTTTGGTTGTCTCGGCGGTGGCAAGCACGCTGCTGCCACAAGTGGCGTATGCGGCACCGGCTTCGGACAGTTCCGGCGGCAGCGGCGAGGGAATCGTCGACACCGTCGCGGGCTGGTTCTCGGATGATGGAGAGGGGGTGGAAAAGCCCCCGTCGTACGGAAAGCTGGGAATAGCCGACCGGCAGAAGCTGCCCAAGGGTAAGAATGATCCGAAGGCCAAGCGGGTCAAGGAGCTGACGGACCGCCGGACGTCCAACGCGCGTTTCTGGCAGCTGTCGGACGGGCGGGTCGAGGCGGAGCTGTCGGCGGCGCCGACCTCCTACCGGGACGCGTCGTCGAAGTCGTGGAAGTCGATCGACACCGCGGTCAGAGCGACGAAGGCCAAGGGTTTCGACTTCGCGAACACGACGAACACGGGCCGGAGCTGGTTCGGTTCGGACCCCGGCCGGTTGCTGCGGTTCGAGGCCGGCAGCGGTGAGGCTGTCACGCTGGGTCTGGTGGGCTCGGGCGGGGAGCTGAAGCCCGAGGTCAGGGGCGGCACGGTCACCTACAAGGGTGCGGCAGGCGGCGCCGATCTGCAGTACCAGGTCGGTCCCGGCCGGGTGAAGGAGAACATCACCCTGGCGCGGCGTCCCGCCGGTCCGGTGAAGTACACCTTCACCCTTGACACCGAGGG
>NZ_JBSFUW010000088.1:0-7396 GCF_053591995.1 Streptomyces sp. NPDC002835 | reverse complement strand
CCGCAAGACGCTCGGCTGGAGGACACCGGCCGAGGTGTTCAACGAGCAGCTACTGTTGCAACAGGCCGGTGTTGCAACGACCGGTTGAATCTGGTGAGTACACGTCTGACGAACTCCGCCGGGAAATAAGTAGGTTCGGGCTGCGGCAGAGCATGGGCCGAACCGGCTCGTGCTACGACAATGCCGCCGCCGAGAGCTTCTTCGCACTGCTCAAAGAGGAAATCGGCACCCGCCGCTGGCCCGACCGGCCCACTGCCCGCGCGGAGATCTTCGCCTTCATCGAGACCTTCTACAACCGCAAGCGGCTGCGGAAGCATCCGGCCTGGGGGTACCTCACCCCGCTGGAGATCCGACAGCGACACGAGCAAGAACACGCCCCTCGCAGCGTAAGCAACGAGTGTCCAGCATCACGGGGAAAGTTCACAATGGCTTGGCCATGCTCTTGGTCGGGTACCGCAGGGCGGCAGAGGCCAAGGCGGCGCGCTCGTGACCGAATGGCACAACGTGCAGAACAGTGAGCACGACGTCAACGCGAGACTGGCAGTCTTTGTCCCGGCCAAGCTCCGCGAAACGCAAGGCATGATCGGGACCCCGCAGAGGATCTGCGCCGGCGTCGAAAGCCTCGTCGAGGCATACATCAAGATCATGCCGCACGTGCGGGACGCAGGACCGGACTACGCCCCTGGCGTGGTCGACGGTCTGCGCCACGCGCTTGCCTACGTTGCAGTCCGCTTCGAGGACCACCCCGATTTCGAGGAGCGGTTCAACGCCCAGGCCCCCGGCACCCTCAGCGAATGGCCGGAATGACGAACGGCGAACTCACGCCGATCGAGTACCTCTACGGTATCGAGGGTTGGGTATACACAGCAGATGCCAGCCCTCATGCGTGCCTTGATCAAATCGTCACGAAGGTCACTGCGGCGGACCGGAGGCACTTCCCGGCAGGAAGGCCTCCAGCCCCGTCGACGGCCAAGGGGATCACGGGTCGATGTCGCCGAGGTCCCTGGTCAGAATGTCCTGGCCATTCCGCTGGATGTGCAGGACGACGTCGTTGAAAGTGAGATGGAGCAGCGTCACGTTCCAGTTCGGGTTGGGGCACACCTCCTGCGGCGAGGGGGTCTCCGGCACGGGGATGGTCACGTTGCGGAAGGTGATCTGACCGTTGCGGGGCTGAATGGTTGTGACCGGCCCCGTCACGTTCTGGAACTCGACGCCCTGACCGGGAGCAATGTTGCCGCCCCTGTTGGAGCACACGTATTCGGCCTCGACGGAGGATGCCGTGAGGAAGGCGTCGGTGGCGCTGTTGCCGAGGCCGGCCGCCTTGCCGCTGCAGCGCAGGCCCGTGGTGAGGGACTTCGTGCAAGTGACATCGCCGATGAAGTGGGGGCTTTGGGCTGAGGCAGTCGACATGCCGCCGACAGTCGCTGCCAGCGTCATGAGTGCGGTCGCGAAGACGCGTCGCATAGGGTCTCCAGGTCTCCTGGTGGAAGCGACATGAGGGATTGCGTGACCGGCCCTCCACACTGATCTTTGAGGGCTGGTCGGCCTTCATGTTTGTCACGCGACCTGCCCACTCATGCGCGAATCGGAATCTTCGGCGTGCGTATGGGTGAGAGGTCCGAACCGGCACACAGAGATGAGCCCGTCCTGCCCGGCCAAGCTTTCCCGCCTTCTTCGGCATCAAGCGCCTTCATGCGCTGGGCGAAGTCCCGCGCGGTCGGCAAGCCTCAGATGGCCACCTGGCGCCGGACGTCACCGATCGCATTGTCCGCGGCAATACGATCCAACTGCTGGACCCGACGTACCACGGCCTGGCCGGGGCGGGGGCGGGCTTTTGAGCGTACGGGGCGGCGTTGCCTGAGCCGCCACTCCGATGGGCCCGCCTGGATGCGCAGCCCGCCGCCGCCCGCGAACACTGGGTCAGGACGGGGGTGACTTCGACCAGGAAGAGGCGGCTCATGCGCACGATGCTGATGTGCCAGATGGACACGGAGAAGGCCAGCGCGGTCATCAAGGCCAACCGGATGGACGAGGTTCTCGGGTCCTTCCTGGAGCGGGTGAAGCCGGAAGCCGCGTACTTCGGGGCTCTGGACGGCATGCGCACCGCATTCTTCGTCCTCGACCTGGAGCACCCTTCTCAGTTGCCGGCCGTCTGCGAGCCGCTCTTCATCGAGCTCAACGCGAAGATCACGATGTTCCCAGTAATGAACGCCGACGACGTCCGCACGGGCGTAGAACAGTTCATCGCCTCCTGACGTTGTGGGGTTCCTGACGTCGCCGGGGCCGGGTTTGTCCTGACAGGGCGGCTGACCGTCGGGCTAGCGCGCCGGGGCGGATCCGCAGAAGGTACGCGGGCTCACCACCGCGCCGACGCCCGGCGTAGGCCAGCATCGCACCGTGCTCGGTGACGCTGAGGTCCCCCCGGTGGTACGGGGCGCCCGTACCCGCCCGAATGATCAGGCTCATGGCGGCGCTGGCCGCCTCGACGGACAGGAACCACAGTCCGTCCCTGCCGTCCGGGCCGCGCACGTAGGTACGCAGGTTGGTCTCGGGGAATGTGGTCAGCCGGCGTGTCACCTGCAGGGCAGGCAGGAATGCGGGCCGCTGGAGGCCGTTCGTGACGCCGGGCAGGCCGTCGGCGGCAGCCCCCGCCGGCTGTTCCACCTCGCCGTGCCGCCGAAGGCCTTCGCCTCCGTCGTCGAGATGCTCGGCGCGACGGGCCTCGCCGACGGCGCACGGATCATCGTCGAGAAGCCGTTCGGTACGGACCTGCCCTCGGCGCAGGCCCTCAACGCGACGATCCACTCCGTCTTCGACGAGTCGCGGGTCTTCCGCATCGACCACTTCCTCGGCAAGGAGTCGGTCGACAACATCCTGGCGCTGAGGTTCGCCAATGGCCTGCTGGAGCCGGTGTGGAACCGCGGCCACATCGGCCATGTGCAGATCGACGTGCCGGAGAAGATCGGCATCGAGGGCCGCGCCCAGTTCTTCGAGGGGACCGGCACCTTCCGGGACATGATCGTCACCCATCTGTTCCAGCTGCTCGGCTTCGTGGCGATGGAACCGCCCACCACCCTCGCGGCCAAGCCTCTGCGGGACGAGAAGGAGAAGGTCTTCCAGTCCATGCGGCCGCTGGACCCGGCACAGGTGGTGCGCGGCCAGTACGCGGGCTACCGCGACGAGCCCGGCGTCGACCCCCGGTCGGACACCGAGACCTTCGTCGCGCTGCGCGTCGAAGTCGACAACTGGCGTTGGGCGGGCGTGCCGTTCTACCTGCGCTCCGGCAAGTCGCTCGGCGAGGCGCGGCACGTCGTGACGCTCGGCTTCCGCGAGCCCGCCCTGCGGATGTTTCCGCTCGCCGCCCGCGGCCACGGCACACGCAACAACGAGCTGGTGATCGACTTCGACGACCCCGGCCGGATCGCCGCCCGCTTCCTGGTGAAGGCCCCCGGGCCGGCCATGCGGCTGAGCGACGCCGAGATGGTCTTCAGCTACGCCGAGTCCTTCGACATGAAACACGCGCTCGAGGGATACGAGCGCCTCATCCTGGACGCGATGCTCGGCGACCAGTCCCTGTTCACCCGATCCGACGGGATCGAACGGCTCTGGGAGGTGTCCGCCCCGCTGCTGGAGAACCCGCCGCCGGCCGAACCCTATGCGCCCGGATCCTGGGGGCCCGAGAGCATCAACCGGCTCATCGCGCCGCACCACTGGAGTCTGCCGGGCCGTCGGTGACCCGCCCCGTGTCACCCGGGACGGGCCCCGGCCCCCGGCCCGCCCGCCTCCACCGGGAACCCCCCGCCCGCCACCGGTACGGCGGACGCGGGGAGCTTCCGGCGGAGGCGGGCTGGTCCGGATGGCACCCGGCGCGTCATCCGTACGGGGTACCTGCGTTGCGGCGCGACTCGGCTGCGGCCCCCGGCGGCCGCCGTCGCCTCCTAGCCTCGACGATATGCTGGGGCTTCCCGATCACGTGCGCACCTGTCTTTTCGACCTCGACGGCGTCCTCACCCGCACCGCGAAGGTCCACGCGGCCGCCTGGAAGGAGATGTTCGACGACTTCCTGCGGCAGCGGGTCGACCGCGAGGGAGCGGCGTTCGTGCCGTTCGACGCCGTGCGCGACTACGACGAGTACGTAGACGGCCGGCCACGCGAGGACGGCGTCCGTACCTTCCTAGCCTCCCGAGGCATCGAGCTGCCCAAGGGCGCGCCCGGCGACCCGCCGGACCGGGAGACGGTCAACGGCCTGGGCACCCGCAAGAACGAGCTGGTACTTCGCAGAATCCGCGAGGACGGCGTGGATGCGTACGAGGGATCCGTGGCCTATGTGCACGCCGTCCGCGGCGCCGGCCTGCGCACCGCGGTCGTCTCGTCCAGCGCCAACTGCCGGGATGTGCTCGCCGCCGCCGGTATCGAGGACCTGTTCGACGAGCGCATCGACGGAGTCGTCGCACACGAGCAGGGCCTCCACGGCAAGCCCGCTCCCGACACCTATCTGGCTGCCGCCCGCGCCCTCGGCGTCGCCCCGGGAGCCGCGGCCGTGTTCGAGGACGCCCTCGCCGGCGTGGAGGCGGGCCGGGCCGGGCGGTTCGGCCTCGTCGTGGGCGTCGACCGCACCGGTCAGGCCGCCGAGCTGCGGCGGCACGGGGCGGACGTCGTGGTGGACGACCTCGCCGAACTGATGGAGTCACGGTGATCAGCCACTCCGGTTACACGGTCGAGCCGTGGTGCCTGCGCGAGACCGGGCTCGACCTCGACGTCCTTTCCCAAAGCGAGTCCGTCTTCGCCCTCGCCAACGGCCACATCGGCTGGCGCGGCAACCTCGACGAGGGCGAGCCCCACGGACTGCCCGGCGCCTATCTCAACGGGGTCCACGAACTCCATCCGCTCCCGTACGCCGAGGCCGGGTACGGCTATCCGGAGTCCGGCCAGACCATGATCAACGTCACGGACGGGAAGATCGTCAGGCTGCTGGTGGACGACCATCCCTGCGACCTGCGTTATGGCGACCTCACCGCCCACGAGCGGGTACTGGACTTCCGCTCCGGCATCCTGCGGCGCACCGCGGAATGGACCTCGCCGGCCGGCCGGTCCGTCCGCATCACCTCCGAGCGACTGGTGTCCTTCACCCAGCGCGCCATCGCCGCGATCGCCTACGAGGTGGAGCCGCTGGACGGGACCGTCTCGGTGGCGGTCCAGTCCGAGCTCGTCGCGAACGAGCAGCTGCCTCACGACACCGGCGACCCCAGGGTCGCCGCGGCCGTCGACTCACCGCTGGAGGCCGAAGAGCACTTCGCCCAGGACACCCGGCTGCGCCTCGTGCACCGCACCAAGAGCAGCGGACTGCGAGTGGGCGCCGCCGCGGACCACCTGGTCGACGGCCCGGCCGGCACGTCCTGGTCCGCCGAGAGCGAGCCGGACGTCAGCAGGCTCACGGTCACCTGCACGCTCCAGCCCGGAGAGCGGCTGCGGCTGGTCAAGTTCGTCGGGTACGGCTGGTCCGGCCAGCGCTCGCTTCCGGCCGTGCACGACCAGGTCGACGCGGCGGTCGCCACCGCCCGCAGCACGGGCTGGGAGGGGCTGCTCGCCGAGCAGCGGGCCTTCCTGGACCACTTCTGGTCCTGCGCGGACGTCGAGGTGGACGGCGACGCCCAGATCCAACAGGCCGTGCGCTTCGCGCTGTTCCACGTGCTCCAAGCGGCCGCCCGCGGCGAGGAGCGCGCGATCCCCGCCAAGGGCCTCACCGGGACGGGATACGACGGGCACTCGTTCTGGGACGTGGAGTCCTTCGTGCTGCCCATGCTCACCTACACCGCCCCGCAGACGGTCGCCCCGGTGCTCCGCTGGCGGCACTCCACCCTGCCCGCGGCGCGGGAGCGCGCCCGGCAGTTGGGGCTTGCAGGAGCGGCGTTCCCCTGGCGGACCATCAACGGCGCCGAGTGCTCGGCCTATTGGCCCGCCGGCACGGCCGCCTTCCACGTCAACGCGGACATCGCCGTCGCCGTGGCCCGGTACGTGGTGGCGACCGACGACGAGACGTTCGAGCGAGGACCCGGACTGGAACTGCTGGTGGAGACCGCGCGGCTCTGGCACTCGCTCGGCCACCACGACCCGGAAGGCGTCTTCCACATCGACGGGGTCACGGGTCCCGACGAGTACAGCGCCATCGCGCGGGACAACGTCTACACCAACCTGATGGCACGGCGGAACCTGCTGGCCGCCGCGGACACGGCCGCACGCCACGCCGACCGGGCCGAGGAACTGGGCGTCGACGACGAGGAGACCGCCGCCTGGCGGGACGCCGCCGCCCGGATCGCCATGCCGTACAACGAGGTACTCGGCGTGCACGAGCAGTCGGCCGGATTCACCGGCTACCAGCACTGGGACTTCGCGAACACCTCCCCCGAGCAGTACCCGCTGCTGCTCCACTTCCCCTACTTCGACCTCTACCGCAAACAGGTGGTCAAGCAGGCCGACCTGGTCTTCGCCATGGTGACCTGCGGGGAGGACTTCACGCCTGCCCAGAAGGCACGCAACTTCGCCTACTACGAGGCGCTGACCGTGCGGGACTCCTCACTCTCGGCCTGCTGCCAGGCCGTGATGGCCGCGGAGACCGGGCACATGCGGCTCGCTTACTCCTACCTGAGCGAAGCGGCCCTGATGGACCTGGAGAACCTGGAGCACAACACCCGCGACGGACTGCACATCGCTTCACTCGCCGGCACGTGGATGGCGCTGGTGATAGGACTCGGCGGCATGCGCCGGCACGAGGGCAATGAGGGCACGCACGGCACGCTGGAGTTCGCGCCACGGCTGCCGGAGCGGCTGACCGGTCTGCGGTTCACGGTGCTCGTGCAGGGGCGCAGGCTGCGGGTGGACATCCGCCGCCAGTCGGCCTGCTACACCATGGAGAGAGGGAATCCGCTGCGGATCCTGCACCACGGCGAACCATTCACCGTCTTCGCAGGCCAGCCGGTGGAGCGAGCAGTACCGACTGCGCCGGTACTGCCCGAACCGCAACAGCCCAAAGGCCGCCGCCCGGCCGATCGCAAGCCCGCCAGGACTCCGGCCGACTGACGCGCGCATCGTAGGAGGGGTCTGTCAATCGCTCGTTTGACAGACCCGGTCGTGGCGGTGGACCGGTCGCCGCGCTGCCGGCCCGGTACCCCTGGGGGCGGGCGGCCCTCGGGGGCGGCGCGTACGGAGCGGTGCCAGACGTGCTCGGCAGGGCGCTGGTCGGTGTGGGAGAGGGGCAGCAACTGGTCCAAGAGGCCCTGAAGGATTTCCACTCCAAGTGAACTGGAAAGTCCCGCTCCGGGGCCGGTATCGGCCCCGGAGTGCGGTGCGTCGCGGCGCCGGGCCGGCCATGGTCCGCGTCTTGCACGTTTGCCCGGGG
>NZ_JBSFUW010000087.1:0-7410 GCF_053591995.1 Streptomyces sp. NPDC002835 | reverse complement strand
CGGCCTGATCGACGACGACCGGCTCCAGGCACTGGCCCGGCCGCTGCTCAAGAGCGGGTACGGCTCGTGCGTCCGGGGCTGGAGTTCTCGCCGACGTCAGCCCGCGAGCAGCTGCTTCACCGTGGCGGCCACGCGGCCGCCCTCGGCGCGGCCGGCCACCTTCGGGTTCACGATCTTCATGACGGCGCCCATCGCGCGCGGGCCCTCGGCACCGGCGGCCTTGGCCTCCTCGACCGCCTGCGCCACGATCTGGCGCAGCTCGTCGTCCGTCAGCTGCTGAGGCAGGTACGCGTCGAGGATCACGCCCTCCGCCTTCTCACGCTCGGCCTGCTCGGCACGACCGCCCTGGGCGAACGCGTCGGCGGCCTCGCGGCGCTTCTTCGCCTCCTTGGCGATCACCTTCTGCACCTCGTCGTCGGAGAGCTCACGGGCGCTCTTGCCCGAGACCTCCTCCTTGGTGATCGCGGCGAGGGTCAGCCGGAGCGTGGAGGAGCGCAGTTCGTCGCGCGCCCTGATCGCCGTGGTGAGGTCTTCCTGCAGCTTGGACTTGAGCGTGGTCATGCGGGCAAGTGTGGCAGGTGCGTGACGAGGCGCGCCCGCGCATTTCGTGTCGGTCGCCGCCGTGCCGGGTGGATCGCCGGTGGGCCGGCGGTGTCCGCACACCGAACGACCGGGGGCAGCGGGCGGACGCGGGTCCGTCAGCGCGGCGGGCCGAGCTCCCCGGGCCGTAAGGCGACCTACACACGAACGCCCCCCGGGGGCGGCCGGGGCTTCGCCTGCCGGACACCGGCTGTTGACAGCCTGCGCGGGTGCCGTCCCTCCGTCTCCTCGCCGAACGGACCGTCGCCCGGGCCGTCGGCGGAACCATCGGCCGGACTCTCGGCCGGGCTGTCGACCGGGCTGTCGACCGGACTCTCGGCCGGGCCTTCAGCCGGACCGTCTCGGCCGTCGGTCGAGGCCTGGGCCGGACCGTCTCGGCCGTCGGTCGAGGCCTGGGCCGGACCGTCGACTTCCGCCACTGCCAACTGCTCGGACTCACCGGCTCGACGGCCCTGGCGGCGGGCGGCGTGAGCGCCGGAGCCCTCCCCGTACGGGAGATACTCGCCCCCGACTCGGGGAGCGCCGCGCTCGGGCTCGTCGGCGCGTACTTCGGGCTCGTCGTCCTGGTCGCGGCCTGGGCGCTCGTGGGCAGAACGGTACGCGGACCCCACCCACCCGGACGCCGCGACCTGCTGATGACGCTCGTGCTGTGGGCGGCGCCGCTGGTGGTGGCGCCGCCCTTGTTCAGCCGCGACGTCTACAGCTACCTGGCCCAGGGCGCGATGGTCGACGCCCGGCTCGACGTGTACACCCACGGCCCGTCCCACCTCGGCGGACCGCTCACGGCCGAGGTCGCGCCCCTGTGGCGGGACACCCCCGCCCCGTACGGCCCGGTCTTCCTGGCCCTGGCCTCGGCGGTGGCGCACTCGCCCGGTCTGCACTCGTTCTCCGCCGACCAGGTCGCCACCGGAGTGCTCGGCATGCGGCTGGTCGCGCTGCTCGGCGTGGCGGCCATGGCGCTCTGCCTGCCCCGGCTCGCCCGGCACTGCGGCACGAACCCCTCCGTGGCGCTGTGGCTCGGCGCGCTCAACCCTCTGGTGCTGCTCCACCTGGTCAGCGGCGCGCACAACGACGCCGTCATGCTGGGGCTGTTGGGCGTCGGGCTCGTCGCGGCCCTCGGCCGCAGGCCGGTCGTGGCCGTGGCGCTCGTCACCCTGGCCGCTCTGGTGAAGGCGCCCGCGGCGCTGGGGCTCGTCGCCGTCGTCGTCATCTGGGCGAGGCAGGCGCACTCGGCTGCCCGGCCACGGACCGCGCGTACCCGTCCCGCCCGGTCGCCGCGGGCGGCCGCCGCGTTCGCCGTCCTCGGCGCTCTCGCCGTCTGCGCGGCCACCACCGCACTGACCACCGCGGCCGTGGGTACCGGATACGGATGGCTTGCCGCCCTCGACACCCCCGTCTCCGCCGAGAACTGGTCCCTGACCTCCACCCTCGGCCGGCTGACCACCACCCTGCTCAGCGGTGCCGGTGACTCCCTCACGGCGGCCGCCCGTCTCGCGACCCCGGCGTGGCATCTGCTCGGACTCGCCGCGACCGCTCTCGCCGTACTGCTCGCCTGGCGCCGCCATCACCTGCTGCGCCCGGTGCACGCGCTCGGGCTCAGCCTGACGGCGGTGGCACTCCTCGGACCGGCGATCCGCCCCTGGTACCTGCTGTGGGGACTGTTCCTGATCGCCGCCGCCGGACCGGGCCGATCCCTGCGCCGGACGGTCGCCGCCGCCAGCGGGCTCCTCGCCCTGGCCGTACTGCCGAGTGGATTCGCCCCCGACGCCGGGCAGTTGATGCTCGCCGTCAGCGGCGGGCTGCTCGGGGTGGCGGCACTGTGGGGCGCACATCGCGTTGCTCAGCGCCCGGTTGGGAGTACGGCATGACACAGCTGGACACGACGGGTGCCGCCTGGCTGCGGCCCACGACCACCCGCGGCCGGGCCTTCCTGGTCACCGCGCTGGCCACCGCCGTCGTACTGTTCCTCGCGACGGTGCCGCTGCACCGCGGCTGGTTCGACCTCGGCGTCTACTTCGGGGCCGTGCACCACTGGACCGGCGGCGGCGCCCTGTACGACTACGTGGTGCCGGGCAGCCACTACGGCTTCACGTACCCGCCGTTCGCCGCCCTGTGCATGGTGCCGCTGCGGCTGATCGACTGGCAGAGCGCCGTCGCGTTCAGCGTGCTGTTCAACGCCGCGGCGGCCGCGGTGATCCTGCGCTGGACCGCCGGACCGGTCGTCCGGCGCCAGGGCTGGACCCCTTGGTACGCACTCGCCCTCGCCGGCTGCGCCTTCGCCCTCCTCGAACCGGTCCGCGACACCGTCAGCTTCGGGCAGGTCAATCTGCTCCTGCTGGCACTCGTCCTCGCCGACGCCCGGCTACTGGCCGGCGGGAAGGGCTCCCGCTACGCGGGCATCGGCATAGGTCTCGCCGCCGCGATCAAGCTCACGCCCGCCGTCTTCATCGGCCATCTGCTGCTCACCGGCCGCCCGCGGGCCGCCGCGACCGCCACCGCCGTCGCGCTCGGCGCCACGGGCCTGGCGGCCTGGATCGCACCGGGCGCCTCCCGGACCTACTGGACCGAGGCGCTGTGGGACACCGACCGCGTCGGCTCGCTCGCGTACGTCTCCAACCAGTCCTGGCAGGGGCTGCTGGCCCGGCTCTGGGAGCCGCACGAACCGAGCCGCGGGATCTGGGCGGCGGGCGTGATCGTGCTGCTCACCGTGTGGGCGGTGCGGGTCCGCAGGGCGACCGCCGCCGGTGACCACGCCGCGGGCTTCGCGCTGACCGGTGTCCTCGCCTGCCTGATCAGCCCCGTCACCTGGGTGCACCACCTGGTCTGGCTGCTGCCGGCCCTGGTGGTCCTCACCGGCGCGGCGCTCCGCGAGCCGGAGGGGCCGGACCGCCGCAGGCTGCTGGCCTGGGCGGTCGCGCTGCCGGTCGTACTGTGCAGCAGCGTCGTGTGGCTGTGGAGCAAGGACTCGTCCGGCATCGACGGCTTCCTCGGCGGCAACACATACGTCTGGATCGCGTTCGGGCTTCTCTTCGCGCTGCCCGTGCGCCGGCCGGCGGGCCTACTGGTGCGCAGCGCAACGATCGGCAGCACGTCGGCCGGCAGCGCGTCGGCCGGCAGCGCGTCGGCCGGCAGCGCGTCGGCGGAAGCCGTCCCGCCGCCGCCCGGTACCTGACAGGTCTGCGACGATGGACACATGCGCGCACGCTACGGGCTCCCCCTGAAGATCACCGCAGGAATCACGGCGGCCGGAGCCGCCGGCCTCGTCTACGCCGCGGGCATCGAGGCCCGTTCGTACCGGCTGCGACGGGTGACGGTGCCGGTGCTGCCACGCGGGATGCGCCCGCTGCGGGTGCTCCAGGTCTCCGACATCCACATGGTGAGCGGCCAGCGCAAGAAACGGGCCTGGCTCCAGTCGCTGGCCGGTCTCCGCCCGGACTTCGTCGTCAATACCGGCGACAACCTCTCCGACCCGGAGGGCGTACCGGAGGTCCTGGACGCGCTGGGCCCGCTGATGGAGATCCCCGGGGTCTACGTCTTCGGCTCCAACGACTACTACGGCCCGAAGCTCCGCAACCCGGCCCGCTACCTCCTCGAGAACGCGCAGGGCCGCCACGGCCTCAACGGCAACGCCTACGCCGTCGGCGCCGTCCACAACCCGTGGGAAGGCATGCGCGACGCGTTCGACGCCGCGGGATGGCTGGACCTGACGAACACCCGCGGCCGGCTCAAGCTCGACGGCTACGAGATCGCCTTCACCGGCCTCGACGACCCGCACATCAAACGCGACCGGTACGAGAACGTCCTCGGCGGCCCCGAGAAGGACGCCGACCTGTCCCTGGCCGTCGTCCACGCCCCCTACCTGCGCAGCCTCGACGCGTTCACCGCCGACGGTTACCCCCTGATCCTCGCGGGCCACACCCACGGCGGCCAGCTGTGCATCCCCTTCTACGGCGCCCTGGTGACCAACTGCGACCTGGACACGGACCGGGTCAAGGGCCTCTCCACCCACCGGGCCGAGGGAAACGTCTCCTTCCTCCACGTCTCTGCGGGCTGCGGCACGAGCCGCTATGCCCCGGTTCGCTTCGCCTGCCCCCCGGAGGCGACCCTGCTGACCCTGACGACCCGCGACTGACCGCGCGGGGGCCGGCCACGGACCGGCCCCACACCGAAACGGGCTGCCTCCCGGGCCGCGTCGGGCCCATGTCGAGGCCGCGCCGAGACGGGTCCGGGGCGGGCGCGGCCCGGGCAGAAACCGGATTTCGTCTCCGGCCGCGGGTGGGCTAAAGTAATCGATGTCGCCGGGACACCGGCGACATCGGGGTGTAGCGCAGCTTGGCAGCGCGCTTCGTTCGGGACGAAGAGGTCGTGGGTTCAAATCCCGCCACCCCGACAGCTGAAACACCAGGTCAAGGGCCTGATCCGTATTGCGGATCAGGCCCTTCCTGCGTCTCCGGTGATCGTTTGGGAGAAGGAAGGTCACCACCGCGGCCGGGACCGTGGAGGTGAAGGCCCCGCGGGTGAACGACAAGCGCACCGACCTCGATACGGGCGAACGCAGGCGGTTCTCCTCGGCGATCCTGCCGCCTTGGGCCCGGAAGTCCCCGAAGATCAGCGAGGTGCTGCCGCTGCTCTACCTGCATGGGTTGTCGTCTGGGGACTTCGTGCCCGCGCTGGCGCAGTTCCTCGGCAGTTCGGCCGGGCTGTCGCCGGCCACGGTCACGCGGCTGACGGCCCAGTGGCAGGCCGACCACGCTGCCTTCATGGACCGCGATCTGTCGGCCACGGACTACGTGTACGTGTGGGCCGACGGCATCCACCTGCGCATACGCCTGGAGGAGGCCAAGGCTGCCGTGCTGGTGGTGATGGGCGTGCGGGCGGATGGCACCAAGGAGCTGATCGCGCTGGCCGACGGTTATCGCGAGTCGACGGAGGCGTGGGCGGGCCTGCTACGCGACTGTGCCCGCCGGGGCATGCGCGCCCCGGTGCTGGCCGTCGGGGACGGCGCGCTCGGCTTCTGGAAGGCGCTGGTCGAGGTGTTCCCCGACACCCGCGAACAAAGATGCTGGGTTCACAAAACCGCAAATGTTCTCGATTCTCTGCCGAAGTCGGCCCAGCCCGCGGCCAAGCGCGCCATCCAGGACATCTACAACGCCGAGAACAAGGAGCAGGCCCGCAAAGCCGTCGCCATGTTCGCCAAGCAGTACAACGCGAAGTACCCCAAGGCGGTCAAGAAGATCGTGGACGATGAGGACGAGCTGCTGGCGTTCTACGACTTCCCCGCCGAGCACTGGATCCACCTGCGGACCACGAATCCCATCGAGTCAACGTTCGCCACCGTGCGGCTGCGGACCAGGTGACCAAGGCTGCCGGCAGCCGGGCCGCCGAGCTGGCGATGGTTTTCAAGCTGGTCGAGTCCGCCCAGGCCCGCTGGCGGGCGTGAACGCACCCCACTCGTCGCTCTGGTCCGTGCCGGGGCCCGCTTCGAACGCGGCCACCTCGTCGAACGCCCCAAGACCCTCTCGGCGTGAGCAGCCTCAGCCGATCCGCAGAAGCCGGGAGGATCTCAGGCACTCATGCGCCGTATGTGCAGGTGGCCATCGCGGGGGAAGGAGGGCGGTGCCGCGGGCAGGATGGTGTCGAAGTCGTAGCGGCTCTTCTGTGCAACCCGGCACGATGCCAGGTTGTCCACCTGGTGAAGGAGCTCGAGACGCTCCAGCCCGTCGGCTTCGAAGGTGTCGAAGGCCCAGCTGGTGAGTGCCTCCAGAGCGCGGGAGGCCACTCCCCGCCCGCGAGCGTGCGCCGCGGTCCAGTAGCCCACTTCGGCCGCCGGTTTGCCGGAGGTGACTTCTTTGAGGACCACGTTGCCCACCAACTGTTCGCGAACTGAACCGGGTTGTGCCTCAAGGACGGCGAAGCCGAACCGGTCCCCCGCTGCCCAGCCCTGCTGCTGGGCCTGCACCCAGCGTGCCCCGTCGGCATGGTTGTCCACGACCGAGCTCGCCCACTGGCGCAATGCGGGATCCCGGCTCACCTCGACCAATGCGGCAACGTCCTCCATGCGCCAGGGGCGAAGAACGAGAGCGGAAGAGAGCGGCGACGGGGCCGCCTGAAGTACGACCGGGGCACTCATCAACCGATCATATGCGGCGGCGTTTTCACCCGACGCCAGCCGCGTCCGCCCCATGCCGCCTTGCGACCGCCCCGTCATTGCTGTGTCCGGATGCGCAGAGCCTTGACGGACCAATCGAACACTGGAGCCAGACTCTCCGGGGCCGGCCAGCCGTTGACCACTGCGAGCAGCTGGAGGTATCGCTCCCTGCGGGGGTCGTTCACGCTCTCCAGCCGAGTCGCCAGCCGGCGGCGAAGCTCGACGTCGTCGGGGCGTCCGAGGAGGTGCGCGTAGTGCGCAGTGAACGCCGCGACGATCGGATCGGCCTGGGGCGAGGCCGGGTCAATGCCGGCGGTCAGGGCCGGGCCGGCCTGGTCACGGACGGCTGCGGCAATGTCGCGGCGCGGGCCCATCATGTCGCTTCGGGCCTGCTCGGCTGCCTGGTCCTCGGCCATCCGCCGCACGACGGCGCGGAAACCCAGGTCTAGGGACATTTCGGCCAACTCCACCCACGCCTGGACCTGTTCCGCCTCCGGGTTGTCGGGCAACTCGGGGGTCATCGAGCGCATGACCCCCGCGAATGCGGGAGTGGCGTCAAGACCGCCGAATGAGCCTTTTCAGCGTGACCACCGATCGGGTGATGGCCTTGGTGCCCGCAACGGACAGGGCTCCCGTGCCGTTGGGTGAGGTGTTCGAAGTCT
>NZ_JBSFUW010000086.1:0-7616 GCF_053591995.1 Streptomyces sp. NPDC002835 | reverse complement strand
GCCCGGACCACGGACGAGGGAGGACGGGGCCTGCTGATCATCGCGCAGCTCGCCCGGCGATGGGGCACGCGCTACACCAAGACAGGAAAGATCATCTGGACAGAACAGACAGTCCCCGGCGAATCAACGATGTGAGCCTGGTCTGCCCTGGCCAAGCCACTTTCCAGCTGGGAGGCCTCACCGGCCTTGACCCGGGCGCCGGGGTGATCCCCGGCATCCCCAACCATGTCCCACCGACCAAGCAGTCGAAGCCAGGCAAGAAGAGAGCCCGGAACACCGTCGTCGACGACCAAGGCGAGAGGATGGCCGCCGGTGACTGACACCGTCCCAGCTTCCGCCGGGCTGCGGCCTTCCGACCGCAGCTTCCTGATCTGGTCGCGGGCCGGCGAGTGGGGCCGGCTGCACGAGGAGATCCTGCACCGACTCAACGACGCCGACCGCATCGATGTCTCCCGCGTCGTTCTGGACTCCGCCCGCGTGAACGGCGCGAAGCTTCAGGGGCGTAACAGCACCGAGGTCTGTCGGCCACGGGTCACCGGTTTCTTGGGAGGACACAAGGCCCTCAGCGAGGCAGGCTGTACCCATGCGGTCGCTCTTCCGCTCGCTTCCCCGACCAGGAGCGGGCAGTCACAGCCAGGTCCTGTTCACGCTCGCGCAGCGTCTGCCCTTCGTGCTCGCACTGGCCGTGCTGGGCATCGAGCTCTCGCCCATCCATGGTCTGGTCACCGGCCCCCTCCTCATCGCAACGCCGGCGCTGGCCGCGCTGACGATGGGGCCGACAGGCACCCTCTGCGCGGCAGCCCTCGCTCTGGCCGTCAGCGTGACGACCGCCACCTACAACCAGGCGTGGGGTACCCCGCAGGTCTACGGCAACTTCCTGGGCCTGCTCGTGATCTCCGTGGCGAGTGTCATCCTGAGTAACGCGATGCGTACGCGCCGGCAGAACGAGCTCGACCAGGTGCGCCGCATCGCCGTGGCAGCACAGGAGGTCATCCTGCGCCCTGTCCCCACCCGGATGGGTCCGGTGCGGGCCGCGAGCCTGTGCCTCGCGGCTGGGACCGGGGCACAGGTCGGCGGTGATCTGTACGAGGCAGTTCATACCCCCTACGGCGTCCGCATGATCGTGGGCGACGTTCGCGGCAAGGGGCTGAATGCCATTCGCGCGGTCGCGGTGGCGCTGGGCGCGTTCCGGGAGGCCGCGCACTACGAGGACGAGCTGGCGGAGGTCATGAACCACTGCTCGGCCGCGCTGCGCCGGGAGGCGGCCGTGCCCGGCGCGTTCGACCAGGAAGCTCTGATGGAGGGATTCGTCACCGCGCTCATCGCCCAAGTGCCCGACAAACCCGTTGTGCATCTGATCAACCGTGGTCATCCGCCCCCGCTGGTGCTGCACCAGGGCAGAGTCCAGGCCCTGATGCCCACCTCACCACTGCCACCGCTCGGCTTGGAGGACCTCATCACCGGCCCTCCCGAAAAGCCCGAGACCTATCCGTTCCTACCGGGCGACCGTCTGCTGCTCTACACCGACGGCGTGATCGAAGCCCGCAGCCCCGGCAACGACTTCTTCCGCCTGCCCGAGGCCATGGAAGCGGCGCACGCCCTCCCCCGACCGGATTTCCTGGGCGAACTGCACCAGCAACTGCTCCGCCACACCGAGGGCCGCCTCACAGATGATGTGGCGATGATCCTCGTCGACCGGCTCGACGAAGAAGCCGGCACGCAGGTCAACTCAGCCGGCCGCCTCCTCACCTGACGGCCATGTCCTTCGTGACGTCCACGTTCTGTGGCCCGGGTCTACACGCGCGCGTTCCTCGCCGACGTTCACGACTGGTTCGCCCTGGACCGCACCGCCGGTCAGGCAACCGCGCCGCACCTCTCGGCCGAGAAGGACACCCTGCGCCGCATGTTCGTGTGCAGCCGCCGTCGGCGGGGCCGCCGACGGGGCAGCCTTGGCCTGATCAACGAGCGCGCAGCTGAGATCCGCAGCGACGAGCCCGAGGAACTCTTCCCGCGCACAGGCTGCCGCTTCAAACGCGTCGAGCCGCGTCAGTGGATGCGGGATACCTCCGCGGCCCGCTCGGCACGGTCGGCCGAAGGACCACCTGGCAACTGGGTGTGGACGTCAACCAACCAAGCCCCTCGCGCAACTCTCTCATGAACGATCAGTTGTACGCGCTGATCGCCGGCCGGACGTTTCGTCGCGGCCTTTCGGTCCTGATCGGTCGCGGAGTGACCGACAGACTGCCGGGCAACCTCGCACACTGCCCGGTCCCGCGGCCGGTTGCTGTCAGGCGTGAGGGTCCTGACAGCAACCGGCCGTCAACGGCTCGTGCCGGGGCGGGAGGTGCGTTCCTCATGGTCCGTTGCAACCCTGTGGAATTCCCGAGAAAACTTCGGGGAATCGATCGTCGTGCTCGGCCAAGGGCACATCGCGAAGAGGGGACCTGCGGCGAGCTCGTCCCCCAGGCCGCGATTCCTCGGTCTTGTTCGTGACGCTCGAGCTGCGGGAACCCGATGGGCACAGCTCCAGGGGACGACGAGAAGCGAAGGTGCCCGTTTCGCTGCGCGAGGAGTTCACCCGACGGAGGGCGGACAACGCACCCTTGGGAGGCCTTCTGGGCAAGCAGGCCCCTACCGATTCCCCTGGCATGCCTCCTCTCCCTGAGCCCATGCCGGCGCTGCCGACCGCCGGGAGCAACAGGCTGCCGCATTCGGATGCTTCCTACGTGCGTACCGGCCGGGGGTGATACCCACGAATCGCTTGAAGTGCCGGGTGAGGTGGGACTGGTCGTAGAAGCCGGCGGCGGTCGCTACCTCGCTCGGCGGCTGTCCGTCGAGCAGCAGGCGTCGGGCCAGGTCGACGCGGCGGGACGTCACGTACTGGTGGGGTGCGATGCCGAAGGCGGCGCTGAAGGCACGTACGAGATGCGTGGGGTGGGCGTGGACCAGGCCTGCGGCCTCTTCCAGGGTCATGACTTCAAGCAGTCGCGCGTCGAGGAGCTCACGCAAGCTCTGGGCGACGCCGCGGTCGGCCCCCGCCCTGCCGACGGCCTGCCTGGGGCGCAGGTGGTCGCGCAGGTGCTCGCCGATGAGGGCGAGACGGCTCTCCGCCTCGAACTCGTCTCCCCGGTTCGCGAGAGCCGTGTGCAACTGCCCGACGCGTCTGCGCAGGAGGGGATCGGCGACGTCCGGGCCGTCCACCGCCGGACCGATGAAGCTCTCGTCCAGCTGCGTCATGTCGAGATAGACAACGCGCTTGTGAAAGCCGTGAGGGGTGGCCGGTGATCCGTTGTGCGGAACCTGCGGCGGGAGCAGGCTCACGGTGTCGTTCGGGGTGCCACGTTCGTGGCGGTCAAGCTCGTAGCGGACCGCGCCGTCGTCGACGATCAGCAGGGTCCAGGCGTCGTGGACATGCATGGGGTACGCGTGCTCGGTGAAGTGAGCGTGGAAAACCTCCACGACACCCGCGACCGGCGGGCGCCACGCAGAGATCTCCTGCAGGGGCATCACGTAAAGAACGTACAAGACGGAGAAGCCCTGCACCCTGGAGTCTCGAAGCATGAGAACCAAGGACGAGACTGACACTGGAGCCGGGGCCGGGATGGGGGCCGGGGCCGAGACCGGTGCAAGGGATGAGAACGTGCCTGTCCGCTTCGACACCAAGATCGCCGTCCTGCTGCGCGGCGACCTTGAGCCGTGGCAACGCCTGAATGTGACTGCGTTCCTGGTCAGCGGGCTCGGCACGGTGTCACCCGAGGTGATCGGCGAGCCGTACGCGGACGCCGACGACACCGCGTATCTGCCGATGTTCCGCCAGCCTGTTCTGATCTTCGAGGGAACGAAGGAGACGCTGACTGCCGCCCACGGTCGCGCGCTGTCCCGCTCGCTGCCGAGGGCCGCGTTCACCTCAGATCTGTTCAGCACGGGCAATGACCGGGACAACCGCGCGGCTGTCCGGGCGGTGGGAAAGGACCAGCTCGATCTGGTAGGACTGGCCGTCTACGGGTCACGTAACGCGGTGGACAAGGTCCTCAAGGGCGCGCGAATGCACCCCTGAGCAAAGAGACCTGGCCACAGAGGCCCTGCGTACCGCACCACTGCCATCTAGACCCGAAAGAGCGACAGACGAAAGGCAGGAGATCGGCACGCGGTGCCGGATGGCTTCGACTCGCTCTGTCCGAAGTACAAGGGAGGCCGGCCGAGGACCTTCACGCTGCCTGAACGCCGCGAGATCAAGAAGATGGCCAAGTCCAAGCCGGTCGAGCAGGGTCTGCCGTTCTCCATCTGGAGCCTGACCAGGCTGGCCGACTTCCTGGTCGCCGAGGGGGTGGTCGACGACATCAGCCACGAGGGCCTGCGGGTCCTGCTCCGTGAGGCAGATGTCTGCTTTCAACGCGTGAAGACCTGGAAGACCTCCCGCGACCCCGATTTACGCGACCAAGAAGGCCCGCGTCGAGCGCCTCTACGCGATCGCCGACGGTGAGGTCATACCCGAGGACTGTGAGCTCGAAGTCGTCTTCTGCACAGATGAGTTCGGACCGCTGATTCTGATGCCGCATCCCGGCCGGCAGTGGGTCGAACGCGGCGGGAGACACAAGAATCCCGACCGTGAGCCGAGACCCCGCCGACGGGCGACCTACACCCGCCCGCACGGAGTGCGACACCTGTTCGCCGCCTACGACCTGGGCAAGGACCAGCTCTACGGTCACATCAAGAAGGCCAAGAACCGGTCCAAGTTCCTGGAGTTCTGCCGCTACCCGCGCTCGCTGTACCCGGCCGAGGTGCGGGGAGTAATCGTCTGTGACGACTACTCCCCGTACCTGACCACGAAGCGATGTCAGCGCGTCGCGACGTGGGCGGCGGCGAACAACATGGAGATCGCCTGTACCCCGACCAGCAGCTCCTGGCTCAACCGGATCGAGGCCCACTTCACCGCCCTGCGCTACTTCGCGCTCGACGGCACCGACCACGCCAACCACAAGGTTCAGGGCAGCATGATCCGTCGCTACATCATCTGGCGGAACAAACACGCCGCCGACGAACGCCCACACGAAGTCGTCAGCAAGGCAAACGTTGCCCGATCTACTCGTTGTCGCGGCACAGGCAGAATGGGTGACCGGCCGGGTCGAAGAGCACCCGGACGTTTTCCTGCGGCTGGAACTCCGCAACGGTGGCGCCCAGGGCGACTGCCTCGGCGACCGCCGAGTCCAGGTCTCCGACCTGGAAGTCGAAGTGCATCATCGGGCGCTGGTCGCCGTCGGCCGGTGGCCACACCGGAGCCGGATAGCCATCCACCTGCTGGAACACGAAGAACGGTCCTTGCGGGGAGGCCGCGACGATGGCTGTTCCCGGCTCCTCGTGCCCGATATGCCAGTCGAGTAGTCCGGCGTAGAACTGTGCCAAGCCGCTGGGATCTGGCGCTTCGATCGTGGTGCCCCACCACATGCCGCCTGTTCGAGATGGCATGCTTGAGCCTATCCCGGGCCCCAGGCACAACGATGCCGCAGCCCCGCCCGTCAGGTCCGGAGCGTCAGCTCGCACGACACGACCGGGGGAACGTTGCCTGATGCAGCACTAGTTCCGTGGTCGCCCGCCGACCTGCCGGTCGGTGGGCCTGTGGAGATCAGTGCAGTGGGGCGCAAGGAGGGTTGGGGACGTGACGACGGCGAGCTCTCGGGCCAGTGGGCCGTATGAGAGGCGGCCTTCGGTTGATTCCGCTCTCGTCACCGCAGGGGGAACGCCGCCTGCTCATGCCAGTACTGGCCGTCGCAGACCAGGAGCTGAACCGACGCGACGCGCGCGGTGACCGGCAGGCGGCCGGTGAGGTCGGCCTCAATCCCGTCGAATACATCCTGCTCCTGTCCCTGGGCGACCGTCAGGTGCGGAACGACCTCGGCGAACCGACCCCCATAGGGCGGAACCTCCGGCCACCGTTCGCAGACGACCTGGGTCAGAGCCTGCAGCGGACCGGTCGGTGTCGGAGCCAGGAAGAGCGCATCGGAGAACCGCCCGCATGTCTGGAACCGAATTTCGAAGGCGCGCTGGGCACCCAGGAGTGCTTCAAGGGCACCGAGCACGTCGGCATCGATGCGGCTGTGGTCCAAGAACGGGTAAAGCACCGTTACGTGCGCCGGAATACTCGCTCCTCCGGAGGAGTCGAACCGCTGCCGCCACCAGCCCACGAGCGGCTCGGCTTCAGGCACCTTGATGAGCAGCGCCGTTTCCCCCGCCTGGTACTGGCCCGATTCGTCCACCGGCATGGAACCCCCTGCTCCCGACTGAGTCGATCAGACCACACGCCGGTCGGCCAACACCACCCTCGACCAATTGACGCGGTACGCAGCCTGGTTATTGGTCGGATGGAACCTCGCACGGCCGCACCCGGCTGCGAACGCGACCTTCACAGCCCGCGAAGCCGCATGGTGCTGCCGAATCACACGCGCGCCTCGGACTCGAGGAGCTTCGGTTCTGTTCCTCGAACTCTGCTGGGGTCAAGAGCCCTGCCGCCCTCCGAGACAACAGCACCCGGCGCCGCGGGAGCGGCGCCGGTGGCAGATTGCCGGCGCCTGGGGGCGTCGATATGGCGAGACGATCAGGGGGCGTACCGGGCGGCGAGGAAGCCGGGGGTTTCGCAGTTGTCGTCGAGGAGTCCAGGCACGGGGTCAGCCTGCCGGGTGCGGTCCGGCTTCTCGGCCTTCACCCGCCTGCCGGCGTCGTCGGACAAGCATCGGCAGCAACCTCGACATTCGCGGGAAGGCCGACCTGCTCTCCGTCAGAGCGAGGAAGCTCTGCAAGGAGCGCGGCTCACCAGGGACTGGGGCGCTCTCCACAACAGGAGCGGACGACGCTTTCCACTCGGCAAGGTGGGGCTCTCATCCGCGGCTTCGGACGGCCGCTCCATGCGACCGCGTGGATCTGGGCGCGAACGGCGGGCGGGGCGCGGATTGACTGGTGCCTGGTGGTGCCTACGGGCCACAAGGCTCACGGGGCGAAAGACCGACGCGCCGTATTGAAGAATCGTTGAACAATCCTTAAGGTGGCGTGAACGGCGACCACGCCACCACCGTGATGCCCCGCTCACGGGCCACTCCTCATCCCTGCGCTCTCAAGGTGTGCCATGACCCTCGTCGCCGCCCGGCCGTCGGCAGTACCGGTGCTGCTCCTGCCCACCCGCGTCCGGTACCGGCCGGAGGCGGGGGCAGTGCTGCCAGGAGGCCGAGGGTTCCGGGGCAGCGGACAGGCTCCCTTGCTGTGACCGCTTCGCAGAGAGAACCCACTGCCGTCGGCTGCGGCGGCGACCCGGCGCGCGGGGCGGGCATCACCGGGGGGCACCCGAGCGCCTTGGGCGGCGCGATCAACCGGCCCCGCCGCCCGTCCCAGTCGACTGCGGCAGAGGTGTCGTACTGCCGCCGGGCGTGTCCTGGTCAGGACCTCGCCGCAGGCATTGTTCGGGGCCGAGCCGACTACAGATGTCACCGCGTCCACGCTGACGCTGCAGCGGTCCGCCCAACTCACGCAATCAGGGAGCCATCGTGCGCAAGGTGCTCATCGCCAACCGTGGCGAAATCGCTGTCCGCGTTGCCCGTGCCTGCCGGGACGCCGGGATCGCGAGCGTA
>NZ_JBSFUW010000085.1:0-8104 GCF_053591995.1 Streptomyces sp. NPDC002835 | reverse complement strand
ACTCCCCGGACAACGTGGCGATCAAGCTCGGGGACAGACTGGTGCTGCTCATCATTCTCACCTCGGAAGATGTCACACGCGCACACGGCGGGGGTCGAACAGGGCGATGGGGTGTTCGGTGGTGCCCTCTGTGGCGAGGTCGGCGATGATCTCGCCGATCACGGGCACGAACTTGAAGCCGTGGCCGGAGAATCCGCAGGCCACCGTTACCCGGGGGTGCTCGGGGTACTGGGAAAGGACGAAGTGCTCGTCCGGAGTGTTGCTGTACATGCAGGCCGCGCCCTTGAGGAAGCGGCCGGGCAGTGAGGGGATCCGCGGACGCAGGTACTCGGCGATGGCCGCGATCTCCTCGGGGTGGACTTCCCTGTCGAGGGTGTCCGGGTCACTGGGGACGCCCTTGCGGAAGAAGGCGACCTTGGCGCCCTGGTCGGGGCCGTCGAGGGACGGGAAGCCGTAGATCTGGGTGCCGTCCGGGTCCTCCCAGATGTAGACGGGGTGCCGGTCGGGGGTGAACGGGCCGGTGCCGCCCTCTGGCTGGAACCAGTACATGACCTGACGCTCCACCGTCACGCTCACCCCGAGGCCGGAGAGCAGCTTCGGAGCCCAGGCACCGGGGGCGATGACCAGCCGGTCGGCGGTGTAGGTGCCGCGGTCGGTCACCACCCAGGCCTTGCCGCCCGGGCCGTCGGCCTCCCATCCGAGGACCATTTCCGCGAAGTGCAGCTCGGCGCCGTGGGCGCGGGCCAGATTCAGGTGGGCGGTGACGGTGGCCTCCGGCCGGGCGACGCCGGCCTTGCGCTCGTAGAAGCCGACGTCCTCGGCGGCCGGGTTGAAGGTGGGAAAGCGGCGCCGGATGTCGGCGGCGCCAAGGACCTCGTGGTCCAGGCCCCACTGCTGGGCGCTGCCGAGTGTGCCGGCGAAGGCGAGGCTGTCCTCGCGGCCGATCATGAGGCCCCCTGTTTCGGTGAAGACCTCGTGGCCGGAGTCGACGGCCAGCTTCTCCCACAGCTCGTGGGAGCGGAGCAGCAGTGGAACATAGGCGGGGTCCTCGAAGTACGCCTGCCGGTAGATGCGGGATCCGCCGTGGCTGGAGCCGAGGTTGTGGGCCGGGCCGAAGCGCTCCAGGCCGAGCACTCGCTGACCGCGGGCGGCAAGGTGGTAGGCGGCTGCGCTGCCCATCCCGCCCAGACCGACGACGATCACGTCGTACGAAGAGGCCATGTGTCCATCTCCTGGGAATCTTGCTGTCGTTGAGTTGGTTCTGCTCGTGCCCGCGGCCGGTTCAGCGCCGGATGCGTGACATCTCGGGGTCGAACAGGGGCTCGGCGGCCGTGACGGCCGCGACTCTGGTGCCGAAGTACTCGATCTCCACCGGCGTTCCAGGGGCGGTGTGCTGGGCGGGCAGCCAGGCGTAGGCGATCGGCGCGTCGATCGTGTAGCCGTAGGCGGCGCTGGTCACGTGGCCGACCGGCCGACCGGCCACGTAGACCGGCTCGTGACCCATCACCACGGCCTGCTGGTCCTGCATCACCAGGGCGGTGAGTCGGCGGCCGACAGTCTCCTCGCTGACTCCCTCCAGCGCGGGCCGTCCGGTGAAGTGCGGCTTCTTGCGGCGGACGGCGAAGCCGAGGCCGGCCTCGTAGGGGTTGTGCTCGGTGGTCATGTCATGGCCCCAGGAGCGGTAGCCCTTCTCCAGGCGCAGGCTGTTGAAGGCGCTGCGGCCGGCAGCGATGATCCCCAGCTCCTGTCCGGCCTCCCACAGGGTGTCCCACAGCCTGGCTCCGAGATCGGCCGTGGTGTAGAGCTCCCAGCCGAGCTCGCCCACGTAGCTGAGTCGCATCGCGGTGACCGGGACGTCGCCGAGGTAGGCATGCTTGGCCTTGAAGTAGCCGAAGCCCTGGTGCGAGAAGTCGGTTTCGGTCAGCGGTTGCACCAGGTCGCGGGCGCGCGGGCCCCACACGCCCAGGCAGCAGGTGCCGGCGGTGATGTCGCGCACCTGCACGGAGCCGTCGCCGGGCAGATGGCGGCGCAGCCAGTCCAGGTCGAGGTTGCCGTTGGCGCCGATCTGGAAGCGCTCGGTGTCCAGGCGGGCGATGGTCAGGTCGCTGCGGATGCCGCCGGCGTCGTCGAGCAGCAGGGTGTAGGTGACCGAGCCGATCGGCTTGTCGAGTTGATTGGTCGTCAGCACTTGGAGGAAGGCGAGTGCTTCGGGGCCCGTGACCTCGAGCCGCTTCAGCGGGGTCATGTCGTACAGGGCCACGCGCTCGCGGGTGACGAGGGCCTCGGCACCGGCGATCGGCGACCAGTAGCGGGACGCCCAGTCGTTGCGGTGGGGGATCTTGGCCGCTTCGGGCAGGTTGGCGTTGGCCTCGTACCAGTGGGGCCGCTCCCAGCCGCCGCCTTCCAGGAAGACTGCGCCGAGTGCCTCCTGGCGGGAGTGGAAGGGGCTGATCCGCAGGGGGCGCGGGGACTCCACGGGCTGCAGCGGGTGGAGGATGTCGTACACCTCGACGATGCCTGCACCGATGATGACCGCCTTCGGCTGTGCCGCCATGGCCTTCCTCCAGATTCGTGTTCTGTGGCGGGCGGGTCAGTGCCCTCGGGCGATCCAGTCGTCGAGATGGGGAGCTTCGGCCCCGATCGAGGTGGTGGCGCCATGACCGGGGTGGACGGTGGTGGCGGCGGGGAGCGTGAGCAGCCGGTCACGGATGGAGGCGATGATGGTGTCGAAGTCGGAGTAGGAGCGGCCGGTGGCTCCGGGACCGCCCTGGAAGAGGGTGTCGCCGGAGAACAGGACTCCCAGCTCGGGCACGTACAGGCAGATCGCCCCGGGCGAGTGCCCGGGAGTGTGCAGCACGTACAGTCCGGTGTCGGCCACGGCCAGCGGTTCGCCGTCGACCAGCTCCCAGTGCCCGTGCTCCCGGTCGGGGTGCACCTCCTTCCACAGCACCGCGTCGGCCGGATGGAGCAGGATGGGCGCCCCGGTGCGGGCGGCGAGAGCAGGGGCGGCGTTGATGTGGTCGTTGTGGGCGTGGGTGCACACGATGCCGACCAGGCGCCGGTCGCCGACAGCGGCCGCGATCGCCGCTGCGTCGTGCGCGGCGTCGATGACCAGGACCTCCCGGTCGTCGCCGATCAGCCAGACGTTGTTGTCCACCTTCCAACTGCCCCCGTCCAGTTGGAAGGTTCCGGAGGTGACCAGGTGCTCGATCCGCGCCGTCACAGGACGACCACCGAGCGCAGGACCTCACCGTGGTGCATCTTGGCGAACGCCGCTTCCACCTCGTCGAGGGCGATCTTCTCGCTGACGAATTCCGCCAGGTCGAAGCGGCCTTGCAGGTAGAGGTCGATCAGGGCGGGGAAGTCCCGGGAGGGCAGGCAGTCGCCGTACCAGGAGGACTTCAGTGCCCCGCCGCGGCCGAAGACGTCCAGCAGGGGGAGGCCGACGGTCAGTCCCGGGGTGGGGACGCCGACCAGGACGGCGGTGCCGGCCAGGTCGCGGGCGTAGAAGGCCTGCTTGTAGGTTTCGGGACGGCCCACCGCGTCCACGACGACGTCGGCGCCGAAGCCGCCGGTGAGGGCGCGGATGGCCTCGACTGCGTCGGTCCTGGAGGAGTCGACGGTGTCGGTGGCGCCGAACTTCTCGGCCCACCTCAGCTTCCGCTCGTCGACGTCGACGGCGATGATGCGGCTGGCGCCGGCCACCTTGGCGCCCGCGATGGCGGCCATGCCCACGCCGCCGCAGCCGATCACCGCGATCGAGTCCCCGCGGCCGACCCCGCCGGTGTTGACCGCGGCGCCGAACCCGGCCATCACGCCGCAGCCGAGCAGTCCCGCAGCGGCGGCGGAGGCGGTCGAGTTCACCTTGGTGCACTGGCCGGCGGCGACCAGGGTCTTCTCGGCGAACGCGCCGATGCCCAGGGCCGGGGACAGTGGGGTGCCGTCGGCCAGCGTCATCGGCTGGGTGGCGTTGTGGGTGGCAAAGCAGTACCAGGGCTTGCCCTTGCTGCATGCCCGGCACTGGCCGCAGACCGCGCGCCAGTTGAGCACGACGAAGTCGCCGGGTGCGACGTCGGTGACGCCCTCCCCGACCGCCTCGACCACGCCCGCGGCCTCATGGCCGAGCAGGAAGGGGAACTCGTCGGCGATCCCGCCCTCCCGGTAGTGCAGGTCGGTGTGGCAGACGCCGCAGGCCTGCACCTGCACCAGCGCCTCGCCCGGGCCGGGGTCGGGAACCAGGATGGTCTCCACCGAGACCGGGGCGCCCTTCTTCCGGGCGACGACGGCGCGTACCTCGTGTGTCACTGTCGATCTCCTCGCTGAGGGAGACGGCCGAACGCGAGGTTCGACCGGATGTGCTGGATGACGGGGGACGTCGCATCGCTCCGCCGGAGCGATGGACGAGGGAGGGAGGGGGTGAACGTCGCTGTTCATGGGATCCCGCACGAGCAGCGGGCGATGTACTGAACGACTTGGCAACCGGCGCGGACCGACGTGCCCGGGGCTTGGGAGGGCCCGAGGGGTGTTGCGTATTACGCGTACCGCTTCGCTATGAGGAACAGTCTGCCTGCTGGGCAACCGCTGTCAAGGGGTTGGCCGGGCGAACTTGTCCTGCTGCCGGAAGCACCTGCGGCCGGCGGCCCCCGACCGCGGACACAGCGGCGCCCCGCGACCGCTCGATGCGGACCGCGGGGCGCCGGCCGGGGCTCGTCGGAGCCTCACCGCGAGGGGGTATCGCGGAGCCCGCCGCCGGTCGGGACCGGCGGCGGGCTCTTCGTCGGGGCAGTGCAGCGGTTACCTCTCGCCCAGGACGGCATCGGAGTCGCCCGGCCCTCCGGAGAGGGTGCCGTTCCCCATTCCCTCCTCGATCGCCGCGACGGCCTCGCCGACGAGCCGCTCGTGCTGCCTTCTCCGCTGGGCGGCCAGACGGGCCTGGCGCTCCTGGTGGAAGGACCTGATGGTGGCGATACACATGCCGAGCATCACCAGGCTGAACGGCATCGCGATGATGATCGCAACCGTTTGCAGCGTGGTCAGGGAAGCAGTGCCGGTGCCGCTGGCGACCAGCAGCGCGACGGCCACGGCGCCCTGAGCGGCCGCCCAGAACAGCCGGTTCCACACCGGCGGATGGGGGTTGCCTCCGGAGGCCAGCATGGCGACCACATAGCTACCCGAGTCGGAGGAGGTGACGAAGAACAGCACGATCAGCAAGATCGCCATCCCGGCGACGATCGTGCCGCCCGGCAGCGCGTCGAGCAGTTGGAAGAGCGCGCTGTTCGTGTCGACCGCGCCGCCGGCACCGACGAGTCCGCCGGCGCCGAACATCTCACGGTGCAGCGCCGAGCCGCCGAAGACGGCGAACCAGAGGAAGGTCAGCAGGGTCGGCACCAGCAGCACGCCGGTGACGAACTCACGGACGGTACGTCCGCGGGAAATCCGGGCGATGAAGATGCCGACGAACGGGGCCCAGGAAATCCACCAGCCCCAGTAGAAGACCGTCCAGGCCTTGACCCACGCGGTGCCGTCGTCGCCCTGCGCAGCACCGGTGTCGAAGCTCAGCGCGAGGATGTTCTGCAGATACGCGCCGATGTCCTGGACAAAGCCGTTGAGGATGAAAAGCGTCGGGCCGGTGATGAGAACGAACAGCAGAATCCCGGCAGCCAGTGCCATATTGGTGTTCGACAGCCACTTGATGCCCTTGGCGACGCCGGTGACCACGGAGACGGCGGCGACCACGGAGATGCCGATGACGAGGGCGACCTGCACGGTCCGGCCGGGGTCGGCCACCCATCCCTCGAACTCCAGTCCGGAGGAGATCTGCAGCACGCCGAAGCCGAGGGAGGTGGCCACGCCGAAGACCGTTCCGATGATCGCGATGACGTCGATGGCGTCCCCCCAGCGGCCCCTGATCCGGTTGCCCAGAATCGGCTCCAGGGCCCAGCGGATCGAGACCGGGCGGCCCTTGCGGTGCACGGAGTACGCGACTGCGAGGCCGACCACGACGTAGATCGCCCACGGGTGGATGCCCCAGTGCAGGAATGTCTGCACCATGGAGAACTCGCCCCGCTCGGCCGCGCTCTCGCCGACCCCCGGCCTGGAATTGACGAAGTGGTTCAGCGGCTCGGCGACTCCCCAGAAGACCAGCCCGATACCCATACCGGCGGCGAACAGCATCGCCAGCCACGACCCCAGGCCGAACTCCGGCTTCTCATCGTCCTTGCCGAGCTTGATATCTCCGTACCGGCCGACGCCGACCCAGAGGGCGAAGATCACAAAGAGCGAGACAATGGCGGTGTAATACCAGCCAAGGCCGCCGACGATCTTCTCCTGAACCATGCTGACATGGCTCTGCGCCGAGCCCCTGAAGATCGTGGCGTACAGCACGAAAGCAACGATGAGGATCGCGGAGGGCCAGAAGACACGTGGCGCGATCGAGGACCTGCGGCGCGTCCCCACTCGCTCCACATCCGGTGTGTCACCTGGCGAAGTCACCATCTGTTGGGCGGCCATGCGCTCACTTCCTTCTACTGTCGTTGTTGGACGGCTGGCGGGACATCCGACCTCCCAGGACGGGGGACTGTGGACCGCGTGGCTCGCAGACAGTGACTTCCGTCGAGGCCGGCGGACGTCGCGCTGCGGCGGTACGGACCAGCCCGGCCCGGGGCCGTCCTGGGCGGCGATGTCGCGGCTGACGACTCACATCCAAGAACGTTGCACTAAAGAAAACGTGTTTCTGCATGCGCAACGGAACATCGATAGTGTGCCGGAGTCAAGACAAGTTGCTGAAGCTCTTGTAACTTCTCGGGCACCCGGCAACGGCTTCGGTCGCACATGCCCACCCCGCCAACAGCGCCGACGGGCGACTCGAGGAGCACCAAGAGGCGCAAAGAGAACAGATCGAGCCTGTCGCCCCCTCCATCCCCACAGGGCGCCGATGACGCCACCACCCCCTCCCGGCCCGCTCTTGACGACGCCCCACCACACCCCCATGATGTTGCGCATTGCGATGTGAGTTCCTCATTAAGGAACAGCGCTCGCTGCGCCGCCTCCGGATCGGGCGATCGGCGGACGTCAGTCGCTCTCACGACGAGAGATAAGGACACGGGCATGACCATCAGCTTGAACGCCGGATCACTGTCCTCCGACGAGCTCGAGGACAAGAAGGATCTGGCCCCGCCGACAGCCACGCCGCTCGGCGGGCCCATGCAGACCCGCAGCCGGCGGATCTTCGCCTCGGACGACGGCAGGATCGTCAGCGGAACATGGGAGTGCGAACCCGGAGAGTCGGCGTGGGACTTCTCCGACCGCGGCGAAGTCATCCACGTGCTGTCCGGGCGCATGACATGCGAGGAGAAGGGCGGGACGAAGACCGAGGTCGGCCCTGGAACCACAGCGGTGTTCCCCATCGGCTGGCAGGGCACGTGGACGATCCACGAGACGCTGCGCAAGGTCTTCGTCATCTACACGTAGACCTCGGCTGCCGCGAGCCTGCACTCGAGCTCGAGAGCAGGCTCGCGGCACGTCCGGAGCGCTGCACACCGTGCACCGTCCGGCCGGACGAGCCGCCCCTCGTCACCCCACGCCGGCCACTCCGGGGCGAAGAGGCAGCCGATCGATCCTTCGCCCCGGCCACCGCACATGCGCTGCGCGCGGGGCCCATGCGGCCGCACTTCCTCGCCCCCTTGACCCGCCGACGTCCTTCCTTGATGCTTCAGTTGCGCTTTATGGATTCTGTATCTCCATACGCAACGCAGAGTGGCTGCCCCTCCGAGGGAAATCCAAGGCCGCCCATGAGGGGTCCGTGCCGTGGATGGGCGGCGCCGGCCGCTTCACATCGGCGTTGACCACCCCTCTCCGCGGCCGTCGCCGAGTCGTTGCGGCGGCCCTCGCGGGACCGGGGTCGACATGACTCGTCCCGCCTCTCTTCACGTCCGACATCCGATCCGGCCTCGAACCGTTATGCCCCCTGGAGTTACCTGATGCCTACTCAAGACGAGCTTCGCACCGCCCTCACCACGGAGGCCGGGGCTCCGGTCGCCGACAATCAGAACAGCGAGACCGCGGGCGTCGGCGGGCCGGTGCTCGTCCAGGACCAGCTCCTGCT
>NZ_JBSFUW010000084.1:0-9113 GCF_053591995.1 Streptomyces sp. NPDC002835 | reverse complement strand
GCCCGGCACCGCGCTTCGCGCGGTGGCCTCAATCTCCCCCTACGGCCTGGCGGCCGTGGGTGGGGGGACCTCCCACGGCCGCCAGGCCGTAGGGGGAGTACCCCCGGGCCGGGCTGGAGTTGCCCGGGCGCACCCACGGAACGGCTACACGCAGCTGATGCGTGACTCCGCCCAGTCCGCCAGGGCCACATGGTCGCGTGGGGTCTGCGGCTCCGCCACGAGGCGGATGGTGCGGACGCCGGAGAGTGGCACATGGACCGGTACCGCCCGTTCGCCGCTGTGGACCACGGGGGAGCGCCACAGCCGTGTCCCGTCGCCGTACACCGAGAAGCGCACCGCGGTCGGTCGCATCCCGCGGGTCATGTCGTCGATGCCGGCGAAGGCGTCGTAGGTGGTGCACCGGCGGTTGAGGTCGATCGTGACGGACGATTTGGCGTGCGTGGTGATGCCGTGGGCGTACTGCCTGCCGCCGATGGACATGCCGGAGCGCTGCCAGACCCAGCCGCTCTCCCCCAGGCGCACCTCGGGTCCCGTCCCGTCACCGAAGTGCCCGTACTGGAGGCGGTTCACCTGGTAGACCTCGGGCGCCGGTGGTGGCGGCGGAGGAGGCGTGGGCGTCGGGGTCGGTGTGGGGGACGGCGGGGGCGGTGACGGCTTCGGTGTCGGTTTCGGCGGTGTGGGCTTCGGGGTCGGCGTGGGGGTCGGCTTCGCCGCCACCCGCACCACGGGCGGCTCCGGAGCCGGTGGCGGCGGAGGTGGCGGCGCCGGGGTGGGCGGCGGTGTCGGTACGACCGGCCGGGCCACCGGCGGCTTGGCGACCGGCTCCGGAACGGGCGCGGGCTCACCGGCCAGGGCCCAGACGAGCCCGGCGGTCACCGCGATGGCGACACCGGCCGCGATGCCGGCCTTCGCCGGCGCCCCCAGTCCCTCGGCGGCGGCGCCTCCCGCCGCCCCGCCGGAGGCCGAAGCACCACCGGTGGCGGCCGCCGCGGCCCCGGCGCCCGCGGCACCGCCGGCCACGATCCCCGCGGCCTTGAGCGAGTACCCGGCGGCGAACCAGCCGATGACGGCGACCGGCAGCAGCGCGGGGATCCCCGCGTTGACATGCGCCAGTTCACCGGCGGCGAGCCGGCACTTGACGCACTCGTCCAGGTGCTTGCGCAGCCCGAGCTCCGCCCGCATCCGCAGACCGCCGCGGGCGTAGACGCCCAGCCGGTCCGCATACCGCGCGCAGTCGCCGCCCGTGGTGAGCGAGGTGCTCACATGGGCCTGGAGATAGGCCTGCTTGAGTCCCTCCCGGGCGCGGCTCGCCAGTACCGCTGTGGCGTTGGCGGTGAGCCCGAAGAGCGGCGCGACCTCGCTCGGGGACTCCTCCTCGACCGTGGTGTGCCACAGCACCGCCTGCCAGCGCTCCGGGAGTGACCGGAACGCCTGTATGGCGAGCGACTGCTCCGCCTCGTGCATGGCCCGCACGTCCGCGCCCAGGTCGAGGGTGTCCTCGTTGGACGCGCCCGCGGCGCGGGCCGCCTCCGCGGCGAAGACCGCGAAGTCGTCGACCAGTTGCTCGCGCTTCGCGGACTTCATCCAGGTCGCGGCGACGCGGCGGACCGTGGTGAGCAGGTAGGCCCGTACGGCCTGTTCGGGCCCGGCGCCGTTGCGGACCGCCTGCAGTGTCCGGGCGAACACCTCCGCGGTCAGGTCGTCGGCGGTGTCGGCGTCCCGGCAGCAGGTGCGGGCGTACCGCCGGACGGCGTCCGAGTGGCGGTGGAACAGCTCCTCGTACGCGCTGTCGTCGCCGTCCCGCATCTGCTGGACGAGCTCGGCGTCCGACGGCGGCAGTTCGCGGGGCGGCGGCAGCACCGAGTCGTGGCTGCTGCCGGGCTCCCGCTGCTGGGGAACCGCATACCGCTCCACGGACTCGGCGGCCTCCACGGATGCCGCCCGCGGAACGCCGGACCCGCCGTGGCCACCCTGGCTCGGAACCTGGGAGGCGGACAGGTCGTCCGACTCCGGCCCGGCCGTACCGCCGAGCGACTCGCCCTGCCCGTCACCGCTCATCGCGGAAGCCCCCGTCAGCACCTACAGACCCGAACACCGGGCAAGCCTGGCACAGAGCGGCTGTATGCCGTACCCCTCCGTAGGGCAACGACCCGTCCGGGGAAACTTCCATGGGACGAGGGCCTTCGCCCACCCGACCGAGGGCGGCCCGAGCGGCCGTGCTGACACGGTTGGTTGACGCCAGGAACGCGCGCCGCTCACGCCGAACGCGGCCGCAGACCCTCCAGCAGAATGTCCAGCAGCCGTGCCGAGGCCGCCTCCTGCTGCGCCGCGTCCGGCAGCGACGGAGCCGCCGTGGCTATCACCAGCAGCACGTCGGCCACCGTCACATCACCCCGCAGCTCACCCGCCGCCCGCGCCCGGTCCACGAGCCGGCCCACGACCTCCAGCAGATCCGCCGAACCGGGATCGTCCTGCTCCGCCGCCGGAACGGGCCGTGGAGCCACCACCCGCAGCCCCGGCTGTCCCACCGGCCGCTGCTCGGGCACCCGTACGTCGTTCAGCGCCTGGGCGTCGCCCGCGACGACCGTCGACTCCTCGCCGTCCACGCCCACCCGTAGCACCTGCGGGGGCAGCAGCCGTCCCGCTCCGGACGCCACAGAGGTGCGCAAGAAACGGGCGAGCGCCGACCACGGCTCCTCCTCCTGCCCGAGAGCCGTACGCGCCTGCTCGGTCAGCCGGGAGGTCTCCTCCTCGGCTATGCGGCGCACCAGCACGTCCTTACTGGGAAAGCGGCGGTACACCGTGCCGACGCCGACCCTGGCCCGCCGGGCCACGTCCTCCATCGGCGCGCCGTAACCCAGCTCGCCGAACACTTCGCGCGCCGCCCGCAGTACATGCTCGAGATTGCGCTGCGCGTCCACCCGCAGCGGAGCCGAGCGGCCGGCTCCGCCCGGCCCGCGTCCGTTCCCATGGCTGTCCGCCGTCGATGCCGGCGCGACATCGGTCTGCCAATGCGAATCCTGAATATGCATGAGCGTTCCCCCGGTCATGTCGTCTCCCCCCGGAGACCTCCCCGCCTGTCCGCCGGGCATGTCGTATCCCGACACCCCGACCGGGTAAGAACATAGTTGAGCCCGAGTCAATTCAGAAGGGGGTACTTCCGCACGGAGCGCCCCCCGATCGGAGCAAGAGCCGGAAGGCTCCCTATTGCGACCCCGGCTTCGGGTCCATCCGCCCTACCTGACCTGCGTTGCTTCCTTTTTGCCCGGACCTGTTCGCGGGCCGGCCGCCGGCAGTCTTCCGGTCACACAATTTGCCGGGCCTGTGGACAAACTCCGGAGGCCGTTGCCTCATGGGATGGTGAAGGCTGCAAACAACCGGGGCACGACCCCCGGCACCCCGCCGCGCACGCGCATTCTCGTCGTCGGCGGTGGTTACGTCGGGATGTACACCGCGCTGCGCCTCCAGCGGAAGCTGAAGCCCGAGCTCGCGCGCGGCGACGTCGAGATCACCGTGGTCACCCCCGACCCTTATATGACGTATCAGCCGTTCCTCCCCGAGGCCGCGGCCGGCTCCATCTCCCCGCGCCATGTGGTGGTCCCCCTCCGCCGCGTCCTCGACAGATGCCTGATCGTCATCGGCGAGGCCAAGTCCGTCGACCACGCCAAACGCACGGCGACCGTCGCCACGCTCGCGACGGAGGAGGAGGGCGCCGGCGCCGTCGAGATCACCTACGACGAGCTCGTCATCGCGCCCGGGTCCATCTCCCGCACCCTTCCCGTCCCCGGCCTCGCCGACTTCGGCATCGGCTTCAAGACGGTCGAGGAGGCGATCGGCCTGCGCAACCACGTCATCGAGCAGATGGACATCGCCTCGTCCACCCGCGACCCCGCCATCCGCCACGCCGCCCTCACCTTCGTCTTCGTCGGCGGCGGCTACGCGGGGGTCGAAGCCCTCGCCGAGCTCGAGGACATGGCCCGCTACACCTCGCGCTACTACCACAACATCAAGCCCGAGGACCTGAAGTGGATCCTGGTCGAGGCGCAGGGCCGCATCCTCCCCGAGGTCGGCGAGCAGATGGGCCGTTACGCCGTACGTGAGCTGCGCGCCCGCAACATCGACGTGCGTCTCGACACCCGCCTCGACTCCTGCGAGGACCGCGTCGCCGTCCTGAGCGACGGCTCCCGCTTCCCCACCCGGACCCTTGTATGGACAGCCGGCGTCAAACCGGCCCCGGTGCTCGCCGCCACCGACCTGCCCCTCAACGAGCGCGGCCGGCTCAGGTGCGACGCCCGGCTCGCCGTCGAGGGCGTCGACCACGCCTGGGCCGCCGGCGACGCCGCGGCGGTCCCCGACCTGACGTCGGACAAGCCCGGCGCGGAGTGCGCGCCGAACGCCCAGCACGCCGTGCGCCAGACCAAGGTGCTCGCCGAGAACATCGTCGCCTCGCTGCGCGGCACGCCGATGCAGGAATACGCGCACAAATACGCCGGCTCGGTCGCGTCCCTCGGTCTGCACAAGGGCGTCGCGCACGTCTACGGCCGCAAGCTGAAGGGGTATCCGGCGTGGTTGATGCACCGCGTCTACCACCTCAGCCGGGTCCCCACCTTCAACCGCAAGGCGCGGGTGTTGGCCGAATGGACCCTCTCCGGTCTCTTCAAGCGTGAGATCGTCTCCCTCGGGTCGCTGGAACACCCGCGTGCCGAATTCGCGCTCGCGGCGGGCGGCGGACGACCGGCGAACGGCGCCAGGAGTGGGCCGGCCGCAGCCCCCGGGGAGGAACCGAAGGAGCAGTCGGCCGACGGATCACCGGACGGGCCCTCCGGCGGCCCCAAGGGGACTTGACGGCTGTTCGGCACCTAGCGGAAAGAAGACTGTCAGTCCGGTCGGCCACACTGGACGTGTGACCATAGGTGGGCTCACACCTGCACAGAGTGACCCTTCGCGAACAACCCATTGAGGCTAGAAAGTCAGTGAACTTCACGCGTTGGAGCGCCAGGCTCCCCGGTACGCAGCGTCGCGCCGCAGCGCGGGGAACCGACCAGGGGCTCTCCCCGGCGAAGCGGTCAGAGGGCTCCGTGCCCGCGGCACGCGGTGAGTACGGCCAGCCGGAGCCCTCGCCCGACGACGTCCCCGCGCTGGAGGACTTCTCCGTACCGGAGATTCTCGGCCGACTGCCCGCGCTGGTCGCGCTCGTCCACGGCCCCGACCACCGCGTCGCGTACGTCAACGATGCCTACGCCGCCGCCTTCGGCCCCCGGCCGGCCGGAGCCGCCGCCGCCGACGTCTGCCCCGAGCTCGTCGAGCTGGGCCTGCTGCCCCTGATGGAACAGGTGCTGCGCAGCGGCAAGCCCCGTACGGTCAAGTCCCGCCGGATCCAGAGCGGGGCGGGCGACCGGCGCGGTGAGGGGTCGTACACGGTCACCTGTCTGCCCGCGGAGCGGGTCGACGGAAGCGGGGAGACCGCGGGAGTTTTGGTCTTCGCCGCGGACGTCACCGACCACGCGGACGCCGCGGAGCGGCTGCGGGCCAGCGAGCGCCGGCACCGCGAGACGGCCGTGACGCTGCAGCGTTCGCTGCTGCCCCAGGAGCTGGAGCAGCCCGACGACCTGCGGTTCGCCGCCACCTACCAGCCCGGCGGCATCGACGCGGCGGTCGGCGGCGACTGGTACGACGTGATCACGCTCGGCGCGGGGCGTACGGCGCTGGTCATCGGCGACGTCATGGGCCGCGGAGTACGGGCCGCCGCCGTCATGGGTCAGCTCCGCACCGCAGTACGGGCCTACGCCCGCCTGGACCTCCCGCCGCACGAGGTCCTCCAACTGCTGGACGGGCTCGCCGCCGAGATCGACGCCAGCCAGATCGCCACCTGCGTCTACGCGGTCCACGACCCGAACGAGGGCAGGCTGGTCTACGCGTCCGCCGGTCATCTGCCGATCCTGGTCCGCGACGAGGACGGCACGGTCCGCACGGCCGCGGAACCGACCGGTCCGCCGCTCGGCACCGGCGGCTGGCTCCACACGTCCGGGGCGATCGATCTGCCGCCCGGTTCCACCGCCGTCCTCTACACGGACGGCCTGGTGGAGCGCCGCGGCGAGGACATCGACGAAGGGGTCGCCGCGCTGGAGCGCGCGCTGGCGGGTGCGACGGGCAGCCCGCAGGTCGTGTGCGACCGGCTGATCCGGGCCCTCGGCGTGACCGCGGAGCACGACGACGACGTCGCCGTGCTCGTACTCCAGCATCCGACGCGGCAGGGAGCGGACGCCGAGCTGTTCCACAACGCGGCGCTCGACCTACTCGGCGGGATCGAGGCCGCGCCGCGTGCCCGCGCCTTCGCCTCGGGGGTGCTCGCCTCCTGGCGTTTCTCCCCCGAGCTGCACGATCTCGGCGTCCTGGCCGTGAGCGAACTGGTCGCCAACTCCCTCCAGCACGGCACCCCGCCCATGCGGCTGCGGCTGCGGCGTACCGACCGGCGGCTGATCGTCGAGGTGACGGACGGCGACGACCATCTGCCGCGCCGGCGCCGCGCGGAGACGGAGGACGAGGCGGGTCGCGGGATCTCCATCATCGCGACGATCGCCTCGTCCTGGGGAAGCCGCCGCACCCCCGGCGGCGGCAAGGCGGTCTGGTGCGAATTCGCCCTGCCCCGGCGGGACCAGGCGCTGGCGAGCCGGGGGCCCGCCCGGCAGGCCTCCCGGTGAGCGTCCGCCTCAGGCGGCCGGGGCGACGGCTTCGTCGGGCTTGTGCACCGCCACCACCCGGCTCCTGGCCGCGAGCGACGGGCGGTCCTGCACAGGGCTGAGCCGCTTGCCGAGCCGCAGCGCGAGCACCGTGATCGAGAGCGAGAACAGCACGAAGGTCACGATGTACGGCCCGTGCAGCGCGGCGCCCACCGGCCCGCCCACGGCCGGGCCGACCGCCAGCGCCAGCTGCTTGACCAGGGCGAAGGCGGAGTTGTATTGCCCGACCATCGCCTCCGGCGCCAGGTCCGCGACCAGCGGCGCCACGGTCGGCGACAGCATCGCCTCACCGAGGCCGAAGAGCGCGTACGTCGAGATGAACGCGGCCGTCGCCATGGCCTGGCTGCCGTGCCCGAGGCCCGCGTAGCCCGCAGCCAGCCACGCCACGGCCCAGATGAGCCCGACCGAGGCGATGACGCGGCTGCGGCTGCGGTGCTCCACGAACTTCAGCACCAGGAACTGGGCGAGCACGATGACCGCCGTGTTCGCGGCCAGCGCCGTCCCGAGCGTCGAGGGCTCGATACCGGCGGCCTCCGTGCCGTACGCGGCGAGGCCCGATTCGAACTGGCCGTAGCAGGCGAAGAAGAGGACGAAGCCCAGGACCAGCAGCTGCACCATCGCCCGGTGTCCGAGCAGCATCCGCAGCCCGCCCGTGGCCCCGGCGCCCGCGGGCCGGACGCCGGACAGCGCGGGGGAGTGGGGGAGCCGCACGGTCAGGGCGATCCCGGCGAGCACCAGGAACATGGCGGCCTCGATGCCGAACAGCAGGGTGAAGCTCGCCGGCCTGCTCTCGTCGACGATGTGTCCGCCGATCAGGCCGCCGATGCCGAGCCCCAGGTTCTGAAGAAAGAACTGGGTGGCGAAGGCGCGGGTGCGGGTCGCCGTCTCGGAGCACCAGACGATCATGGTGGCCAGCGCCGGCTGCATGATCGCCGTACCGGCGCCGAGCACCGCCGCGGAGAGGACGACGGACGGGACGCTGCCGGAGAGGCCCATCCCGACCGCGCCGGCCGACGCGAGCAGAGCGGCGCAGATCAGCACGGGCAGCGGGCCGCGCCGGTCGATGACCCGACCGGTGAAGGGCAGCGCGACGAGCGCGGCCATCGCGAACGCGGCGAGCACGGCGCCCGCCGTCGTCGCGCCCAGCTCCCGCACCTGCGCCACATAGACGTAGAGATAGGGAACGGTGAAGCCGAGCCCGAACGCGCTCAGCGCGTTGCCTGCCTGGATCCGGCGCATCGCTGCACCCTTCGCCTTGGTCACACTCACCCACTTCAGAAGGAGGCCGGTCCGCCGGGCCACCGAGATGGGGGCCGGAGGACTGAAGCCTGAAGACTTCAACACTAAAGTTCGACATTGAAGAGTACACAAAGAAGGACTTCAATGCCAACGAGTGGCGTGCCATACTGCGGCGCATGCCTACCGAGACCCCCCAGGCCTCCCCGACCTCCGGCCCGCAGGAGCCGACCCTCGACGAGCAGATCGCCGCCTACCAGCGCGAATTCGGCGACCTCGATCCGCAGGTCGAGAAGGTGGTCTCGGCTCTCGGCCGGCTCAACCGCCGTATGAACGTCGCGTACGGGCGCCAGGTCGCCGACCTCGGGATCAGCAACACCGAGTGGGAGGTCCTCAAGACCCTGGTCCTCTCTGGCGCCCCCTACCGGATGGGGCCCGGCGAGCTCGCCAAGCGCCTCGGTCTCACCCCGGCCGCCATGACCCATCGAATCGACCGCATGGCCGGCGAGGGCCTCGTGACCCGCGACCGGGACGAGAGCAACCGCGTACGGGTGATCGTCGAGCTGACGGACGACGGCCGCGCCAAGTGGCTCGAGGCGATGCGCATGGCGACGAACTTCGAGGAGGACCTGCTCCAGGACCTCTCGGGCGACGAGCGGTCACTCCTCGGTGAGCTCCTCATCCGCGTACTGCGCCGCGTCGAGCACGACCAGCCGGACGCCGGCGGACGCCTCAGCGACCTGGACTAGCGGCGGGCGGAAGGGGCGAGTTGACACCGCCCCGTACGATCCGTAAGGTACTTCGAGTTGTCACAGAGCCGGAACGGTTCTTCGACAGCAATCCCCGCCGCGAACGCGGCAACCAAACTCAGCACGATCTCCCACTCGGGAAGAATTTCGGCATGCCGAAATTCATTTCGAAAGCTCGATTATGAGCCGCCGGAGAAATCCGCTAGAGTTTGGGCGTCGGAACGGCCCAACAGCCGCGATGACAACTCCCGCTGACTGGGAGTCAGGCCCGAAAGAGTCTGATAGAGTCGGAACCGCCGGAAGGTCGAAAGGCCGGAAAGCACCGGGGAAATCGGATCGGAAAGATCTGATAGAGTCGGAAACGCAAGACCGAAGGGAAGCGCCCGGA
>NZ_JBSFUW010000083.1:0-9565 GCF_053591995.1 Streptomyces sp. NPDC002835 | reverse complement strand
GCAAGACGCTCGGCTGGAGGACACCGGCCGAGGTGTTCAACGAGCAGCTACTGTTGCAACAGGCCGGTGTTGCAACGACCGGTTGAATCTGGTCAGTACACCGGCCGGGCCTTTGCCGACGCCTGCCGCCAGGCCGGCGTCCGCCAGTCCATGAGCGCGATCGGCAGCTCGGCGGACAACGCGCTCGCCGAGTCCTTCAACGCGACGTTCAAACGCGAGACTCTTCAGGGCCGAAAGCACTGGTCCAACGAACGCGAGGCCCGTCTCGACGCGTTCCGCCGGCTCAACCGCTACAACACCCGACGCCGTCATTCCCACCTCGGACAACGGAGTCCCATCGCCTACGAGACAGCACTCGACACAACATCAACTACCCTGGCCCAAGCCGCATAGCCCGTGTCCAAGATTCCGGGTCAAGGCCCGTGTTCCAGTCGGCGGCTTTGGACAGTGCCAGGGATGCGTACTGGTTGCCGGTGAAAGCGGAAGCCTGTACGGGGTTGTCGCTGACCTGGAAGTCCCCCCATTCATATTCCGTGCCCCACAGGATCGGCCTGTGGCTGTCCGCGTCGAGGGCCTCACCGCGGGGGATCACCGCCGTTGTGGAGACGATGGCTTGGGGTTCGTCCCCGTTCTTGGGGCGCGCCGGGGTGGAACGACTGCTGTCGGGGGCAGGATCGCTCGAGCCTTCGGACAGGCCGGGGTGAGAGGAATCTGTGGGCGTTTCTGGGTGCTGGGAGAACTTGCCGAGCCACATGCCGAAGAAGACCGCCGCGGCAATCACGGCGATTCCGGAGACGGCCCGTAGCGCCCTGTTGCCTGGCCCGCTGCGCTGTCCCCCTGGGGCAACGGTCGGGCTCGCGGGGGGAGGCGGCGGTGTCCCCCCGGGGGGAGGGGAGAACCGCACGCGAGCCGGCGGGCTGTGGTCCTGAGCGGCCAGCGTGTTCTCCCGCCGGCTGATCTCATAGCGCACGCGATCCAGCTCGGCCAGGATTCCAGCCCGCTGGTGCATCAGCGCGGCCACCTCACCCTCGAGGTCCTGCTCTGATGCCCGGGCCTCGGATTCGCCCCGAGCTTGAAGTTTCTCCAAGTCATGCGCGTGTGCGTGCACCTGGTCCAGCTCGGCCATCAGATCCTCCAGGCGGACTTCCAGCTGGTACAGCTCCAGCAGGATGCCGCTGCCACTGGCCTCCAGCGCCGCGCGGTACAGGGAGAACGTCAGCTGCCGTACGTCTTCGGTAACCGGCGCCACGTCGTCGTTGCCGCGCTCATTCAGCAGGGCGTCCAGGAACGCCTTGCGCGGCAGACGTTCTCCGCTCAGGTACCGCGCGATCGCGGAATGGCTGAATCCGTGCTTCTGGGTGAACTGACGCAAGGAAAACCCGCAGCTGTCGAACAGTCCCCGTAAATGCTGGCCCAGTTCAGCCCGGGCGTCCTTCGCCTCCGCACCACTGCGCTCCAGCGCGCCGTCCCTCATCTGTCTCCCCCCTTGTCCGGTTCGCGTGGCGATTGCCTCCGCGCAGCACCAGCCTGTCCCACTTATGCACCGCCCCGCGGCACTTTCAGCCTGATCGTGGGCCCGAAAGCGGGCCTGGAACCCATGGACTGTGGGGCGTGCCGTATGCCGGCGCCGTCGTGCAGTCATGCCCGGAGGAGACGATGATGCGTAAGCCCCGTACCCGTAACACGCCCGCTGAACAGCAGCCCGCTGAGCAGGGCGACAACACGACCGCAGCGCAACATGTCCGGCGGGGACTGCTCCACGGCGCGGCAACCGCTCTTGGACGCTGGCTGATCGAAAGCTGGTGGCCCACCCACCACTGAACCCGCCGCACTCGCCGACGAACGCAAGCCCGTGACACCTGCGCGCGTCGAACACAGGCGTTTCTGCCGGGCCGAGGGCCGGGAGATCCCGTACGAGGAAGTGGGCCGGGGCTTCGCGATGCCGGACGGCCGCACGGTGGCGCTCACCGACGAGGACCTGGAGCACCTTCCTCTCCCGACGAAGCGCACCGTCGAGGTGCTCGGTTTCGTCCCGGGCCAGGACATCGACCCGATCAGCTACAACCGGCCGTACTACGTCGGGCCGGGCGGTCCGGAGGCCGACCACTCCTACGTCCTGCTCGTCGAGGCGCTCGCCCGGACCGGATACGTGGCCGTGGCCAAGATCGCGAGCAGGAGTCGCGAGCGCCTGGCCCTGCTGCGGGCTCGGCGCGGCATCCTCATCCTGCAGACCCTGCTCTGGGAAGACGAGCTGCGCGACCCGGGCGACATCGCCCCCTCGGCACCGGTCACAGACCGGGAACTGGAGCTGGCCGAGGTCCTGGTCAGGGAGCTGACCGGCATCGAGGTCGGCGAGCTTCACGACGAGTACGCGCATGCCCTGGAGCAGTTGGTCGCGGCCAAGGCCAGCGGCGGCACGCCGCCCGTGCTGAAGGCGGCCCCGCCGGCAGTGGACCTGATTGCCGCGCTGGGGGAGAGCATCCAGGCGGCGAGCGTGCCGGCTCCACTGAGATCAGCGCGGTTTTGAGCCACCCTCTTCCCTGGTGGCTGATTCCCGTGCATGCTGTGCGGGCCCCGCCCGGTCACGTCGGGCGGGGTCCAGTCCCTCCCGGCTCCCCACGGGAGGGCGGCCCATGCCCGCCACCGGATGCGTCGGCGCTGCGTCGCCCTTCGTGGTCGGCGTCGGGGATCAGCTGAGCAGCCAGTAACGCTAAGCCAGTCTCCGCAGGTAGCGGCACCCCGACCGCGTCTCTCATAACGGCCTCGCAAAACTCGGCGGTTGTGAGAGGTGTTCTGCGAGAACCGGCCTGGGCAAACGCGCTTGGCGCTGGTCAGCAAGAACGGTTCTCACAACCGGTCAATTGTGAGAATCAGACGGGAGCGGATTCTCCCCGAGCCAGCGCCGGACCGCCTCCGCCTCTTGCTGACGTCCTACGCCGTCGAGCAACTGGGCCTGCAGGTCCAGCACGGCATGGAGTCGCGGGAATGCTGGAGGCAGCGTGCCGACATAGCGGCGGTACAGCTCCACAGCCTCCCCCGTCGCGTGGAGCGCCTTGGGAAGGTCGCCCTCCGCTGCCAGAAGCATCGCGAAGACAGCGAGTGAGGTGGCGAGGTCGGGTTCGTAGGCGGCCGGGTTGCCCGCGGCCAGTCGACGTTGGATCTCCACCGCCTCCTCGGTGGCGGTGAGGGCCTCGCTCCGCCGCCCCTCCTCCGCCAGCCGGATGCCGAGGTTGGACAGCGAGCGCGCGAGGTCGGGTTCGTAGGCGGCCGGGTTGCCCGCGGCCAGTCGACGTTGGATCTCCACCGCCTGCTGCTCGGCGGTCAGGGCCTCGCTCCGCCGTCCCGCCTCCGCCAGCTGGACGCCGAGGTTGGACAGCGAGGCGGCGAGGTGGGGTTCATGGGCGGCCGGGTTGCCCGCGGCCAGTCGACGTTGGATCTCCACCGCCTCCTCGGTGGCGGTGAGGGCCTCGCTCCGCCGCCCCTCCTCCGCCAGCCGGATGCCGAGGTTGGACAGCGAGCGCGCGAGGTCGGGTTCGTAGGCGGCCGGGTTGCCCGCGGCCAGTCGACGTTGGATCTCCATCGCCTGCTGTTCGGCGGTCAGGGCCTCGCTCCGCCGCCCCGCCTCCGCCAGCCGGATGCCGAGGTTGGACAGCGAGGTGGCGAGGTCGGGTTCGTAGGCGGCCGGGTTGCCCGCGGCCAGCCGACGCCGGATCTCCACCGCCTCCTCGGTGGCGGTCAGTGCCTCGCTCCACCGCCCCTCCTCCGCCAGCTGGACGCCGAGGTTGGACAGCGAGGTGGCGAGGTCGGGTTCGTAGGCAGCCGGGTTACCCGCGGCGAGTTGCTGGTGGGTGTGGGCGAGGGCGGTGGTGAGGCGAAGGGCGAGGGGGGCGATGACGCGGGAGGGGTAGGGGAGTGAGGCTGTCGCGGTCTGGACGCCTTGGTAGGTCAGGGCGGCGGTGTCCAGGGCCGTGTCCATGGTCTGGAGGACGTGGTCGCTGTCGGTGGTGCGGCCGGTGTTGTAGTGGGCGATGGCGGCGCGGGCCAGGACGGTGATGAGCTGGGCCTGTTGTCCGGGCGCTGCCGCGCCGAGCAGGGCGGGCAGCGGGATGTCGCCTTCGGTGAGGGTGCGGGAGGCGTGGTATTCGGCGATGCGGTCGGGTTGGAGGGAGCCCCAGTAGCGGTCGCCGTCTGCCGGGTACAGGGAGGCGAGCCACGCGGCGGCGGGTGCCCTCTGGTGGGCGGGCAGGCTGGGCAGGGTCGTGATGACGCGCAGCGCCTCGTCCTTCGTGCCGGCGCCGCACAGGGCGGCCACTGCCACGGCGGCGCCCAGGGTGGGGGCGGGCAGGTCGAGTCTGTAGGCGGGTGAATTCGCGCTGGCTTCCCAGAAGCGGTCCTCGTGTTTGAGGAGGGTGCGCTCCGGTGGGGTGCCGGGGGCTGTGTCGACGGGCCGCGGTCCGTGCTGCAGGAGGCTGACCAGGGCGGTCATCTGCAGGGTGAGGACGTTGTCGTAGCGGTGGTCGTGCAGGTCTGCGGGGGGCCGGAGTTCGGCGGCCAGGGATGTCCACTCGTGTGCGGGCAGATCGGGAAGCAGCGGCAGGAGGAGGGCGAGGTCATGGGCGGCGCGGTGGAAGGCGTTGTGCCGGTCCTGGGCGGCCTGGCTGGTGGGGATGAGCGGGGCGAGCGGGATGACCGGGGCTTCTTCGAGAAGGTCTCGTACGTCGGCGATGGCCTGGAGGGAGCCGGTGCGCCATTGCCCGTCGGAGCGTGCGAGCAGCAGCACGCGTACCCGGTGGCGGGAGCGGTGCAGGTGGGTGATGAGGCGGCGGAGCAGGCGGGGGCGGGTCTCGGCGTAGTCGATGACCAGCAGCAGGGGCAGGGATGTGGTCAGGGTGGTGAGATCGGGCGGGGCGGCGTCCGGGGTGGGGTCGTCGGTGAGGTCCGGGCTCAGGTGTCCGGTGACCCAGCCGCGCCAGCCGAGGGTGTCGGTGAGTCGGCGGGCGAGGCGGGTCTTGCCCTGTCCTCCGGGGCCGGTCAGCACGCGCACCTGGATGGCGGGCGGGCCGTCGCACCACGCTTGTAAGTCGGCGAGTTCGCTCTGGCGGCCGTGGAAGGCGACGGCTTCGGCGTCGGCGCGCAGGAGGGCGGCGGGGGAGCGGAGGTTGCGGTCGACGGCGGCGGGGGTGAGCAGGGCGGCGGGTTCGACCGGTTCGAGGACGGGTTCCCAGCCGGTGTGCTCGGTGATGAGGGAGCGGAAGGCGTCGTCGGCGAGGAGCCGGGCGGCGGGGGTGGCGGTCAGGCGGGTGCCGTCGTCGGCCTGGCGGTCGCGGCGCATGACGCCGCACAGCAGGTCTCCGCCGTAGCCGTCGTCGGCAAGGACGGCGGTTCCCGACATGCCGGACCAGCGGCTCCCGCCGCCGGGGGTGTCTGTTGCGGCGGGGGTGGGGTCGGTGCCGGTGAGTTCGTAGCGGCCTGCCAGGGAGCCGGTCCCCGGGGCGATACGGCCGGTGAACTGTTCATCCAGCCGTCGGCCGTCTGTGGTGTCCTTCTGGAGGCGGGGGAAGCCGCTCGCGGTGACCGGGTGGGGGCGGGTTCCGATGATGAGGCCGTAGCGCTGGGGCGGCCGGGTGAGCAGGTCACCGAGGGACTGCGGCACCTGCCAGCCGTGGCCTTCTGTGATCTCGATCAGCGCGGCGTCCACGGTGCCGTCTTTGCGTTGCCAGAGCACGGTCGCGGGAAACTCCCGCTCGCCGGTGTCGGGCACACTCACCGTCACCGGGCTGTCGGTGCCGGGATCCATGTGGTCCAGGACGTGGGCGGCGGTCAGCACCAGCCGCGGCGCGACCAGATAACCTGAGCCGAACCCCTTGTTCCTCTCCCCCTTCTTCAGCCGGTCCACCCGGATCTGCACCCGCCGGTCGAACTCCACCAGCCCTCCCCCGCTTCCCTCTTGCCGCCTCCGGCACGTGCCTGGAGGGCCTACTCCTCGTCGCTGACGTCGATGTCGCCGCCGCCGGGCCGGTGCGGGGTCAGCTTCACGCTCACCGTGTGGGTGGCCCTGCTGCCGCTTTCCTTCTTGCCGCCCAGGCTGATCACGCTCCAGCGCAGTCCGCCGTTGACGCCCTTGCTGCCGGTCAGCTCCAGACCGAGATCCAGCGTGATCTCCCCCAGCGTGAACAGCACCCCCCGGTCGCCGCCGCCCGCAGGGACCGCGATCCGGTCCTGGGCCTCGGCGACCTGCTCCCGCAGCAGCGTGATCGCGTCCGCCAGGTCCATCCACTCCTGATCCGAACCGCTTGCGTTACCCACCACAGTCCCCCTCCTCATCTCCCTCGTCTCCTGCCGTACGGCAGGAGGCATATCCGGCTACTTCTCCCGGCAAAAACCAGCGGAAACCACGTCACGGCCGTCACATTCCCGAGAACCTGCCACACCCCGGCCCGCCGACGCTCCGAGCCAAACCCCCCAGGCGCTGCCCCCTACAGGTCGTCCTCCCTCTCCATGTCGGCATCAGCCGGCTCGCGCAGAGGCCGCAGCATCCCGCCGCCGGGCACGGCCGGCAGGAAGCTATACCGGCCCAGGACGTTGAGGTGCTTGGCCTTCAGCGGGGACAGCCGGCCCAGGTCCTCGTCCTGCCCCTGCATGCCGGCCTCGCGCAGCGCGGTGACCGCGGCGTCGGGGTAGCGGGTGTTCCACAGCACCACGGCGTTGAGGACCAGGCCGAGCGCGGCGAGCTGGTCCTCCTCTCACGTCTCACTTGAGCCGACAGTGGACGAGGTCAGGCTGGCCTCTGGCCGCGGTGGCAGTAGTGCCAGTTCGGATCGTGTGGTTCGAGTCCGAACGGTTCTCGTACGTACACCGCCCCGTTCCAGCACTGACGGTAGGGCGGCCAGCCATCCTCGTCGGCGTCCACCATCGCCGCCCCGCCGTCCATCGGGCCGCCTTCGATCCCCAACGTGTACGTCGTCATGTAGGGATTAACGCACCCGAAGACACCGGGTCACGCCGCCTGCTCTACCGGTGCCGCAGGTCTACTCGGCCGACTTGTGGTTGATGACGGTCTCCTCGCAGGGGCCGTCGGCGAAGGTCTTGAGCGCCTCAAGCTCGGCCGTGTCGACGGTCAGGCTCCAGCGGAGCTTGGTGCCGACCCACTCGCCGATGTAGCGGCAGTACTGGTCGGACGCGGGCGGGAGCCATTCGGCCGGGTCCTGGTCGGCCTTGGAGCGGTTGGTGCGGGCCGTGACCGCGACCAGGGAGGTCGCGGAGCCTTGATCGTTGGCGTACGCCTCGCGCTTGGCCGCGCTCCAGGCGGAGGCCCCGGAGTCCCATGCCTCGGCGAGCGGGACCATGTGGTCGATGTCGAGTGCGCTCGCGGCGGTGACCGCCTGGCCGTCGTAGTAGGACAGCCACTTCCCTCCGGTGATCGAGCAGCCGGCCCCCATCGTCGGCGCCTCGATCGCCTCCGCGATCAGAACCTCCCGGCGCGTGTTGCAGCCGTCGGCGGAGTCGGCGCCGGCGTTCCAGTGCTTGAAGGCCGTGCGGGTGTAGCCCGTGCGGCTTTCGTCGGCGACGGGCAGGGCGGACAGCGCGTCGGGCAGCAGGACGGGGGCGGCCTGGGCCGGCGCGGGCGCGAGGGTCGGGATGAGGGCGAGGGTGAGCGGCACCAGACCACGCAGCAGGTTCTTGATCACGCCCCCGTGGATAGCGGACCACGCGTCTCCTGCTGATGCAGAACCGCGGGGTCTCACTCGGGCGGGTGGTGATCTTCACCGGAGAAACGGTTGCCCGTACTCGTCAGGTCCGGCGGTCCGACATGCACAGTAAATCGAACACGTGTTTTACTGCGGGCATGGCGCGATCGACGTTTCCCGATGGCTTGATGCAGGTCCAGCGTGAGTGGGACCGCGTCTATCGGGCGCTCGCCGCCCCGCGCCCGTACGGCACGGCGGAGCTGCGCCGGCGTCTGCTGCAGTTGTCGGCGCGGATCTTCACCGACCCGGCTTGGGGCACCGGCCGACCCAGCACCGGATGGGCGGAGCTGCGCCACCAGGCGCGTGTCGAGGACGGGAAGGCGGGACGGCGTGGGTGACTTCAGCGAGCGGCAGGTGCGGATCTTGCGCTGGATGCGCTCGTACGTGGCGGTGCACGGCGAGGCGCCGTCGTTGCGGGAGATCGCTGCCGGTGTCGGCCTGTATCCCCGTCGAGCGTGCTGTACCAGCTGGAGCGGCTCGAGGCCTTGGGTGCGGTGAAGCGCCGGGGCGAGGTCCGCCGGCGGGCCTGGCTGGCGTGCTGATCGTGAAGTTCGAGCAAGGAGAAGGACGCGATGGCTGAGACACAGTTCCCCGAGGATCTGCGTGCTGCGCAGGTCCGGCTGCATCAGGCGACGGCTGAGCTGGCCGCGCTGTGCCGCACCTTGCCGTGGAGCGTGGAGCCGATGCCAGGCTGGCCGGGCACCGAGCACCCGCACACCGGTGAGGTCACCGGCGGCCGCGAGGACAGCCCCGGCTGGAGCGAGGAGCAGCAGCGGACGGTGAAGCGGCTGCGGATGGAGTGCACCGACCTGTCGATCCGGATCACCACCCACCCGTACTGGGCCACCATCGAGGGCGAGCAGCGGGTGCAGGCCCGGAGCGAGTTGAAGGCCTCCACGAGGCCTTCGGTGACGCCGGCGATCGACGTCACCGAAGCCGCCTGACCGCTCTTCCCTTGCCTCTTCTGCCCCTTGAGCTCCCGATGCCCGACTACCGGCCTGACGTGTCCCGGCTCGACAAGCTGCGCATCGTCGAGCAGTACCTCGCGTACCAGCTCGAGCTCACCCGCGCGGCGATCCGGGAGCTGGAGGCTGAGCACGAGCAGCAGCGACGGCGGGAGCGGGCCGCACGGGAGCAGTCGGCGTGGAGGATCGAGCCGTCCCGGGCCCAGGCTGATGACGCCGTCGCGGTGCTGCACCGCGGGGGCTGCACTGTGTTCAAGAGCGCGCACGGGTGGCTGAACCGGCAGGAGGCGTTGATCGCGCTCGCGGAGCCGGGCATCAGGCCGTGCCCGGTCTGCCGGCCGGAGACCGGGCTCACGGCCGGTTAGGAGGCGCGGGGTTTGCGCCGGGCGGTGGACTTCTTCGTGGGGCTCTTCTTGGCGGCTGCCTTCTTGGCCGTGGTCTTCTTTGCGGGTGCCTTCTTCGCCGTCTTCTTCTTCTTCGGCTTCGGCATCTCGTGCACCGTGGCGTGGTCGTCCTCGCCGCGCGCCTCGCGGGCCTTCGCGACGGAGGCGTTGAGCGCGGCCATCAGGTCGACGACCTGCCCGGCGGGCTGCGCCGCCTCCTCGGCAGTCGGCGGCTGCTTGCCTTCGGCCTTGGCGGCGATGACCTCCTCCAGGGCCTCGCGGTAGTGGTCGGTGTAGTGGGAGATGTCGTCCTCCCCCATCGCGTCCATGAGCGCCATGGCCCCGTCCATCTCCGAATCGTCGATCTCCACGGGGGGCGGCGCCAGCGAGGCCGGGGACCTGATCTCGTCCGGCCAGTGCATCGAGTGCAGCACCAGGGCGTCCTCCTTGACCCGCAGCAGGCCCAGGC
>NZ_JBSFUW010000082.1:0-9829 GCF_053591995.1 Streptomyces sp. NPDC002835 | reverse complement strand
TCGGCTCGATCAGGGCCCATCGGGCGTCGGACAGGTCGCTGGGGTACGGCTTGCGCTCACTCACGGCACAGCGTGAGCATGGGCATGCCGGAAGGCTCTGTTCCGCAGGAGGGTGGGAGTTTCTGCCGTATCTCTACGTAAGACGGGTTTCCAGGACCAGAAGAGGATGAGACGGGCGACGGGGGTCGCGCCTTGCCGGGCGGCATTCGGAACCTACGGGGTGAACCATGCTGAAACGGGGCACTCACATAAGCCGCTTACCTGCTTTGAACTGCATAAACGCCCTCTCAGGGCAGTGATGTACTGCTGAACCGCCGGATTGAGCCTCGGGTCGATGGGGTCGGGCACGCCCCGCCCGACTCGCTGACGCGGCTCCAACCCGACCGCACTCGTCCTGATGGTCTGGATCAGATCCACCACTGCCCCCATTCACCTGGCCTTTTGAAGTTGTCGGCCTGCAACAACAAGTTGTCCTTCCGGCAACATGCAACGCACCCCGAGTGTGGATGGTGCCGCCAGAACACGCGGCATCACCTAGAGAAGGGGCATAGCCGTGGTTACCTCCTACACCGTGACGAACAAGCCGGACGACCTGCGTACCTACGCTGGAACCGCCATTGTGGTCGTTGTCGTGATCGTCATCTTCCACCCCTCGGTGGCAGTGGTGGGCGCCCTCACCGCCTTGGTGGCTGGGCTCGGCCGGAGCTTCGTTCAGATCCGGCGATTCAGCCGCCGCCGCTGATCCACCCGCTACAGCGCGAGGCTCCGCCCCTCTGGGGTGGAGCCTCGCTCCGTCTGACCTTCCCGGGCCGTGACGCCGTGAGGCCCACCTTCGGATGATCAGGACGGCACACATGTCACCTGCTCCAACATCTGGTAGGCGGCACCTACTCCGAGCGCCCTGCGATGGCCGCGTGTAGGCGCTCGGTGCACGCGGTGAGGTTGCGGATCAAGTCGGATTCCCAGAAGCGCAGTACGGTCCAGCCGGCCTGTGAGAGCTTGCGGTCCTGGTAGGCGTCATTGGCCATGTTTCCGCGAACCCGGGGATCCTCGCGGTACTCCGGCAGCAGGCCGTGCCAGTAGTCGCCGTCGGCTTGCAGGACGAGACGGAGCGAGGGGATGGCCGCATCCACGGTCCACCGGTCCAGGAGGCGGTACTGGCGCTCCCAGCTGAGATCCGGGGAAAGCTCCGCCGTCACCTCGTCGATGAGGGCGTAGAGGATGCGCTCCGGACGGGTCGGGGCCCGGGTGATGAGCTGCTCGTGGCGGGCACGGGCGAGCACCGCGGACAGCACGGGGTCGGTGCCCATGATCTTCACCCAGCAGGAGCGGGAGCAGGCCCGTCGCCTCTCCTTGAGCGAGACAGGCACGGTGTACTGGACGCCGCACTGGGGACACGTCTTGCGGACACGATTCTGTTTGCCCAGGTGGCGGCAGGCGTTGGAGCAGTAGATGCCTCGCCCTTCATCGGCGACCGACTGCTTCACGGCAAACTCGGTTTCACACACACGGCAGGCGCGGGTTACCCGCCGCGCCGTGCGCGCCTGTGAGCAGAAAGCGCCCCAGCCGCGTTCGACGACGCTGCGCGTCGCGCGGAACGGTTTCCCGCAGCCTTGGCAGGCGCGTTCGAGGGTGCCGTCGGCGCGGGCCTGGCACTCCTTGCTGCAATACGAGCCGCGGCCGTTCTCGGCACGGGACACCTTGATCTCGAACTCTGCGGCGCACTGGAGGCAGGTACGGGTGGCACGGGCGCGCTGGGCGAGCCCCGAACAGGTCTTGGAACAGAACTATCCTCGGAGGGTGCCAGCGGGAGCGGTAGGGCTCTTCGGGTAGAACTCGCTCCCGCATTGAGCGCAAGTCCAGAATCCTCGTGCGGTCGCGTCCAAGTGACAGGCCCGTGAGCAGTACGAGGCAGCTCTGACCTGCTGCTCTTTTCCTCGCACCCGGAAAGCGGCGCCGCACCGCGCGCAGTTGCGTGTGTCCCACTCAGTGTCTTCGGTCTGCTGCGCCCGGAAGCAGGTCATGGAACCGGATTCGACCTCCTCCGCCACCGCATCCTCCTGCCATGACGGACACCCACCGTCACCACCGACTACGGGCCAGAGCCAATTTCAGGACAGTCCCGCCGGTGGATCCGGGCTGAACAGACGGACGAGGCTCCTGAGCCGGCGTGCCGCGCGTGGAGAACGCGGGCGCAGTGGCCAGGAGCCTCGCCTTGCCGGGATCCCGGCTCAGCTGTCGCGGTTAATCATGCGATCACGGCTGAGCAGAGATCTCCCCTGCCGGTCAGTCGCCGAACATTCCGGCGTACGGGTCCGGCTCGCCCGTCCATGGATCCAGACCTGCCTTCAACAAGCGCTGGTACTCGCGCTGATTCAGGAAGGTCACCGGATGCTTGCCCCAGAGGGACACGTCGCTCAGGGGACAGTCGACGAAGTCCGCCCGCAGGGTGCGCACGAGGAACTCCACCATTCCGCAGTCGTAACGACTCCACAGGTTGTCGTCCCTGCTGCGAACCAGGATGGGCCACGCATCGGGGTCGTCGCCCGAGGCGTCCCAGCACAGAATGTCCGAGCTGGAGTCCAGCCCCCACGCGATCAGCTCGGGGTCTGTACCCATCAGCTCGGGTGACTTCGGTTCCCTGGCCCAGGCGTTCTTGGCGTTCACCGTCTCCATGAGCATGTCGTCGGAGCCCGGCTCGACCCCCTTGGGTTCGGGCTTGAGGACGCTCAGGTAGTTCGCGATCGTCCCGGCTCCGTACACCTCGATGAAGTGCCGGAAGTCGGACGGGAACTCCTTGCCCCACGACTCGCTCATCCGTTCCCAGTCGACCGACGTGTCGCTTTCGGCCGTGGGAGGCATGAGCTGCTGAAGCGCTTCGCGTTCCGCCATCTCAGTCACCACCTTCTCTGCGCGGACGGCATCACGGCGTGGATCCGGTGGGAACGGGGGCACCGGTCGTGTGATGGTTGTACATTCCGAGGTTGTTCCCCTTCAGGGTGTTCGGTATGAACTCGTTGATCCGTATTCCTGGAGTCCCGTCCGGATTCGTGCCGTAGGCCGTGAGGGTGAATCCGTTGGGGACCGTTCTGTTGCCAGTGTAGTGAGCCGTCACCGAGTACATGACGTCCTGCCCCCCGGCGTTGACGGCCTCCGCGACCTGGTTCTCGTAGTTCTTCATGTTGTTGGAGCCCTGATCGGAGCCGGTCTGCCAGTCGTTGGCTCCGCGGGCGCAGGTGGCCAGGTTGTTCAGATCGGTACCCGAGCCGCTCAACTGCTTGCCGAGGAGATGGCAGGCGTTGATGTTCTTCGACGGGTCCACTCCAAGGTGCCCTGCCACACGCTGTGCCCACTGATAGCCCGGAGGGGCCACCGTCTTGACGTCCGTCGACGAGCCCTTGTTCTTGGCCAGGTAGTCCTTGTCGAGGCAGGCGCTCACGCCCGTGGCCCGGTTGCCGTTGGCCGCGTCCTGGGGTCCGTGCTTGACCCAGCCGCACTTGCTGTCGTCGTCGTCATCGTCGTCGGTGCCTCGCGGCTTGGGCGCGGGCTTGGGGGCCGGTGCCGGTTCATCCTCCTCCATGGCGTCTTCGACGGCGTCCTCGATCTTCTCCACCGTGTCCGCGACGACGGTGGTCACCGCCGCTGCTACGACCGCTGCCACGACCACGACCGCGGCGACCACGAGCACGGGCACCAGCACCGCCAGGAAGGCGAGGTGGCCGTCCAGCTCCACGTTGCTGATGGGGTTGCCACCGGTGAAGGCGTAGCGGTTGCCGGTGAAGGGGTCGCTGCCGAGCCCCATGTCGGCGAGAGCGCCGTTGTACATGTCCCGGGTGGTGAAGCGGTTCAGGCCCGGGCTGTAGTCGCGGAAGCCCATGTCGTAGGTGCCGGACTGGGCGTCCCACCGCTTGGAGTTGTAGCGGTAGGAGTTGTACTGCTCCTTCGTCGGGTTCGCGACATCCGGCTTGTCGATGCCGGTGAACTCGGATGTGTCGTCGCTGCCGTAGGCCGTGTAGCCGTAGGTGGCCTTGGTGTCGCCGCTGTTGTCGGTGAGCGTCTCGACGTCGGTGTGGCTGTTGTAGCCGTAGTAGCCGTCCTCGGTCGTGCCGTCCGTGTTGTGCTTGACCTGGGACAGGCGCTCACCCCAGGGGCTGTACTGGTAGGACTTGGTGAGCGCGCCGGCGACTTCCTCGTTGAGGACCTCGTTCGACATGCCGAGGTAGTTGTAGTCGGTGGTCTTGCCGTCGACGGTCTTGGACGTGGTGCGGTCGATCGGGTCGAAGGTGTAGGTGGTGGACTTCATCGAGCCGTCGCCGTCCCGCTGCTGGGACTCGACGACGTGGTCGAAGCCGTCGTACACGCTCCGCGAGACGATCTGGCCACCGGCGGTGACGGACTCCGTGCGGCCGAACGGGTCGTAGTTGAAGGTGGACGAGGCCCCCGACGTGGTCGACGTCAGCAGCCGGTTGCGGTCATAGGTGAACGTCGAGGACGTGTTCTTGACCGTCTGGCTGATGACGTTGGCGTTGTCGTCGTGGACGTAGGTGTCGGTGCCCGCGCCGTTGCCCGTCTTGACGGACTGGGCGAGCCGGTCGACCGGATCGTAGGTGTAGTCCGTGGTGGAGTCGAGGTACGCCGCGTGGTTGTCGGCGTTCATCTTCTTCGTGACGTCCTGCGCCTTGTTGCCGTTGGCGTCGTAGGCGAAGGTGTGGGAGGAGACGAGGGTGCCGTTGGGCTTGTTCTCGGCCTGGGACTTCAGCGCACCGTCGAGGTAGTAGGTGTAGTCGACCGTGTTGTTGTTGGCCTTCGTCTCTCGCAGGGGCTGGCCACGGTCGGTGTACGTGTACGACGTGACCTTGGGAGACGGGTCCGTGGCGGACTTGCCCACCGAGACCGTCTTGACCAGCTCACGCAGGTCGTACGTGTACGTGGAGTACTGGTCGGGGTGGGCGACTGTCTCCGCCCGGCTGTTCGCGTCGTAGGTGTAGGAGGTGGACTTCTTCTCCTGGCCCGCCAACGCCTCGGTGATCTTCTGAACCTGGTTCAGGTTCGTGTAGGCGATGGTGTACGCGTCGATCGCGGCACCTGACGAGGTGTCGTCGATCGAGATGAGGTTGCCGTTGAGGTCGTAGGAGTAGCCGAAGGTGTGCTTCTCGGCGTCGGTGTCACCTGAGGTGTCACGCACCAGCTTCACGCTGTCGGCAACGACCTTGCCACCGCTGTTCTGGAACAGCTGGAGCTTGGCCGCGTTGCCCTGGGTGAGGGCGAACGAGCCGAGGCTGACCCAGGTGCCGGTAGCGGCGTTCTGGTCCTTCACCACGTCCGTCGTGGTGCCGTCGGACTTGGTGACCGTGTACTTGGCGTTCGTCGCGGCCCCCGTCACCTGCGGGAACTTGACGTAGGCGGTGTAGCTGCCGCTCTTGGGGATGTTCAGCGTCCAGGTGAACGCGTCCGTGCCCGTGCCCGCGGCGTGGACCTGGTGGTCGTAGCCCTGCTGACCGCTGCTGCTGCCCTTCGTCCAGGTGCCCGTGGAACTGGTGTTCTGGACGTCGGAGTTGTCGACGAGAGCGACCGCACTGCCCACCGGCACGCCGTCGTCCGTCTTCGACTTGAGCTTGCCGTTCGGGTGGTACGTCCAGCCCATCGTGCGCGACGAGGAGCCGCCGGCCGACGCGATGGTCCGGGAGGTCTGCTCACCGATGTCGTTGTAGTCGTAGGTGGTGACGATGTCCCACGGGTCGGTGGTGGACTTGGCCCACCCGTTGTCGAAGTAGGTGTAGGTGGCGTTGTTGCGGACTGTCTGGCCCTCGGAGGGCGGTGCCGACGTCGTGGAGACCCTGCCGACCGCGTCGTAGAAGGTCTGGGTGTAGACGTTCGGGCTGTTGTACCGGGCGTCCGCCGGGTCGTACGGCTGGAATTGCTTGACCGGCCGATTGAGCTTGTCGTACTCGGTCCGGGCGGTGAAGTCGTCGGCGTCGGCCGTGTCGACACCGCGCGGGGTGATCACCTTGGTGGGGTTGCCGACCTGGTCGAACTCGTACTTGGTCGTCCGGTAGGTGATGTCGGGGCTGGTGCCCGTGTGCGGGACCTTGGCCTGGATCCTTGCGCCACGCTCGTCGTAGGTGACCAGCGACTCGTTGTTGTCGACGTCCGTGGAGGCGACAACGAGCGAGTCCTTGTCGTACCTGCGTGACGTGGTCTTGCCCAGCGGGTCGGTGACCGTAGTGACCCGGTGGTTCAGGTCGTAGGCGGTCTTGCTGGTGTAGTCGGCGGTGTCGGGGGTCGCGTTCTTCTTCGGGTCAATGACCGTGACCGGGTTGCCGACGTTGTCGTACTCGTACGAGACCTTGTCGCCCACAGCGTTGACCACGGACGTGAGCTGGTAGATCTCGTCGTAGTTGTGGGTGGTGGTGTAGTCGTTCGGGTCCGCTGTGGTCGCGGTGCCCTTGGGCTCGGTGGTCGTCCGAAGATGACCGGTCTTGTCGTAGGCGTAGGTGGTCGTCCGCTCGGGAGCGGTCGGTGAGTCCTTCGGCGCCGTCCCCGAGATGACCTGGTCTGCGGCGTCGTACACCGCGGTGGACACCCCACCGTGGGGGGCCGTGACGGTGGTGACGTTGTCGTTGGCGTCGAAGACCGGGGCCGGGGTGGTGATCAGGATACCTGCGGCCTGGTCCTTGGGCACCGTGTTGATCAGCGGACGCCCGTAGACGTCGTAGGTCTGCGTGGTCTTCTTGCCCAGCGCGTCGGTGACCTGGGTGACCTGTCCGCGCTCGTCGTAGACGAACGAGGTCGCGTTGTTCAGCGCGTCTGTGGTCTTCTCCGGGTAGCCGGTGGGGCCGAAGTCGCTGTTGGTCGTCGGGTTGCCGTTGGCGTCGATCGTCCTGGTGGGCTGACCGTAGGCGTCGTACTCGTGCTTGGTGGTGTAGTCGTCCGGCACCGTGGTGGTCGCGAGACCCTTGGGGTCGGTGACCGCGGTCAGGTTGCCGAAGGTGTCGTAGCCGAACTGCCAGGTGCGGCCTTCCGGAGACGTCTTGCGGTAGAGGTCCGTGGAGAATCCGTCGAGCCGGGTCTGGTACTCGTACTTCTGCGCGTTGGCCGGATACACGCCAGGCGCACACTCGCTCGGCGCCGGTACGCCGGCCTTGTTGTTCTCGGCGTCACGCTTCCAGAGCGGGTAGCCCGTCTTCTGGTCATAGCAGAACGCCGTCTTGGCGCCGTTGTTCTCTTCGAGGTAGGTGACGTTGTTGTCCGCGTCCCAGCTCAGCTTGACCGTCTGGGCCTTGGCGTTGGTGGTCTGGACGGGGCGGCCGAAGTCGTCCGTCACATAGTCCGTCGCGTGGTTCTCGGCGTCGGTGACCTTGGCGGCGGTGAACTTCGGGTTGGCCGCGTCGGGCGCGTACGCGAAGGCCGTGGCGTTCTGCAGACGGTCGGTGATCGTCTTCGTCCACCAGTGGTACTTCGGGTCGTCGCCGGTCTGCGGCGCGTAGTACGCCATGCCGGTGGCGTTGCCGCGCGGGTCGGTGACCTTGACCAGCTTGACGTTCTTGTTGCCCTGCGTCGCGTCGTACGTGAACGCGAACACCTTCGGCTGTGCCGAGCCGTCACCGTCGGTGAACTGACCCAGCAGGCCCTTGGTGGTGTAGTAGAAGGCGATCTTGCGGCCCGAGATATCCGTCAGGGACTTCACGTGGTCGTAGATCTTGGAGTTGGTCAGGTTCGAGCCGGTGACCTTCGCGCCCGTGTCATTAATGTACTCGTAGGACGCGTCACCCTTCTTGTAGTAGTCGACGGTGAGCGACTGACGGCCGGCCGGGTCCGTGATGTACGTCAGGAACTTGGTCGGCTTGTTGTTGGACTTGCGCTCCTCGTAGGTGAACGTCTGCGTGTTGCCGTTCTTGTCGACCGTCGACGTCATGTAGCCGTCGCAGCCGAAGAAGAAGCGGGTGCCGTCCGGGCGGGTCATCGTCCAGGCGTCCGGAACCGGGTCCTTGGTGGGCTTGCAGTCCAGGCCCGGCTTGGCCTCCAGCTTGTAGTGGACGCCCGCGGGGGCCTTCCACACGCTGTTGGTGGCGTCCCAGCGGAAGACGTGGGTGGTGCCATCGCCGTCCGGGAGGCGGACCTCGGTCGGGTTCGGGTTGGGGTGGAAGTCCAGCGGCGCGCCCAACCGGATCGGTCCTGCTGCCTGGATGGACCAGCCGTGACCGGCCACCGTGTCGCTCGTGTCCAGCGAGTTGTAGGCGAAGCGGGCGAACGTGTTCAGACCACGGCCCGGGTTGGAGAACGCGTTGTACGACCAGACAGAGTTACCGGCCGCGAGGTTGTTCATGACCGTAGAGCCGGCGCCGGTGTTCTTGCCGGTGTAGGAGTAGAACTTCTCCATACCCAACTGGTTGGAGGTTGGGTCCTCGACGGCAACGTTCTGCTTGAGCGGCGGGATGCCGCCGGTGCCGGCGGACAGCCAGGTGCCGTCCGAGACCTTGCGGACGTCCCAGCCGAGGACGTACTCGTTCCGCTTGTTGCCGGAGTCCGAGTTGATCGGGGTGGCGACCTTGGCCTGGATCGTGGCCGACTTGCCCGGCAGCAGGGCCGGGATCGCCGTCTTCAGCTGGTTGCCCCCGGTGGTCACGTCCGTGCCGTCGGGGAGCTTCCAGGTGTAGGACAGCTCGCGCTCGCCCGTCGCCCACGCCGAGGACGTGGTGTTGGTGACCGTGAAGTCCACCGTGTAGGTGGTGTTCGGGGTCATCCGCGCGGGGGTCGTGGGCGCGTAGTACGTGGAGGCCGTCGTCGAGTCGACGTAGATGACCTGCATGTACGGGCGCAGCTGCGGGTCGGCGGCCTCCGCGGACAGGAACAGGGAGCGTTCCTGCGGTCCGGTGGAGGACTCGTCCTTCAGCTTGACCGCGACGCCCTTGTTGCCGGCCGGGGTCTTCACCCAGTTCTGCATCAGGCTGGTGGCGTCCCACCAGTGGCGGCCGACGTCGGACATGTTGGCCACGGTGTCGGAGACGGTGGCGTTCATGTCACCGCCGGGGCTGGTCCAGGCGGTGGTGGAGGTGGCGTTGTTCCAGGTGGCCTGGGTTTCGGCGAAGTCGCGGGTCAGGGCGTGGAGTTCGTAGATCGCTCCGCTGCTGTCCGTGGTGGTCTCGGCGCCCCACATGTACATCCGGTTGTTGAGCACCGTGGCGGTGGCCGGGATGTCGCTGGTGGGGAACTTCAGCACGGCGCGGGTCTTGCCGTAGGTGCCGGAGTTGTTTCCGACGCTCAGCCACTTCTGGCCGACGCCCCAGGACTGGATGGTGTCCTGGTTGGTGGTCGGCTGGGCGGAGGAGAGGGTGGTGTCGGTGACGCCGCCCTGGCTGCCCTGGATGATCTTCATCGTCCGGCCGGCCTTGGGGATGCCCACCACCCGGGTCGGGGACCCGAGCAGGTCGCCGTCCTGGGTCTTGACCGCGATCTGGTAGTAGTACGACTTCCCGATCTCACTGGAGCTCGAGTCGGGGGTGGGGACCGCGGTGGTGTCCGTGTACGCGGTGGCGCTCTTGTCGATCGGCGCGATCAGCGTCGCCGCCGACGGAGTGAACACCTGCTGCGTCGAGCGGTGCAGCTGGTACTCGACGATGTCCAGACCGGCGGCGCCGGTGGTGTTCGCATATGCCTTCCACGACAGCTCGGGGCCGGTGGAGTGCACCACGGTCGGCGAGTCGAGAGCCGTACCGACCTTGCCGAAGGTGACCGTCAGGCGCGGGATGCTCGAGGTCTCGCCGCCGTAGTAGCCGTCACCGGCCTCGTAGCGGGGGCCGCCGAGCGGGCCGGTGGACGACTCGTCCGC
>NZ_JBSFUW010000081.1:0-9882 GCF_053591995.1 Streptomyces sp. NPDC002835 | reverse complement strand
TCTTCAAGACCGCCCCTGACTAACTACCGCCCGCTACACTCCAGCCGCCCGGCATCGTCCCAGGTCAGACACCAAAGTCCTGCTGGAGTACTAGTGTGATGCACCGGAAATTCCGATGCTAAGTTGATAGCGTGTTGTCAGAGGGCGGTTCGTGACTCTTTGAGCAATTATGTGGCCGCGTCCGCCCGCATCGAGGACGGAGTATTGTTCGAGACCGTCGTGGTCGAGAACTCCCCGGATTGGCAGACGACATGGTGAGGGTCGAAGAGCTGGAGGCCGCGCTGCCTTCGATGACACGGTGGCGTGTGCCAAGCGGACACAGCGTGGACTGGACCGTCCTCGAGGCGGGCCTCGGGACGGCGCTGCCGTCGGACTTCCGCTCTCTGGCGGAGGCGTACCCGATACTTGTCATCGATGATTTCCTCATGGTGTCCCTTCCGACGCCCGGCGCCGAGGCGCCATGGGCGTCCGCGTCCAGGGACGACGAGATCCTTCAGGATCTGTACGAGATGGGCGACACCGAGGACTACGTTCCCTACCCGCAGCCGGGAGGCCTGATCTCCTGGGCGTCGTCCAATTCGGGGGACACTTTCTACTGGAGGACGAGCCCTGCGGATCCGGACGCATGGCCGGTGGTCGTCCGCACGGACAACGCCGACTGGATCGAGTTCCCAGTCGGTGCCGTCGAGTTCCTGGCCGGAGTGTACGGGCGCACCATCGACGTGCCGGGCATGCCCAGGAACTTCCCCAGCGACAACCCGAAGGTGCTGGGCCTGAGCGATCGCATCGACTGATCGGCACCTCAAAGGGCTCTATGTGAAGTTGGTGCCCGTGTTGCCCTTTCGCTTGAGGCGAGCGGCCTGGCCGCGGGTTCGCTGGGCGGCTATGGCCGCGGCTGGGCGAACAAGCCCTGCTCGGTCTCGACCAGGATTCCGCGTTCGACCAGCCGCTTGAGTTTCAAGCGGACGTTGTTGATGTTGTTGGGCGCGATCTCCACGTCCATCACCTCGCACACCGCTCGCGCCCGCAGCGGGGCATCGGCTGTGGCGAACACTGCCATGATCTGGTGGTAAGCCGGATGGTCCAGCAGCTTCGCGGTCGGCGCCGCGGGCGGTCGCGGATCGGGCAGCTCGAGCAGCGTCTTGCGGGTGATCCGGATCTCCTCGGTCACCCTGCCGAGCCCGTCCAGCAGTGCGGTCAGCTCGGCGATCTTCTCCCGGGCCGTCTCGACCTGCGCGGCGATTTCCCGCTCCCGCTCCTCCAGGTGCGCCCAGCACCGCCCCCAAGGTCAGCTCTCCGCCGGTCATGCGCCGCGCCAGGTGAGGGCGGAGGTCCCGGTCAGCATCCTCGACATGCGGTCGCTTATGGCCCAGTACACCCTCGACTCGGCCGAGGTGGGCCGATGCTCGTAGTCACGTACCAGCCTGCGGTGCAGCATCAAGATCCCGTTCGCCTGCTCCACCACCCATCTCTTGGGCTGCGGGACGAACCCGGTGTCGCCAGGATTGCGCTTCACGACTTCGACCTCGATGCCCAGCTTCGCCCCGTGGTCAGCGACGGTGTTCTTGAACCCCTGGTCCACCAGGGCCTTCTTCACGGTGCCCGGCTCGGTGCTGGCCACCACCCTGTCGAGCAGCGCGATGCCGGCGGCGTTGTCGTGGACGGAGGCGGCCAGTACCACCACCGCGATCAACAGGCCCAGCACGTCGACGGCCAGTCCGCGCTTGCGGCCGGGCACCTTCTTGTTCGCGTCCCGTCCGGTGGTTTCGGCCCGGACTCCGGCGGCGGCGTGCAGGCTCTGGGTATCGAGCACCACCAAACTGGGGTCGGCTAATCGGCCCTTCTTCTCCCGAACCTGCCAGCGTAGAAGGTCGTGGATGGTCTGGTCGGTGCCGTCGTCGCGCCACTTGTAGAAGTAGTACTTCACAGCGCCGGCGGGAGGCAGGTCGTGGGGGAGGTAATCCCACTGGCATCCGGTGCGGGACTGGTACAGCAGGGCGTTGACGATCTCCCGTATGTCGTAGTTGCCCTGGTGGCCGCTGACGGAGCGGTGTCGGGCCTTCCAGGCGCTGATTACGGGCTCGATCAGGGCCCAGCGCTCGTCGGATAAGTCGCTCTTGTAGGACTGGCGGTCGCTCACGGGGGACACTCCAGCACGGCCGAGTTCGCTGGTCAGCGTGGATGCTGCGGTCCCACACGTTCCAGCGACGACAGATGCGACATCAGGTCGCATACCGCCCTCTCATGTCGCCGGGTCCCCGTGCTGTTGAAGTCGCCCTGTCCGCTGAAGAGCGCGCGGAGTTGATCCGTTGGGCAAGTGGGGTGGTGGCGCCCCGGTGTGCAGAGCGGGCACGCATCGTGCTGGCGTGTGCGGACGGGACGCCGAATGCGCGTGTGGCGGCAGAGGTCGGCGTAACGGTAGCGACGGTGAGAAAGTGGCGCGGGAAGTCCAGTCACCGAAAACCAGCAAGAGACTTAAGCCCAAGATTTCCGGTGCATCACACTAGTTCGGCGTCCCCGTCGTGACTGCGGGTTGATCAGAATTCCGCTCCTCTCGATGCATCGGCCGTGTCACGGTCCGAGGCCGTGCCGTGCGCGAGGTGCTGCCAGGTGTGGCAGAGGTCGTCGGCGATCCTGCGCCAGCTGAATTCGTTGTCGGCACGGCTGCGTCCCTCGGCGGCGAGCCGCCGGGCGAGGCCGGGCTCGTCGCGGATCCGGGCCAGCCGGTCCGCGAGCGCCGCGGCGTCGCTGGCGGGAAAGAGCAGGCCCGTGGAGCCGATGACGTGGGGGATGTCCCCGATGTCGCTGCCGACAACGGGGACGCCGCAGGCCATGGCCTCGATCAGGACCCGCCCGAACTGCTCCCGCAGCGGGATGCCGATCCAGGGCACCACATTGCGCTGCACGATCTCGACCGACGGCAACGCCAGCACGCTCATCCGGGCCAGCAGCGAGGGCAGTTCGGCATGGTCCGCCCACGGTGTGAGCCGGACCCGCCCCGGACGGCGCTCGCTCGCCCGCTGTACCTCGCCGCTCAGGGTTCCGTCGCCCACCACCTGCAGGTCGCAGTCGAGAAGCTCCGCGGCCAGGAGCAGGTCGCCGATGCCCTTGTGCGGCTCCAACCGGCCGACGAACCCCACGGTGAACGTCTGCGGGCGCTCCTGCTCGAGGGGGCGGAAAAGCTCGGTGTCGACCCCCAGTGGCACGACGGTCGCAGGCCCTGCGTAGCCCTTGGCGCGCAGCACGCGCAGTGCGCTCGGGGTGATCGGGAACGCATGGCTGACGGCACCGTAGGCACGCCGTTCCAGGAGCGGGAACGGGAACGGGAAGCGCATCACGATGTTCTGGGCAGCGTAGAGGGTGACCGGTGTACCCGGCCGGATCCGGTCGCGCAGCCTGATCGCCTGCCAGGTGGACAGGTAGGCGGCCTCACCGATGACATGCACGACGTCCGGTGCGGGCACGTCGCGCAACGCGTGCCCAGCGCCAGGGCCGAAGAGTACAGAGGCCATGTGACCGGTGCTGTCTTCCCCGAGCAGATGAGGCCGGAGTACGGGGCGGAAATTGCGGTATCGGTCTGCCAGCCCGCGCAGCCCCTGCTCGGTCAGCGGTGATACGTCGGCGGCGACCACCGTCAAGGTGAGGTCGGGGCGGTCTGCGAGCGCGGCGAAGAGGTCCAACCAGTGTTCTGTGCGCTTTCCGACCACAGTGATCAAGATGTGCATGGCATGGCATCCTTCTCGTTCAGGCGGCTGGTAGTGAGAGCGAGCCGGACCGCGTCGGCCCATGCCTGGGCCCTGAGGTTCCGGGGGAGGGAACATCCGCCGGGGAACGGCGGTGAGGGCCACACCGAGAGACGCCCGGGCCAGTACCCTCGCCCGCACCAGCGGGTAGCTGCGCCGCCGGTGGCGGCCGAAGAACCGGAGCGTGCTCCCGTACACATGTGGCCGGAGCTATATGGCATCCCTGCTGCTCGCTCCGCGGAGGTGCACGGCCGTGAGTGCGGGCACGTACAGCACCTGCGCTCCGCGTCGCCAAGCCTGCAGGCACAGTCCCTCGTCCGCGTAGTACATGAAGTCGCCCTCGTCGAGACCACCGATCTCGGCCAGCAGGGAGGCCCGCACCGCCAGGCAGGCCCCGGACACCCAGTCGACGGTCACCGCACGCCCGTAGCGGCCGCAGTCGGCGTACGTACGACGCCGTTTCCTGCCCCAGAACAGCTGGTGCAGTCCCAGCGGCGCCAGGTTGCCCCTGAGGCGACCGGTCAACGCCAAGGCGAGGGAACCGAAGGGATGTGCGCTGGCCACGAGCCGCCCGCCCGGGTCGATGATGCGGGGACCGACAACACCTACCTCTGGCCGGAGCCGCAGCGTGGTGACCAGAGCCCGTGCGGTGGGTTCCCGCAGGATGCACTCGGGATCGACCAGAAGCACGGCGTTTCCGACGGCGCCCGGCAGCGCCTGGTTGACGGCCGCGGCGAAGCCGACATGGACGGGGTTGGGGATCAGCTCGATCTCGGGGAAGTGTGCCGCGACAACGTGCACGGTGCCGTCGGCGGACGCGTTGTCCACGACGCTCACCCGCAGCCCGGCGTGACGCAGGGCTGACAGGCAGGTCACGACATGGTCCTGGGAGTTGGAGGTCACCACGATCGCGGTGGCACCCAGATCGCTCACGGGTGCCGCCGTCCTGGTGGTGCGGGCGCTCGGGCCGGCGCTAGCCACGGGGAAATCCACGGAGCAGATCGAGCAGCGTGCGCGCGAGCAGCATGAGGTCCAAACGGGGGGAATGGCAGCCCACATAGAGCAGGTCGCAGCGGAGCTTTTCCTCCACACTCGCTCCGTAGCCACCGGTGAGTTGTGCGATACCCGTGAGTCCCGGCCGGACCAAGTGGCGCAGGTCGTAGTGGGGAACGTTCCCGAAAGTCGCGATGAGTTCGGAACGCTCGGGGCGAGGCCCCACCAGGCTCATCTCGCCACGCACGACATTCCACAACTGCGGCAGCTCATCCAGCCTGGAGCGGCGAAGGAACCGGCCGAAGGGAGTCATCCGGGGATCGTCGGCGGCAGCCAGCACCGGCCCTGTCGCGTGCTCCGCGTCCACTCTCATCGTGCGGAATTTGATGATGCGGAAAGGCCGGCCACCCGCGCCCACCCTGTCCTGGAAGTAGAACATGGGGCCGTCCCGGCAGACCAGCATCGCGATGGCCAGCATGACAGGAATGACAAGGGGCACGCCCAAGGTCACCAGCAAAAGATCGGACGCTCTCTTGAGCCGAGCGCTGGAGACGCGGTTCCGCGCAGTTGCCCGCAGCCGCAGCCACGGCAGTCCGCCGAAGCGGTAGAAGCGTGCCGAACCGAGCAACCCATAGGCAGGGTGCGCCAGTATGAATACTTTGACACGGTGCGCTCTGCACAGCTCCACCAACCGGTAGTCGAGGCCTTCCAAAGAGGCCTTCACCAGGAGCAGATCGGGATGATGCAGCATCAGAGACGCCTCGAACTCGGCACATCCTTCGGAGAACGTGAAGCGCCTGACGACATCGAACTCTTGCTCCAGATTGCCTGAATCCCCGATATCCTGTGTCGAATCGACTACAATGACCTTTCGTTTCCTTCTCCATCGCGCTACGGAGGGCGAAGGAACCTGACGGGACCGCCAGCTGGCTCTCCCGGTCGAAGAGCTCTCGGTGACCGGAATCAGGGTGGCGCGGTTCATTCGCATTACTCCATTTCAGTTGCGAGATCGCACACCTCAGCGAAGCCAGCCAAATCTGGACTTCAGGAGTTAATCACACAATACGCATGGAGAAGCGGCTGGCGCCCTGCGAAACTGGAAGGACTACCTGTTAGGAGCAAAGGCTGTACGGTCGCGGCCTGCCGTCGATGAGAGCAGTGCTTGAGAGCCGTGAGAAGGCTGCTTTAATGCGGATGGAGGAACTGCGGGCCGAGTTCGAGCGGGTGAAGAGAGCCCTCGCGGAGGCGGAGCCGATGCCGGCGGCTGGTCCGCGCAGGGTGGTGGCCCGCAGGGAGAGCGGGGTGCCGGCGGAGGTCCTCGACACTGACAACCGGCGGATCATGACAGTCTCCGAGGACCCGGTGAGGGCGGTCTGACCGCGAAGCACGTGGTGGCGAAGCTGGGCTGGGGCCCGGCTGTTGCGACGCGGGTCGAGGGCGCGGAGCTGGCGGATCCCGTCGATCATCCAATGCCGCGAAGTTAGAACTGCAACGGTCTCTTGCGTGACGGTGCGGCGGCTGGTGCGTTGTGCTGGTCATGAGGTGGGAGACAGTGCGGGCGGGTGCCCAGGAGTGGTCGGCCGGGCTGGTCGAGCTGCATGAGCGGTTCCTGCATCGGTTCGCCAGGACCGAGCCGCGTGAGTCGGCTCTGGCTTATATGCGGGGGCTGGTCGCTCCGTTGGAGCGGAAGAACGGCTGGACGCTTGCCGAGGAGGCTGGTCATGCCGGCCCGGACCGGATCCACCGGCTGCTGAACCGGATCGAGTGGGACGCGGACGAGGTCCTGGACGACGTGCGCGACTACATGGTCGAGCACCTCGGCGACCCGGAGGCCGTCCTGATCGTCGACGACACCGGCTTCCTCAAGAAGGGCGTCCGCTCGGCGGGGGTTCAGCGGCAGTACTCCGGCACCGCCGGACGCACGGAGAACTGCCAGATCGGGGTGTTCCTCGGCTATGCCACCGGTCGTGGCCGCACGTTGATCGACCGCAGGCTGTATCTGCCCACGTCGTGGACCGACGACCGCGAGCGGTGCCGCCGGGCCGGTATCACTGATGAGATCGCGTTCGAGACCAAGGTCGCCATGGCGAAAGCGATGGTCCGACGCGCGATCGCGGAGAACATCCCGTTCCGTTGGGTGACCGCGGACGCCGCCTACGGCTACAGCAAGGGCTGGCGGCACGAACTCGAGCAGGCCGACGTCTTCCACATCATGGCCACCACCCGGCACGACACCGTCGTCACCCGTCACGCCATCGACCACCCCGTCCACGACCTGTTCCACGATCTGCCCCGGCAGAAGTGGAAACGCCGCTCCTGCGGCAACGGCGCCCACGGACCACGCGTCTTCGACTGGGCCCGCGTCGAAGTCCGGCCCTGGCACCGGCCCGACCGCCGGAACTGGGTCATCGCCCGCCGCAGCGTCCGCCGGCCCGAGGAGATCTCCTACTACATCGCCTACTGCCCCGCCGGCACCACACTCGACGAACTGATCCACATCGCCGGCAGCCGCTGGGCGATCGAGGAATGCTTCCAGACCGCGAAGCAGGAATGCGGTCTGGACGACTATCAGGTCCGCCGCTACGACGGCTGGCACCGGCACATCACCCTGGCCATGGCCGCCCACGCCTGCCTCACCGTTCTGCGGGCCCGCGAGCTGGACACCGGGAAAGCAGAAACGGATCCTCCCAGCTCATACCCCTCACCCTGCCCGAACTCCGACGGCTGATCAGTCGGCTTACCCGGCCCCGCCCGAGCATCGACCACGTCCTGCACTGGTCCAACTGGCGCCGCCGCAGACAACGCCAAGCCCGCACCAGCCACTACAAACGACGAGGCCACACACCACCAGAAACTGCCCCACCGTCACGCAAAAGACCGTTGCAGTACTAGTTGGGATGTTGTGGCGATTCCGGATGAAGTCCTGGCGGTACTGGATGCGAAGTTTGCCGCGGTGTTGCCGCATCTGGACGAGCGGCAGCGCCGTCTGTATCTGGCTTCCGAGGCCGAGGCTCTGGGGCATGGAGGGACCGCGGCCGTGGCCAGGCTGGCGGAGGTCTCGGAGTCGACCGTCGCGCGAGGGCGTGAGGAACTCGCGGGTGGGGCAGAGGCGTTGGGACGCGTGCGCAGACCCGGCGGCGGGCGCAAGTCTGCCGCCGAGCGCGACCCTGGTCTGGTGGCGGCTCTCGAGTTGTTGATTGAGCCGCGGGAGGTGGGTGATCCGGTGTCCCCGCTTCGCTGGACCACTGCCTCGCTGCGGGACTTGGCCCGAGAGCTGAGCGATGCGGGGCATCCGGTCAGTGCTCCGGTGGTCGGCGGCCTTCTGCGTGCGATGGGCTTCAGCCTGCAGGGCATGGCCAAGACTCGGGCCGGCAGCCAGGTGCCCGACCGAGACGCCCAGTTCCGTCACATCAACACCGCCGCCGAAGGCTTCCTGGCGGGGGGCCTGCCGGTGGTGAGCGTGGACACGAAGCAGAAGGAACCCATCGGCGACTTCGCCCGGCCCGGCCGCGCCTACCGCCCCAAAGGCCAGCCGATCACCGCCCCAGACCACGACTTCATCGACCCCGACACCCCGGTCGCCATCCCGTACGGCATCTACGATCTGGGGCGCGACAGCGGCTGGGTAAACGTGGGCACCGACCAAAACACCGCCGCCTTCGCGGTGGAGTCCTTGCGCCGCTGGTGGAAGGTCCAAGGGCGCCTCGACTACCCCAGCGCGGACCGCTTGCTGGTCACCGCCGATTCCGGAGGGGCCAACTCGGCCGACTCCCGCCTGTTCAAGATGGGCCTGGCCGACTTCGCCGACGAGTGCGGACTGAGCATCACCGTCGTGCACTTTCCGCCAGGTACTTCAAAATGGAACAAGGTGGAACACCGGCTGTTCTCCCGGATCACTCACAGCCTGCGCGGGCAGCCTCTGGCCAGCTACGAAGTGCTGCTGGAGACCATCTCAGCCACCCGCACCAGCACCGGACTGACCGTTCATGCCGCACTGGACGAGAATGCGTACCCCACCGGCCGCGTGCTCACCCGAGCTGAACGCAAGAGCGCCGAGCGGCGGGTCAAACGCGACGAGTTCCACGGCGAGTGGAACTACACCATCGCCCCGCAGGACCCCGACCAGCAGCTTCCGGAAGATCCACGCGACGAGTCGGGGCCTCCGGTCCCGGCCGAAGCCATCTTCCTCCTCACCCATCCCGCACTCACCGGCATGCCCCGAGAACAGTTCGAACAGCTCGTGCTCCAGCTCGAACCGTGCCAACAGGTCCTGACCGAAGCCGAACGCCAGAGCACAGGCAGGGACGGCCGCGGCCGCAACCCCGGCTTCGGCACCGTCGATCACCGCCACCGCGTCCTGGCCGCCGTGCTCCGCAGCCGCAACACCGTCACCTTGACCCTCGCGGCCGAGCTGATGGGGCGCAAGCGCAACGTGCTGAGTTACCACGCCGGGAGGTCCAAGCCGATGCTGGCCTTCGCCGGGCCCGAGCTCGCCAGAGTCCTCGTATTCCGCCGGACCCGCCCTCCCCGCACGCTCGAAGCCTTGAAGCGCGTGATCGAGCACCACGACAACGAGATCAACTCCGGCAGTAGTTGAATTACGGCTCCTGAACCGCTTCCAGTTCGTCGCCGACCATCAGCGCCGTTACGGGGTGAAGCGGCTGTGCTCAATCGTGGGCGTCGCCCGCTCCAGCTTCTATTACTGGCGTCGGACGGCCGCGGATCGGGCCGCGCGGCAGGCGGCCGACGCCCGCCTCGCTGCCCGGATACGGGTCGTGCACCGCGAGTCGGACGGCACCTACGGCGTTCCCAGGATCACGGCCGAGCTCCGCGAGGACGGTGAGCGCGTCAATCACAAGCGGATCGCGCGCGTGATGCGGAGCATCAATCTGGCGGGCGTGCGGCTGCGTCGTAGGCACCGCACCACGGTTGCGGACCCGACCGCGGCGAAGGCCCCGGACCTGATCGACCGCGACTTCACCGCGACCGAACCGAACACGAAGTACGTCGGCGACATCACTTATCTTCCCGTGGACAGCGGGAAGTTCCTCTACCTGGCCACCGTCATCGACCTCGCCTCACGCCGCCTGGCCGGATGGGCGATCGCGGATCACATGCGCACCGGCCTCGTCATCGACGCCCTGGC
>NZ_JBSFUW010000080.1:0-10079 GCF_053591995.1 Streptomyces sp. NPDC002835 | reverse complement strand
GGGGGGCGGGCCCCCCCCCCCCCCCCGCCCGGCGCGGGCCCCCCCCCCCCCCCCGGCCCGGCCCCCGGGGGGGGGCCCCCCCGCGGGGGGGGGGGGCCCCCCCCCCCCCCCGCCGGCGATTGAGGCGCGGGTCCGGGCAGAGCCCGGTTTCGGAGAAGGGGCGGGTAGGGGAACAGCCACGCCCCCCGCCGCGCGTAACGTGGCCCAGCGTGACCCCACTCGCCGCCCGGTACGCCCGCACCCGCCACTGGCTGCGCGCGCACCCGCTGGCTTTTGACGGCGCCCTCGCCTTCGCCGCCCTCGTCTGCATGGTCGCCGGATCGTTCGCCGACCCGCACGGGCCGCACGGCCCCACCTTCGGCACCCGCACCCCCGACGAGCGCAGCGTCGTGCTGATAGTGGTCGCGGCGGCCGCGCTGGTGTTCCGGCGGCGGGAGCCGAGGGGTGTACTGCTGGTCACCGGCGCGGTGTCCGTCGTCGAGCTGGTGACCGGCGATCCGGCGGCGCCCGTCGCGATGGCCGCGGTGATCGCCCTCTTCACCCTCGCCGCCCGCACCGACCGGCCGACCACCTGGCGCGTCGGCCTGGTGACGATGGCGGTGCTGACGGGCTCGGCGATGTTCTTCGGGTCGAGCCCCTGGTACACGCAGGAGAACCTGGGCATCTTCGCCTGGACCGGCATGGCGGCCGCCGCCGGTGACGCCGTGAGAAGCCGCCGTGCCTTCGTCGACGCCATCCGGGAGCGGGCCGAGCGTGCGGAGCGGACCCGTGAGGAGGAGGCCGGGCGGCGGGTCGCGGAGGAGCGGCTGCGGATCGCCCGCGATCTGCACGATGTCGTCGCGCACCACATCGCGCTGGTCAATGTGCAGGCCGGGGTCGCCGCCCACGTCATGGACAAGCGGCCGGACCAGGCCAAGGAGGCGCTCGCGCACGTACGGGAGGCGAGCCGGTCCGCGCTGAACGAGCTGCGGGCCACCGTCGGCCTGCTGCGCCAGTCCGGGGACCCGGAGGCGCCCACCGAGCCGGCGCCCGGCCTCGGGGTGCTCGACGAGCTGGTGACCCGGTTCCGTCAGGCCGGCCTGCCCGTCGAGGTGGCCCGTGCCGACGACGGCGGGACGCCGCCCGCGGCCGTCGACCTCGCCGCGTACCGGATCATCCAGGAGGCGCTGACCAATGTGCAGAAGCACGCGGGGCCGGACGCCAAGGCCGAGGTGAGCGTCGTACGGGTCGGCTCGCGGCTGGAGATCACCGTCATCGACAACGGCGCTGCGAAGGCAGAGACGCAGACGCCGGGCCCGGCCGACGGCGGCGGGCACGGCCTGATCGGCATGCGGGAACGTGTCGGCGCCCTCGGCGGCACCCTGACCGCCGGGCCCCGCTACGGAGGCGGTTTCCGGGTGCAGGCGATACTGCCGCTGCAGGCGCGGCCGGCGCGTGCGGGGGAGGACACATGACGATCAGGGTGCTGCTCGCCGACGACCAGGCGCTGCTGCGCAGCGCGTTCAGGGTCCTGGTGGACTCCGAGCCGGACATGGAGGTCGTCGGGGAGGCGGCCGACGGGGCGCAGGCGGTGGCGCTGGCCCGTTCGGAGCGGGCCGACGTGGTTCTGATGGACATCCGGATGCCCGGCACGGACGGCCTCGCCGCCACCCGGACGATCAGCGCGGACCCGGATCTGTCGCACGTGCGGATCGTCATGCTGACCACCTTCGAGGTGGACGAGTACGTCGTGCAGTCGCTGCGCGCCGGGGCGTCCGGCTTCCTGGGCAAGGGCGCGGAGCCCGACGAGCTGCTGAACGCGATCCGTGTCGCCGCCGCGGGCGAGGCGCTGCTGTCACCGGCGGCGACCAAGGGCCTCATCGCCACGTTCCTCGCGCAGGGCGGCACCGGGGACGACCGGCGGGCGGGGGACGCCTCGCAGCGGCTGTCGGTGCTCACGGTCCGCGAACGCGAGGTGCTGGTGCTGGTCGCGGGCGGCCGCTCCAACGACGAGATCGCCGAGCAGCTCGCGGTCAGCCCGCTGACCGTGAAGACCCATGTGAACCGCGCCATGGCCAAGCTGGGCGCCCGCGACCGCGCCCAGCTCGTGGTCACGGCGTACGAGTCGGGACTGGTCCGGCCGAGGACCGAGTGAGCCGCGAAAGGGGCGCCCCGCCGTCCGGCGGAGCGCCCCTCCTTTGCGCGTGCGGCAACGGCTGCGCGCATACGGCAACGGCTACGGCAGGGCCAGCATCCGCTCCAGGGCGAGCTTCGCGAAGCTCTCCGTCTCCTTGTCGACCTCGATCCGGTTGACCAGGTTCCCCTCGGCCAGCGACTCCAGCGCCCACACCAGGTGCGGCAGGTCGATGCGGTTCATCGTCGAGCAGAAGCAGACCGTCTTGTCGAGGAAGACGATCTCCTTGTCCTGGTCGGCGAAACGGTTCGCCAGGCGGCGGACCAGGTTCAGCTCGGTGCCGATCGCCCACTTCGAGCCGGCCGGGGCCGCCTCCAGGGTGTTGATGATGTACTCGGTCGAGCCCACGTAGTCAGCGGCGGCGACGACCTCGTGCCGGCACTCCGGGTGCACCAGGACGTTCACGCCCGGGATGCGCTCGCGCACGTCGTTGACCGAGTCCAGCGAGAACCGGCCGTGCACCGAGCAGTGGCCGCGCCACAGGATCATCTTGGCGGCGCGCAGCTCCTCGGCGGTCAGCCCGCCGTTCGGCTTGTGCGGGTTGTAGAGCACACAGTCCTCGAGGGACATGCCCATGTCGCGGACGGCGGTGTTGCGGCCCAGGTGCTGGTCCGGCAGGAAGAGGACCTTCTCGCCCTGCTCGAAGGCCCAGTCCAGCGCGCGCTTCGCGTTCGACGACGTACAGATCGTGCCGCCGTGCTTGCCGGTGAATGCCTTGATGTCCGCGGAGGAGTTCATGTACGAGACGGGGACGACCTGCTCGGCGACGCCGGCCTCGGTCAGCACGTCCCAGCACTCGGCGACCTGCTCGGCCGTGGCCATGTCGGCCATCGAGCAGCCGGCCGCCAGGTCGGGCAGCACGACCTTCTGGTCTTCGGAGGTCAGGATGTCCGCGGACTCGGCCATGAAGTGCACACCGCAGAAGACGATGTACTCGGCCTCGGGCCGGGCCGCGGCGTCCTTCGCCAGCTTGAAGGAGTCACCGGTGACGTCGGCGAACTGGATGACCTCGTCACGCTGGTAGTGGTGGCCCAGGACGAAGACCTTCTGCCCGAGCTTCTCCTTGGCCGCGCGGGCGCGCTCCACCAGGTCCGGGTCGGACGGCGAGGGGAGGTCGCCGGGGCACTCCACGCCGCGCTCGCTCCGCGGGTCGGCCTCACGGCCGAGCAGCAGGAGGGCGAGCGGAGTCGGCTGAACATCGAGCTCGGGGCGGGTTTGGGCGGTGGTCACGACACGCACCCTTTCTTCGTCTGGCTGAGCACTTCTCGTCTATTTGACGCTATCTATCATAACCGCTTCACGTCACTTTGACGATGGCCATAGCGTCGATGTGACGCACCCCCTGTCCACAGGCCGGTGCCGCTCTTCGGCCCGGTGTGCGAGCATGAAGAGACACGAAGCGCAAAGTCGGGCCGGCCCGGAATGAATCCGCGGCCATGCCGGTTGCACCGTCGGCAAGCAGTCCGCACAACCCGGGAGAGAAGCAGATGTCCGTATCGGACGAGACCACCACCGTGAGCGACGGCATCCTCCTGTCCGACGCCGCCGCGGCCAAGGTCAAGGCCCTGCTGGACCAGGAAGGCCGGGACGACCTGGCGCTGCGCGTCGCGGTTCAGCCCGGCGGCTGCTCCGGCCTGCGTTACCAGCTGTTCTTCGACGAGCGCTCCCTCGACGGCGACGTCGTGAAGGACTTCGACGGCGTCAAGGTCGTCACCGACCGGATGAGCGCCCCGTACCTGGGCGGCGCCTCCATCGACTTCGTCGACACCATCGAGAAGCAGGGCTTCACCATCGACAACCCGAACGCCACGGGTTCCTGCGCCTGCGGCGACTCCTTCAGCTAGGAGTCCGGCTGCTCACGCCAAGGGCGGCGGACCCGGTTGCGGGTCCGCCGCCTTCGACGTGAGCAGGCGAGGGGTTTACCCCTTGCGCGGCAGCGGTTCGCCGTCCGCGCCGACGACCTGCCGGCCGCCCAGCGGCTCGTCCAGGGTCACGGACTCCGTCAGCTCCTTGGCGATCAGGATGCAGACCCGCTCCGGGTCCGGGTTCGTCTCCACGATCCGCACCTTCACCCGGTCACCCGTCTCGGTCGCCTTCGCCTCGTACTCGCTGCACACGCCGCCCCAGAAGGTGACCGTCAGGGTCCGCCCGTCGACGCTGTACGAGACCGGCCCGGGGCCTTCCTGCCCGGCCGGGTCCTTCGACGGCTCGGAGGGGGTGAGGTCCTTCGCCGGCGGCTCGCTGCTCTTGAGGAACCGCTTCTCCACCGCCGTGTGCGTGACCGTGAACGGCCGGTCGCCGTCCTTCGCCGTCACCTCGAACAGCCACGAGGGCACCAGCGCCTGCCGCCCGTCCACGTACTGCGTGGAGAGCCCGAAGACGGCCTTGCCGATCGTCAGCCGTTCCGGCGCCGCGGGGGAGCCCTTCGGCTCGCACGGGGTCTCTGGCCGCAGTTCGTCCTGGTGCGGCACCTCCCCGTGCGGCACCGCGGTGGCGCACCCGCCGATCCCCACCCGGCCGCTGTCCTTGCCGGCCTCGTTCAGCTGCTCGACCGCCTCGTCGGCGGAGACCACGGGATACGTGTCGTCCTTCACCGGATCCTTGAGCCGGCCGCTGCCGCCGACGACGGTGCCGTCCGCGCCCACCTGGACACCGGTCGACCAGCCGTACGTCGGCAGACCGCCCACCACCGGGTCCGCGTTCACCACGCGTACGGCGCCCATCAACTGGCCCGCGTCCAGCGCGGCGTCACCCTGACCGACCGCGTCGAGCACCGGGGCCGCGGCCTTCCTGGCCTCCGCCTCGCTCACGGCCGGGCCCGGCTCGCCCGCCCCGCCGGACGGACACGCCTTGCCCTTCAGGCAGTTGTCGCCGCCGGGCGACGCGAGGTACCCGGCGAACGTCCAGGTGCCCGGAGCGTCCTTGTTCACCTGCAGCGTCGGACCCTGCCCGTCCTTGGACGGGCCGACCTTCCACGCCGGACCCTCCAGCCGGGGCGCGCCCGACAGGCCCAGCGCCTTCGCCAGCCGGGTCACCTCGGCCGCGGTGACCGACCCCGTCGCCCGGTGCACGGCCGCACGCTCCGGGCCCTGCGGCAGATCGCCCTTCGCCCGGTAGACGACGCCGCCCCCGGTCGGGTCGGGCTCACCCGGCGCGATGCCGCCGCCGTCCGTCACGGACCCGCCGGTGTCCAGCGCGAGCAGCGGCGGATTCTTCCCGTCGCCCGGACCCCCCTTGCCGTCGGCGGCCTCGACACCCTCGCCACTGTCACCGCCGCCGAAGCCGGAGGTCGCGAAGTACGCACCGCCACCGCCGGTCACCAGCACCGCGGCCGCCACAGAGGCGACGACCAGCGGGGAACGCCGACGGCGGGGAGTCTCCTGCGTGTTCTCCGTGCTGCTCACCGCATCGCTCCTTGTCTCGTGCCTCCTGCTGCGGAGGACACGGGTGGGACGGAGCGGAGGAGCGCCTGGTTCCCTCCTTCTCGACCGGGCCTTCTCTGCGGGCCTTCTCGGCCCGGGCGGCGGTACGCCGCGTCAGTAGCCGTAGTCGGACATCGCGTCCACCAGCCGCGCGGAGGCGGGCGGCACCACGACACCGTGGATCAGAGAGGGGGAAACGGGCACGGCCACCGCGGCCGCCGGTACCACCCAGTGTGGAGCCATTCGGGCGCAGTCGCCGCGAAGCTGGGCCAGACTGATCTCGGATTCCCGGGGATCGGGCCGCAGGCGCGGCTCGAGCGCGGCGCTGTGCATCGTCATAGCCGCACCGTATGCACCCGGGAGTCCGGGAAAAAAGCCCTACTATCGGGTAGTTTCCGCATTTGGTGCGGGCGCATGACCCGGTAGCGTGAACTGTCACTGCCAAACCGCCTCAGGAGCGCCTCACCGTGCGTATCGCAGTCACCGGCTCCATCGCCACCGACCACCTCATGACCTTCCCCGGCCGCTTCGCCGACCAGTTGGTCGCGGACCAGCTGCACACGGTCTCCCTCTCCTTCCTCGTCGACACGCTCGATGTACGGCGCGGCGGGGTCGGGGCGAACATCTGCTTCGGCATGGGCCAGCTGGGCACCGCCCCGGTCCTGGTCGGCGCGGCGGGCGCCGACTTCGACGAGTACCGCGCCTGGCTCGACCGCCACGGCGTCGACACGGCGTCCGTCCGTATCTCGGAGGTTCTGCACACCGCCCGCTTCGTGTGCACCACGGACTCCGACCACAACCAGATCGGCTCCTTCTACACGGGCGCGATGAGCGAGGCCCGCCAGATCGAACTCAAGTCGGTCGCGGACCGCGTCGGTGGCCTCGATCTCGTCCTGATCGGCGCGGACGACCCGGAGGCGATGCTGCGCCACACCGAGGAGTGCCGCTCGCGGGGCATCCCGTTCGCCGCGGACTTCTCGCAGCAGATCGCCCGGATGAGCGGCGACGAGATCCGCATACTGCTGGACGGCGCGGCGTACCTGTTCTCCAACGAGTACGAGAAGGGGCTCATCGAGTCCAAGACCGGCTGGAGCGACGACGAGATCCTCTCCCGGGTCGGCCACCGTGTCACCACGCTCGGCGCGCGCGGCGTCCGCATCGAGTCCACCGACATGGACCCGATCGAGGTCGGCTGCCCCGACGAGGAGGCCAAGGTCGACCCGACCGGCGTCGGCGACGCGTTCCGCGCGGGCTTCCTCTCCGGCCTCTCGTGGGGCGTGGGCCTGGAGCGGGCGGCGCAGGTGGGCTGCATGCTGGCGACGCTGGTGATCGAGACGCTGGGCACGCAGGAGTACACGCTGCGGCGCGCGCACTTCATGGAGCGGTTCACGAAGGCGTACGGGGACGAGGCGGCGTCGGAGGTCCACAAGCACCTCGCCTGACACCGGGCGGGGGCGCGCTGGGGGCGGGTCCGCTGCCTGCGGTACCGGGCCCGGGCTTCGCCCGGGCCCGGTACCGCGCTTCGCGCGGCGGCCTCAATCGCCGGCCGGGCTGACCAGGCGTTACGACACCCGGCGCACCACGTACGCCACGCCCCGCTCCGCCCCCTGTTCCCCCACGTACTCCTGTCCCCGCATCCCGCACCACGCCGGGATGTCCAGGCGGGCCGCCTCGTCGTCGGAGAGGACCGTGACGGTGCCGCCGACCGGTACGTCGCCGATGACCTTGGCCAGTTCGATCACCGGGATCGGGCAGCGCCGGCCGAGCGCGTCCACCACCAGCGACTCCGGTGCGCCCGGCGACGACGTGGACGAGGGCGACACCGGCGCCCCGAACCGCTCCCGTACACCCGCCACCAGACCCGGCAGCACCTCGAGGAAGCGGTCCACGTCCTCCTCCGACGTGCCGGACGGCGGGAGCGACACCCGGACGTTGCCCTCAGAGAGCACGCCCATCGCCCGCAGCACATGGCTCGGGATCAGCGTGCTGCTCGTGCACGACGAGCCGGACGAGACGGAGAAGCCGGCCCGGTCCAGCTCGTGGAGAAGTGTCTCCCCGTCGACATAGAGACAGGAGAACGTGACCACGTGCGGCAGCCGCCGCACCGGGGCGCCCACCACCTCCACGTCGGGGACCAGTTCCGGGACCCGCGTCCGGATGCGGTCCACCAGGGCCCGCAGCCGTACTGCCTCGTCCGCCGCCTCGGCGCGGACCGCGCGCAGGGAGGCCGCCGCCGCCACGATCGCCGGGATGTTCTCGAAGCCGGCCGACCGGCCCGACTCCCGCTCGCCCGCCGGGCCTTGCGGGGCGAACCGGACACCCTTGCGGACGGCGAGCAGCCCGACGCCGGCCGGGCCGCCCCACTTGTGCGCGCTCGCGGTGAGCAGCGACCAGTCCGCGTCGACCGGACCCCACGCCAGGGACTGGGCGGCGTCCACCAGCAGCGGCACCTCCACCGCGCGGCACGCCTCTGCCACCTCCCGCACCGGCTGCTCGGTGCCGACCTCGTGGTTGGCGGACTGCAGGCACGCCAGCGCGGTGGTGGCGCCGAGTTCCGCGGCGTACGTGTCGGGGGACACCGCCCCGTGCCGGTCCACGCCCACCTCGGTCACCGAGCCGCCGGCCGCCTCCCACGCCGTCGCCGCGTGGAGGACCGCGGAGTGTTCGACGGCGGAGACGACGAGACGGCGGCCGACACGCCGACGCCCGGCCAGCGCCCCGGAAATTCCGGTGTGGATGGCCTGCGTCCCCGAAGGAGTGAAGACGAGCTCGTCGGGGCGGCATCCGACGGCCTCCGCCGCGGCCTCCCTGGCCGCGTCGAGCAGCATCCGGGCGCGGCGCCCCTCGCGGTAGAGCCGGGCGGGATCGGCCCAGCCCTCGTCGAGGGAGGCGTGCAGGGCCTGGCGGGCGACGGGGTGCAGGGGAGCCGCGGACGCGGCGTCGAAATAGGGCACGTCGTCACGCTAACCCGGCTGGGAAGAGGGAGCGTCAGTTGCCTGCTGGAAGCGGGCATTCCGGGGCGCTCCGCACATCGTCCGCCGGGACCGGCCACCCCTTCGGGGTGCCGGACGGCGCGTTGGGCACCCTCCCCGCGCGACCCCAAATTGCGTCCAGTAGGGTTTGGTCCGCATAAACATCCAAACCCCTGCCCGCGTCAGGGCCGGCGACCGACCAGCGAGACGGCCGCAGCCGGCCGCGCGGGCCGAGACTCTCGGGAAGGCGCTACGTGAGTCCCAACGGCTCCGACCGCTCGTCGCGGCGCCCGATGCGGCGGAAGCTGCCGCAGGTGCTGACTGCGGGCCTGATCCTGGCTACCGCCTCCGGTTGTTCATACAACTGGGAGGATTTTCCCCGCCTCGGACTGCCCACCCCTGTCACGGAGGAGGCGCCGCGGATCCTCTCCCTCTGGCAGGGCTCGTGGGCGGCTGCGCTCGCCACGGGCGTCCTGGTGTGGGGACTGATCCTGTGGAGTGTCTTCTTCCACCGGCGTACCCGCACCAAGGTGGAGATCCCTCCGCAGACCCGGTACAACATGCCCATCGAGGCGCTGTACACCGTGGTCCCGCTCATCATCGTTTCGGTGTTCTTCTACTTCACCGCGCGCGACGAGTCGAAGCTCCTCCAGCTCTCCGACAAGCCGGCCCACACCATCAATGTGGTCGGCTACCAGTGGAGCTGGGGCTTCAACTACCTCGAGGACGTGGACGGGAACCCGGCCACCGGGGACGCGACCGCGGACAAGGAACTGAACGCGATCCCGGACAAGTACACCGACGACTTCCCCGCAGGTGCGGAGGGCGTCTACGACGCCGGAATCCCCGGCACCCGCAACCCGCAGAACGGCAACCCGGGCCCCACGCTCTGGCTGCCCAAGGGGGAGAAGGTCCGGTTCGTCCTGACCTCGCGTGACGTCATCCACTCCTTCTGGGTCGTCCCCTTCCTGATGAAGCAGGACGTCATCCCTGGCCACACCAACGTGTTCGAGGTGACCCCCACGCGGGAGGGCACCTTCATGGGCAAGTGCGCCGAACTCTGCGGTGTCGACCACTCCCGGATGCTCTTCAATGTCAAGGTCGTCTCCCCGGAGCGCTACCAGCAGCACCTGAAGGAGCTTGCCGAGAAGGGGCAGACCGGCTTCATCCCGTCGGGCATTGAGCAGACGGACCCGGCCAGGAATGCGGAGAAGAACCAACTGTGAGCATCCTCAACGAACCCCAGGGTGCCGCCGCGGCAGATGAAGACTCGTACGAGAACGAGCTGCCAGTACGGCGCAAGCAGCCCGGCAACGTCGTGATCAAGTGGCTGACGACCACCGACCACAAGACGATCGGCACGCTGTATCTCGTCACCTCGTTCGTCTTCTTCTGCATCGGTGGCCTGATGGCGCTCTTCATGCGCGCCGAGCTGGCCCGGCCGGGCACGCAGATCATGTCGAACGAGCAGTTCAACCAGGCGTTCACGATGCACGGCACGATCATGCTGCT
>NZ_JBSFUW010000079.1:0-10676 GCF_053591995.1 Streptomyces sp. NPDC002835 | reverse complement strand
GCCGAGAACACCAGCCCGGCCTTACGAGCCCGGCTCACCAGCTGGATCGAGACGATGCTGTCACCGCCCAGCTCGAAGAAGCTGTCGTCGACGGACACCGACTCCAGGCCCAGCAGCTCGCCGTACAGCCGGCACAGCAGTTCCTCGCGCTCGGTGCGCGGGGCCCGCCGGGCGCCGCTGCCGGTGACCGTGGGCTCCGGCAGCGCACGCCGGTCCAGCTTGCCGTTCGCGGTGAGCGGCAGCGCGTCCAGTGCCACGAACGCGGACGGCACCATGTACTCGGGCAGCGCCTGCGCCACATGGGCGCGGGCCGCCGCGGTGTCCAGCTCCCCTGCGCGCGGCACGAGATAGGCGACCAGGCGCTTGATCCCGGGACGGTCCTCCCGGACGACCACCGCGACCTGTGCGGCGCCTTCGTAGCGCGCGAGCACGGACTCGATCTCGCCGAGCTCGATCCGGAAGCCGCGGACCTTGACCTGGTCGTCGGTGCGGCCCAGGTACTCGAGTTCGCCGTTCCGGGTCCAGCGGACGACGTCCCCGGTGCGGTACATCCGCGAGCCGGCGGGGCCGTACGGGTCGGCGACGAACCGCTCCGCCGTCATCCCCGGCCGGCCGAGGTAGCCGCGCGCCAGACCCGCGCCCGCGATGTACAGCTCACCCGCCACACCCGGCGCGACCGGACGCAGTGCCTCGTCCAGGACCTGGACGCGGCTGTTGCGGACGGGCCGGCCGATGAGCGGCCGTGCCGTTTCGCCGGTACGCGCGGTGAGGGTGTCGACGGTGGTCTCGGTGGGGCCGTAGAGGTTGACGCCGGTGACGCCGGGGGTCTCGGCCAGCTCCTGCCACAGGCCGGGGCTGACGGCCTCACCGCCGAGGGCGAGGATGCGCGGCCGGGCCGCCGGGTCCCGTACGAGGCCCTCCTCCATGAGCTGTTCGGCGTAGGACGGCGTGAGCTCCATGAAGTCGATGCCCGCGTCCCTTACGTACGCGATCAGCGCGGCCGGCTCGCGTCGGGTGTCGTCGTCGACGAGGTGCAGTTCGTGGCCGGCCACCATCCACAGCAGCGGGTCGATCGAGGCGTCGAAGGACACGGCGGCGGTGAGCGCGGCGCGCAGCGGCCGGCCCGTGTCCGCGGTGAGGTCCGCGTACAGCTCGTCGAAGTGGTGGTGGTACAGGTTGGCCAGGCTGCGGTGGGCGACCACGACGCCCTTGGGGCGGCCGGTCGAGCCAGAGGTGTGGATGACGTAGGCCGGGTGGTCGGGCCGCAGGGCGGTGGTCCGCTCGGAGTCGCCGGGGGCCGTGCCGGGCAGTCCGTCCAGCGCCTGGACGACGGCGGGGGCGTCGACCTCGACGCGGATGCCGCCGCGGTCCGCGGGGATCGCGTCACGGGTGGCCCGCGAGGTGAGCAGGACGCCGGCGCCGACGTCCTGGAGAAGCTGCGCGATGCGGTCCGCCGGCAGCGACGGGTCGACCGGGACGTAGGCGGCGCCCGCCTTCATGACGGCGAGGACGGCGACGACGAGGTCTGCCGTTCGCGGCAGGGCGACGGCGGCGTACTGCTCCGGTCCGACGCCGTGGCCGATGAGGAGCCGGGCCAGCTTGCCGGCGCGGGCCTCGAGCTCGGCGAAGGTCAGGCGGGTGTCCCCGGCGACCAGCGCGGTGGCGTGCGGGGTGCGCGCGGCCTGCTGCTCGAAGAGCTCCGGCAGCGTCGCGGCCGGGACGTCGCACGTGGCGCCCCGCCACTCGACGAGCACGCGGTGGCGCTCCTCCTCGGTGAGGACGTCCACCGACGACAGCGGCCGGTCGGGGTCCGTGACCAGTTCGGCGGTCAGCCGGACCAGACGCTCGGCGAGCTCCTGGACGGTCCGCGGGTCGAACAGGTCGGTGGCGAGCTCCACGCGTCCGCCGATGCCGGCCGGGCTGCCGTCCTCGGTGAACCGCTCCGCCAGTTGGAAGGACAGGTCGAACTTGGCGCCGTCCACCGTGGTGTCGTGCGGCTCGATCCGCAGGCCGTCGAGTTCGAGGCTCGCCTCCGCGTTGTTCTGGAGGGAGAGCATGACCTGGAACAGGGGGTGGCGGGCGAGGGAGCGCTCCGGGTTGAGGAGTTCGACCAGCCGCTCGAACGGCACGTCCTGATGGGCGTACGCGGCCAGGTCCGTCTCCCGCACCCGCTCCACCAGCTCACGGAACGTCGGGTCGCCCGACACATCCGTACGCAGCACGAGGGTGTTGACGAAGAAGCCGACCAGGTCGTCGAGCGCCTCGTCCGTACGGCCCGCGATCGGCGAGCCGATCGGGATGTCCGTGCCGGCGCCGAGCCGGCCGAGGAGGGCGGCGAGCGCCGCCTGCACCACCATGAAGACACTGGCCCGGCTCTGGCGCGCCAGGTGCGCCAGCGGTGCGTGCACCTCGGCCGGGATCTCGAGCGGGACGGTGTCGCCGCGGAAGCTCATCTCCGCGGGGCGGGGCCGGTCCGCCGGCAGCGCCAGTTCTTCCGGCAGCCCCGCGAGGGTGTGCTGCCAGAAGGCGGTCTGCCGCGCGAGACCGCTGTCCGGGTCGTCCTCGTCGCCGAGCAGGTCGCGCTGCCAGAGCGTGTAGTCGGCGTACTGGACGGGCAGCGGCTGCCGGGCAGGCGCCTGCCCGGCGCACCGGGCCCGGTACGCCTCGCCCAGGTCACGGGCCAGGGGCGCCATGGACCAGCCGTCGCCCGCGATGTGGTGGATGACGACGAGCAGGATGTGCTCGGTCGCGGACACCTTGAACAGCCGGGCCCGCAGCGGTGGTTCCACGGCCAGGTCGAAGTCCTGGGCCGCGGCCGCGGCCAGCGCCCGCTCGTCGTGGTTGGACACGGGCAGTTCGGGGCGCGCCTGCTCGGGTGCCAGGACCAGCTGGCGCGGCCGTCCGTCGGTGTCGGGGAAGACGGTGCGCAGGCTCTCGTGGCGGGTCACCACGTCACCCAGCGCCTCCCGCAGGGCGTCCGGGTCCAGGTCGCCGGTCAGGCGTACGGCCAGGGGCAGGTTGTAGGTGCCGTTCCGCTCCTCGAAGCGGTTCAGGAACCAGAGCCGGCGCTGGGCCGCGGAGAGCGGTACGGCCTCCGGGCGCACCCGCGCCACCAGGGCCGGCCGGGCGGCCGCGCTGTCGCCGAGCTGCTCGGCGAGGGCGGCGACCGTCGGGCTCTCGAACAGTGCGCGGACCGACAGTTCGGCGCCGAAGAGGGTCCGCACCCGGCTGACGAGCCGGGTGGCCAGCAGGGAGTGGCCGCCCAGGTCGAAGAAGCTGTCGTCGATGGAGATCCGCTCCACGCCGAGGACTTCGGCGAACAGTGCGCAGAGCGTGTGCTCGCGCTCGGTGCGCGGGGTCCGGCCGGTACCGGCGTCCGAACCGAAGTCGGGTGCGGGCAGGGCCCGCCGGTCCAGCTTGCCGTTCGGGTTGAGCGGCAGCTCGTCCAGGAACAGGAACGCGGACGGCACCATGTACTCGGGCAGTGCGGCGGCCACGTGGTCGCGCAGCCCGGCCGCGTCGGCGGCGGCGCCCTCGGCCAGGACCGTGTAGGCGACGATCCGCTGGTCGCCCGGCCGGTCCTCGCGGGCGACGACGGCGGTGCGGGCCACGGCCTCGTGGCGGGCGAGCACGGCCTCGATCTCCCCGAGCTCGATGCGGAAGCCGCGGACCTTCACCTGGTCGTCGGTGCGGCCCAGGTACTCGATCTCGCCGTCGGCGTTCCAGCGGACCAGGTCGCCCGTGCGGTACATCCGGCTGCCCGCCGGGCCGTAGGGGTCGGCGACGAACCGCTCACCGGTGAGTGCCGGCCGGTTGAGGTAGCCCCTGGCCAGGCCGGTGCCCGCCAGATAGAGCTCTCCCGGCACGCCCGGCGGCACCGGGCGCAGCCCGGCGTCCAGCACATGGGCGCGGGTGTTGTGCAGCGGCCGGCCGATCGGCGGTGTGCGCTCGACGGCCGCGTCGCCGTACCAGGCGGTGGCGTACACGGTGGCCTCTGTGGGCCCGTAGATGTTGGCGATCGACGAGCCGGGGATCGCGGTACGGATCGCCTCCGCGGTGTGGGCGGACAGGCCCTCGCCCGCGAGGACGACCAGATCGGCGCCGAACCGGGCGGGACCGCCCTGGCCGACGGTGTGCGCGAGGGCCGAGGGCACCGCGCTGATCAGGCTGTAGTGGCGGTCCTCGGTGCTCTCCAGCAGGGCGAGCACGTCGCGGACGACCTCGATGCGGCCGCCGCTGAGCAGCGGTCCGAACATCTCGAAGACGGAGACGTCGAAGTTGAGCGAGGTCGCCGCGAGGACGTCGGACAGCCGCTCGGCGCCGATGTCGGAGACGGCCCAGGCCGCGAAGTCGGCCACGCTGCGGTGGGCGACGACGACACCCTTGGGGCGGCCCGTCGATCCCGATGTGTAGATCACGTACGCCGGGTGGTCCGGGGTCAGCGGACGGACCCGGTCCGCGTCGGTGGGGGCGCCGGCGGGGAGCGCTGCCAGGCCGGCCAGGAGTGCCGGGTCGTCGAGCAGCAGCGCGTCGGTGCCGTCCGGGAGTACGGCGGCGGCCTCCTCGGTGGTGAGTACCAGCGTGGGCCGGGCGTCGGACAGCATGAAGGCGATGCGGTCCGCCGGGTAGTTGGGGTCGACCGGCAGATAGGCGGCACCGGACTTCAGCACGGCCAGCAGCGCGACGATCATCTCGTCGGAGCGCGGCAGGGCGAGCGCGACGAACTCCTCCGGTCCGGCGCCGTGCCGGATCAGCAGACGGGCGAGCCGGTTGGCGCGCTCGTCGAGCTCCGCGTAGGAGATCTCGCGGCCCGCGTGACCGACCGCCGGGCCGGCGGGGGTGCGGGCGGCCTGGGCCTGGAACAGCTCGGGCAGCGTGGCGGGCGGTACGTCCCGGTGGGTGTCGTTCCACTCGGTGAGGATCCGCTGCCGCTCCTCGTCGGTGAGCACGTCGACGGAGCCGATACGGGTGTCGGGCGCCGCGGTGACGGCGTCGAGCAGCCGCACGAGCCGGTCGCCGAGGGCCTCGACGGTCGTGCGGTCGAAGAGGTCGGCGGAGAACTCGACGAGACCGCTCAGCCCGGCGGGTCCGCCGTCCGCCGTGAACGTCTCCTCCAGGGAGAAGAGCAGGTCGAACTTGGCCGCCGACATCCCGACCGGCAGTGCGGCGGCCCGCACGCCGTCGAGGTCGAGCGTGGCCTCCGCGTTGTTCTGGAAGGCCAGCATCACCTGGAACAGCGGGTGGCGGGCGAGCGAGCGGACCGGGTTGAGGATCTCCACCAGCCGCTCGAAGGGCACGTCCTGGTTGGCGTACGCGGCCAGGTCCGTCTCCCGCACCCGCTCCACGAGTTCACGGAAGGTCGGGTCGCCGGAGAGGTCGGTGCGCAGCACCAGGGTGTTCACGAAGAATCCGACGAGGTCGTTCAGCGCCTCGTCCGTACGGCCCGCGATCACGCTGCCGACGGGGATGTCCTCGCCCGCCCCGAGGCGGCCGAGTAGCGACGCCAGCGCGGCCTGCACGACCATGAAGACGCTGGCCCGGTTCTCCCGGGCGACGGCGACGATCCGCTCGTGGACCTCGGCCGGCAGCCGCAGCGGGATGCTGTCGCCGCGGTAGGTGACCTCGGCCGGACGGGGCCGGTCCACCGGGAGGGACAGTTCCTCCGGCAGCCCGGCGAGGGCCGTCCGCCAGTGGTCGATCTGCCGGGCGAGCGGGCTGTCCTGGTCCGTCTCGTCACCGAGGACGTCCCGCTGCCACAGCGTGTAGTCGGCGTACTGGACCGGCAGCTGCTCCCACGCGGGGGCGGCGGCGCCGCGCCGTGCGTCGTAGGCGAGGCCGAGGTCGCGGGCGAAGGGGGCCATGGACCAGCCGTCGCCGGCGATGTGGTGCACCACGACGAGCAGGACGTGCTCGGTGGCGGACAGGCGCAGCAGCCGTGCGCGCAGCGGCGGCTGGGAGGCGAGGTCGAAGCCTTCCGCGGCGGCTTCGCCGAGGGCCGCGTCGAGTCCGGCCGCGGTGACGTCCGCCGTCGGCAGGGCCGGCCTGGCCTCCTCGGCCGGCAGCACGTGCTGGCGGGGCCGTCCGTCGACCTCGGGGAAGACGGTGCGCAGGCTCTCGTGCCGGGCGACCACGTCGGCGAGCGCGTCGTGCAGGGCGGCCCGGTCCAGGTCTCCGGTGAGCCGGAGTGCCAGCGGCAGGTTGTAGGTGGCGCCGGGCCCCTCGAATCGGCCCAGGAACCACAGCCGGCGCTGGGCCGGGGACAGCGGTATCTCCTCCGGCCGTTCCCGGGCCGCCAGCGCCTTGCGGGCACCTCCGGCACCGGCGATGCGGCCGGCGAGGGTGGCCACGGTCGGCGCCTCGAACAAGGCGCGGACGGCGAGTTCGGCGCTGAAGACGGACCGGATTCGGCTCACCAGCCGGGTGGCCAGCAGCGAGTGCCCCCCGAGGTCGAAGAAGCTGTCGTCGACCGAGACCGCCGGCAGGCCGAGGACTTCGGCGAAGAGCCCGGCGAGGATCTCCTCCTGGGCGTTGCGCGGGCCGCGCCCGGACGGCGCGGCGCCGAGCTCCGGCGCGGGCAGCGCCCTGCGGTCGACCTTGCCGTTGCCGGTCAGCGGAAGGGTGCCGAGGGTGACGAACGCGGACGGCACCATGTACTCGGGCAGGGCGGCGGCCACGTGCTCCCGCAGCACCGCCGGGTCGGTCTCCGCGCCTTCCGCGGGCACCGCGTAGGCGACGATCCGCTGGTCACCGGGACGGTCCTCACGGACGATCACCGACGCCTGCGCGACGGCCTCGTGGCGGGCGAGCACGGCCTCGATCTCGCCGAGTTCGATGCGGAAGCCGCGGACCTTCACCTGGTCGTCGGTCCGGCCCAGGTATTCGACCTGGCCGTGCGTGTTCCAGCGGACCAGGTCGCCCGTGCGGTACATCCGGCTGCCCGCCGGGCCGTAGGGGTCGGCGACGAACCGCTCACCGGTCAGGCCGGGCCGGCCGAGGTAGCCGCGGGCCAGTCCGGCACCGGCGATGTACAGCTCACCGGCGACGCCGGCGGGCACCGGGCGCAGGGCCGCGTCCAGTACGTACACCCGCATGCCGTCGAGCGGCCGGCCGATCGGCAGGGAGTCCGGTACCTCGGACGCCGACTCGACGCGGCTGGTGGTGGCGAAGGTCGTGGTCTCCGTCGGTCCGTAGCCGTCGACCAGCACCACTCCGGGGCAGGCCTCCAGCACGCGCCGGGCGGCCGCGGCCGGGACGACGTCACCACCGGTCCACACCTGGCGGACGCGGGCGAGGCAGCCGGGCCCCTCCTCGGCGATCAGCCGGAACAGGCCCGCGGTCAGCCACAGCGCGGTGACTCCGTGCCGGTCCACGACGTCCCGCAGCTTCACCGCGTCGAGATCCCCGGGCGGGGCGACGACGACCTGACCGCCCCCGAGCAGCGGGACCCACAGTTCGTAGGTGGACGCGTCGAACGCGGTCGGCGAGTGCAGCAGCACACGCTCGTGCCCGTCCTCGAAGCGGCGGTCGGCGGCCAGGGCGGCGATGTCGCGGTGGGTGACGCCGACGCCCTTGGGGAGGCCGGTGGACCCGGAGGTGAACATGACGTAGGCCAGCTGGTCCGGTCGCACGGTGACGCCCGGGTCGTGCGAGGGGGCGTCGGCCGCGGCGAGGGCCTGTCCGGCCTCGATCACGGTCAGGCCGGACGCCGCGCCGGGAACGGCTTCCGCCGAGTCCACGAGCAGCACCGTGGCGCCCGTCTCGGTGAGGATGTGGCCGATCCGGCTCTCCGGGAACCTGGGGTCGAGCGGCACGTACGCGCCGCCGGCCTTGAGGACGGCGAGCAGGGCCGCCACCAGATCGGCCGAGCGCTCCATGTACAGCGCGACCCGGTCCTCCGGCCCGACGCCTGCGGCGAGCAGCCGGTGCGCCAGCCGGTTGGCGCGTGCGTCGAGCTCTCCGTACGAGACGGCGCCCGCGTCGGCGACGACGGCCGCGGTGGACGGCGACCAGACGGCGAGGTCGCCGAAGAGTGCGGGCACCGCCCGGTCGTCGCGCTCGTCGCCCTCGCTGTCGTTCCAGGTGACGAGCAGTTGGTCGCGCTCGTCCTGGCCGAGGAGGGGGATCCGGCCGACCGGCGCGTCGTACGACTGTGCGGCGTTCTCCAGCACCCGCACCAGCCGGGCCATCAGGGCCTCGGCGGCGGCGGTGTCGAACAGATCGGTGCGGAAGTCCAGCCGAAGCTGCAGACGCTCGCCGGGGACGGCCGTCAGGATCAGCGGGTAGTGGGTGGCGTCGTGTCCTTCGATGCCGGTGACCGTGAGGCCGTGCCCGATCTCCAGCACGTCGGCGTCGAGCGGGTAGTTCTCGAACACCACCAGGGTGTCGAAGAGTTCGCCGTGTCCGGTCGCCTGCTGGATGTCGGTGAGACCGAGGTACTGGTGGTCCATGAGACCGGCCTGCTGGTCCTGCAGCCGGCCGAGCAGCGCGCCGAGCGGCTGCGCCGGGTCGAGGGTGACCCGTACCGGGAGGGTGTTGATGAACAGGCCGACCATGGACTCGATGCCGGGGACCTGCGGCGGGCGGCCGGAGACCGTGCCGCCGAAGACCACGTCCTCACGGCCGGTCAGCTGACCCACCACCATGGCCCAGGCGCCCTGGAACAGGGTGTTGAGGGTGACCCCGCCGGTGCGGCTGAGAGCGGTGAGCTGCTCGGTGACCGCCGCCGGGAGGTCGACGGTGACACGGTCGGGCGCGGCCGGGCTGCCGTCCCGGCCGCCGGGGGCGACCAGGGTCGGCTCGTCGAGCCCGTCGAGGACCTGCCGCCAGGCGGCCTCCGCGGCCGTCCGGTCCTGGCCCGCGATCCAGGTCAGGTACTCCCTGTTGGGGGTCACGTGCGGCAGCCGGCTGCCGTCTCCCTCGTGGCCGTAGAGCGCCAGCAGCTCCTTGACCAGCACGGGCATGGACCAGCCGTCGAGCAGGATGTGGTGGTTGGTGATCACCAGACGGTGCCGGTCGCCCGCGGTCCTCAGCAGCGCGAACCGCATCAGCGGGGCCTTGGCCGGATCGAAGCGTGCTGCCCGGTCCTCGTCCGTCCAGCGGCGGACGGCCGCCTCCCGGTCTTCGGCCGCCACGTCCCGGAAGTCCACTTCGGACCAGGGGAGGGCGACGCTCTCGGGGATCACCTGAACCGCGCCCTCGAGGCCCTCGTGGCGGAAGGCGGCGCGCAGGCCCGCGTGCCGGGCGAGCAGGGTGCCGGCCGCGGCGCGCAGGGCGTCCGCCCGCAGGGGGCCTTCGATGTCGAGGGCGAGCTGGACGGTGTAGACGTCGTCGCCCTGCTCGTCGTAGACCGCGTGGAAGAACAGGCCCTGCTGGAGCGGGGAGAGCGGCAGGATGTCCGCGATCCGCCCGTGGTCGGCCTCCAGTGCGTCGATCTGCTCCTGGGTCAGCGAGACCAGCGGACGCACGTCCGACGGGGTGAGCCCGCCGGCGGACGGCCGGCCGGCGTGCTGTGCGAGCGCGCGGAGGGCGTCGAACCAGCCCTCGGCCAGCGCCCGGACCTCCTCGTCGGAGAACAGGCCGGCGGGCCAGGACCAGTCGGCCACCAGTCGCGGGCCGTCGGCGTGGTCCTGGGTGACGGCGTTGAGGTCGAGGGCGTGGGTGAGCCGCATACCCGGGTCGCGGCCGTCGCCGAGGTCGGCGTCGGAGCGCAGTGACCAGTCGGCGCCCTCGGCGCCGGTGCCGTCACCGGCGTCGAAGCGGCCGAGGTAGTTGAAGCCGATCTGCGGCGCGGGCAGCCCGGCCAGCTCGGGGGAGGTCTCGGCGTTGAGGTGACGCAGCAGGCCGTAGCCGATGCCGTTGTCCGGCAGGGTGTGCAACTGCTCCTTGACCGCCTTCAGCGCACGGCCCGGATCGCTGTCCCGGCCGGCGTCCAGCCGCACCGGGAACATGCTGGTGAACCAGCCCACCGTGCGGGAGGTGTCCATTCCCTCGACGACGTCCTCACGGCCGTGCCCCTCGAGGTCGACCAGGACACTGGACGAACCGTCGCCCCGCCACGCGGCCACCGCCTGCGCGAAACCGGTGAGCAGCACATCGTTGACACCCGCGCGGTAGACGGCGGGGACGCGGGTCAGGAGCGGTGCGGTCACGTCGGCGGGGAGCGTCACGGACAGGTGCCGGACGGCCGAGGCGGTGTCGACCGCCGGGTCCAGCGGACGCGAGCCGAGCGGCGCGTCGTCACCGGCCAGCATGGACTGCCACAGCGGGAGTTCGGCGGCCCGCGCCTCGGCGAGAGCGGACAGCTCCTGCGCCCAGCGGCGGAACGAGGTCCCCACCGGCTCCAGCTCCGCACCCTCGTACGCCTGGGCGAGATCGGGGAGGAGAACGCGCCAGGAGATGCCGTCCACGACGAGGTGGTGGGCCATCAGCAGCAGCCGGTCCGCGTCCTCGAACCAGACGGCCTGGACCATCACGCCCGCGTCGGGCGCGAGCCGCTGCTGGGCATCGCGCGCCTCGGTGGCGATGTCCTGCTGTCCGGCACGGCGGAGGAGGCCGGCCGCCTGGACGGCGCCGGGGGCGGCGACCTCGAGGTTCCAGGCGTCGTCGCCGCGGAGCAGCCGCGAGCGCAGCACGTCGTGGCGGTCGAGCACCTTCTGCAGCGCCGCCTCGATCCGCTC
>NZ_JBSFUW010000078.1:0-11332 GCF_053591995.1 Streptomyces sp. NPDC002835 | reverse complement strand
GGTCCCACTCCGCGTTCGTCAGATCCCCACGGCCCATAAAGACAGCCTGACCTCAACACCCCACTCACGTCAGGCGATCCGAGAAACATCGCCTAGTGCCGCGTCAGGCAACGTTTACCCTGTCGACGACGGCGCGTAGGCGCCGGTCGTCGGCGTGGCGGTTTCGCCGGATGATGTAGCGGCGGATCATGTTGTCCTGATTCTTTGTGGTCGGCGTGGTCGGTGCCGTCGAGGGTGAAGTAGCGCAGAGCGGCACCCGGTATGGGTGCCGCCCGTCGCCGTCGTGCTGGTGGGTCAGTTCGTCGGTTCGTGCGCGGCGTCGGTGGCGGCGTACGCGTCGTAGCCGTCCTTGAGCGGCGTCAGGGCTTCCTGTCGGATCTCGCCCGCGGTGGTCCGGGCGACCGACAGGCGCTGCTGGATCGTGGCCAGCGGTACGGTGTCGGGGTTGAACTGGTCGGCCGCGGTGCCGGCCGGGTGCTCGATGAGCAGCACAGGAAAGGCGCAGAGATGCGGCGCTGAGCGGGCGCACGGCGGCGATGCGGACCTTGCCCGACGGCATCGGGTGGATGTACGCGCTGGGCGCGTGGGACGACCCGCGCGTGGAAGTGGCGCTTACGCCCGGCGGGCGCGCAGGCGCAGCGCCGTGACCGTCGCGAGGGCCGCCGCCACGATCGGCAGCGCGAAAGCTGCCGTCGGACCCAGGTGCTCGGTGGCCGAGCCGCCCACCGCCGAGCCGCACGCAATGCCGCCGAGCAGTGCGGTGACGATGAGTGTCATGCCCTCGTTGAGCCGTTCCGCAGGGACCCGCCGCTGTACGAGTGCCATTCCGGTGATCATGGCGGGCGCTGTCGCCATGCCCGCGAGGAGCAGCGCCGGCGCCAGCGTCCACAGCGAGTCCGTCGCGGCCGTGGCGGCAAACGGCAGGGACATCAGCGCGGTCATCGCGGTCAGGCACAGCAGGAGGCGGCGGCCGGGGTCGGCGGTTGCCGGCAGTGACCCGTACAAGAGGCCCGCCAGGAAGGATCCGGTGGCCTGGAGGGCGAGGACGAGGGTCGCCGAGGACGCGGTCGCGTGTGCGACTGTGGCGATCTCCATCGCGCCGAAGACCGAGCCGGTGGCGAGGAAGACGACGAGCAGCGCGGGCATCCCGGGGGCCCGGAGCAGGGACTCGGCTCGGGCGCCCGGCGCGCGACGTGCGAGCGGGGGTTCTGTGGCGCGCTGGGCGGTGAAGACCAGCATGCCGGTGAGGAGCAGGAGCGCGGCGACGAGCGTGCCGGCCTCGGGGAAGAGCGTCGAGCAGAGCAACGCGGCGAGCACCGGGCCGATCATGAAGCACAGCTCGTCAGCTGCCTGTTCGAAGGAGTTGGCGGTGTGCAGCGCGCCGGGCTCGTCGCGGTACAGGTGGGCCCAGCGGGCGCGGGACATGCCACCGATGTTGGGGGTGGTGGCGGTCGCGGCGTAGCCGGCGAAGAGCGTCCAGTCGGGGGCGTCGTGGTGGACGCAGAGCAGCAGGGCGAGCGATCCCAGGACGGCCAGCACGGTGGCGGGCACGGCGATCCGGGCCTGCCCGTGCCGGTCGATGAGGCGCGCCGTGTACGGGGCCACCAGCGCGGTCGCCACCAGGCCGGTGGCGGTGACGGCTCCGGCGAGCGCGTAACTGCCCCGGGTCGTGGCGATCATGATGACCGCGCTCACGCTGAACATGCCCATCGGCAGCCGGGCCAGGAGACTGCCCGCCGTGAAGGCGCGGGCCCCGGGAGTGGCGAAGAGCCGGGCGTAGGGGTTGCGGCGGGGCGGGCGCGAAGGCGGGCGTCTCGTGGACGGTCCCCCGGCACGGGGCGCCGGGCCGTGGTCCGGCATCGGGACGGCGACCAGGATCTCCGCGGTGGCGGACAGGAGCAGGGGACGAGGTTCGTGAGGCATGCGCTCAGCCTCGATCCGGCCCGACCACGGGGTCCAACACCCGTTCGGGCGCATTCACGCACCACTGTTGTAAGTTCTACCGATGCCCTCCGACCCGGATCCCCGCCTGCTGCGCGCCTTCGTCGCGGTCGCCGAGGAGTTGCACTTCACCCGGGCCGCCGCCCGACTGTTCGTCGCCCAGCAGGCGTTGAGCCGGGACATCCGGCGGCTGGAACGCGAGACGGGCGGCGAGCTGTTCGTGCGCACCACCCGGCAGGTCGCGCTCACCGACGAGGGCGCGCGGCTGCTGCCGTACGTACGCCGGGTGCTCGCCGCGTACGACGAGCTGGGCGGAGCCGCGGGCGGCACGGGTGGGGACGGGAGGCCGCTGCTCGTCGACGTGGGGGCGTCGGTCGGGACCGCGTACACCGTGCTGGAGGAGGCGCGCCGGGCGGAACCGGATCAGGATTTCGTGGCGCGTTTCCATAGCGGGCTCACCGGGGCGGCGGCCGAGCTGCTCGCCGGTCGGCTCGACGTGGCGGCGGGCCGGGTCGCCGGGCTCGACCCCGGCGTGCTCGGCCGGCTCGGCCACCGGACCGTGCGCTACGAGCGGATGGCCGTGCTGATCGCCGACGACCACCCGCTGGCCGCACGGGACCGGGTGCCGCTGGACGCGCTGGCGGGGGAGACCCTCTACACGGGTGTCGGCAATCCGGCGACCGCCGAGTGGACGGACCTGGCAGCGCGGCTCTTCGCGGGCCGGGGCATCGGGATGGCCGAACCGTATCCGGAGATCGACGGGCCCGAGGAGTTCGTCCGGGTGGTGCGGCGCCGGGGCTGGTCCGTGCTGGCGAGCACGGACTTCATCGAGGTGCCCGGGATGGTGCTGCGGCCGATCGTGGATCCGGTGCCTCTCGCCCCCGTCTCGCTGGTGTGGCGGCGGGGTCTGCGGCACCCGGGTCTGGAGGTGTTGCTGCGGACCGCCGCGGAACTCGGGGCGCTTCACGGCTGGCTGGTGAAGCCGGCGGGCAGCTGGCTTCCCGCCGTGGATGTATCAGTTCTGTCCTCGTAAACGGAAGCCCGGACAGGTGAATCCGAGGAGGTGGCTCTGGGATACAACCGGTGCCTGCGCGCCGTCGTCGACAGGGCGAACATTGCCTGGTGCAGCACACTAGTGTCCTGCGTCAGAAATGACGAGGTTAAGTTTCTTCCAGTTTTCGGTGGTCGGGGGGTTGATTTTGGTGAGGTAGTCTGCGAGGGAGTTGAGGATCTCGTCGGCGGTCTTTGTCCAGGTGAAGGGCCTGGGATTCTGGTTCCAGGTGTCGACCCAGGCCCTGATGTCTTGCTCCAGGGCCTCCACGGAGGTGTGCACCCCGCGGCGGATGAGCTTGTCCGTCAGCAGGCCGAACCACCGCTCGACCTGGTTCATCCACGATGAGCCGGTGGGGGTGAAGTGGACGTGGAAGCGCGGGTGCTTTCCGAGCCACGTCTTGATCTCGGCGGTGTTGTGGGTGGCGTAGTTGTCGCAGACCAGGTGGACGTCGAGGCCGGCCGGCACGGCCTTGTCGATCCGGGTGAGGAACTTCTTGAACTCGATGGCCCGGTGCCGGCGGTGCAGTGCCGATATGCCGCTGCCGTCGGCGATGTTGAACGCGGCGAACAGGCTGGTGATGCCGTGCCGGTAGTAGTCGTGGGTGCGCCGCTCGGGCATGCCCGGCATCATCGGCAGCACTGGCTGCGAGCGGTCCAGCGCCTGGATTTGGCTCTTCTCGTCCACGCACAGCACCACTGCCTTCTCGGGCGGATGGTGGTACAGGCCGACGACGTCGACGACCTTCGCGACGAACTGCGGGTCGGTGGAGAGTTTGAAGGCGTCCTGGAGATGGGGCTTGAGGTCGAACTTCTTCCAGATTCGGCCGACGGTGGACTTCGACAGCCCGGAGTGCTTCGCCATCGAGGCCCGTGACCAGTGGGTGTCCTTGCCCGGGGTGGACTCCAGCGTTGCCGTGAGCACGTCCTCGACCTGGTCCAGCAGGATCGAGGGCGGCCTGCCGGGACGCGGCTCATCGGTCAGCCCGTCCAGACGCAGCCTGATGAACCTCGACCGCCAGCGATTCACCGTTCCCTGCGATACACCGAGTTCAGCGGCGATCTCTTTGTTCGTCCCGCCTTCCGCGCACCGCAGTACGATCCTCGCCCGCTGCGCCAGGAACTGCGCGGTCGTCGCCCGCCGTGCCCAGCGCGTCAGCTCGGCACGCTCGGCCTCGGAGAGCACCAGCTCCGGCTTGCGCCGACCCGGCCGCGGCTCGTCCACCAGGCCCGCCACCCGCCGGGCCACGAACCGCGAGCGCCACTTGCGCACCGTCTCCGTGGACACCCCGAAGTCCGCCGCCACACCGGTATTTGACGCTCCCTCCGCACAGGCCAGAATGATCCGGGCCCGCTCCGCTACACGGGCGGACACCGCGCCACCCACCCAACGCGCCAGCTCCGCCCGCTCCTCGGCAGACAGCACGACTTCAACAGCACGAGGACCCCGAGACGCCATGAAAGCAGCCTACAGACTTAGCCTCGTCATTTCTGGCGCAGGACACTAGCGTGCCTGTACTGCCGGGCTCATGCGCCCACTGGTGCGCTGCACCGCCCGCTCGGCGATGCCCAGGGCTCGCTCCGCCTCGGAGAGCTCCCACCGGACGTGTTTGAGGCGGGTCAGCGCCGATTCCGTCAGCACGGGATAGAGGCTGACCACCTGCTGCCACAGCGTGTGCAGTGCGCAGGTCTTGGCAAGGACGTCCAGGTCCGTGCTTTCCAAACCCAGCGACGCGCTCCAGGCCAGTGCAGCACTGGCCATGGGGGCGTCCGCCTGGGCCGCCAAGTGGGCACTGCGCAGGACCGGACGCAGAGCGGGTGATCAGTGGGACGTCAGGGGCCGGACGCTTCTGACCGAAGCGACCAGCGGATCGCCGGTGTACCGGACGCCACGGCACCTCACAAGACTCGAGCCGGCGCCTGTGACTCACGGCGGATCCAAGGTCACATACGAGCGACCTCGCCAATCCGGTCCTTCAGGAATCAACAAATCTGCGCATTTTGCCTCAAATGGGTAAGTTGTTCATGAGAGGCAAATTGAGGGTGAGGGTGATGGATGCGATTGTATCGTCGGCGGCCATGTCCTTGGTGGGGGCGATGGCCACGGACGCATGGCAGCAGGTACGAGTGGCCTTCGTTGCCTGGTGGCGACGTGTACGTCCGAGTCAGGCAGAGCAGGTGGACGCTGCGCTCGTAGAGTCCCGTGACCGAGTGCTGACGGCCCGCCGAGCGCAGGACGAGGATGCGGAATCACATCTCGTCGCGGCCTGGGGGGACCGTCTGACCGCACTGCTGCGGGACGACCCTGCGCTGGTGGATGAGCTGCGGCGACTGATCGAGGAGGAGATCACCCCGCTCCTGTGCCGCGAGGGCGGCACTCGCACCGGGTCGCATGAGTTCCGTGCCGAGGCATCCGGGCATGGCCGGGTGTACCAGGCCGGGCGCGACCAGAACATCTACGGGCCATGAGTGCCGCCGACAGACAGCCCTTACACGGAGAGGGGATCCGGCTGGAGGGTGAGGCCTCGGACCGAGCCAGGATCTATCAGGCGCGCCGGGATCTGTACGTGTCGGAGCGGGACCTGCACCTGCATTACGAAGATGGAGTACGCACGGCCCGCCGCGTGCACACTGCCGCTGTGTCTCAGGAGTGCCCGTATCCCGGGCTGGCCGCATTCAGCTCTGAACAGGCCCAGTGGTTCTTCGGCAGGGACGCGCTGGTGGCCAAGCTTCTTGTCCGGCTGGACACCTGCCTCGCGGTGGGCGGGGCGCTGGTCGTCGTCGCGCCTTCCGGGGCGGGGAAGTCGTCGCTGCTCAGAGCGGGACTCCTGCCCGAGGTTGCCCGGGGTGCCCTGCCGGGCTCGGCGTACTGGCCTCGCCTGTGGCTGACACCGACCGCACATCCGATGGCAGCCCTCGGCGCCCGCCTGCCGGAGGTGACGTACGCGGGGCAGGGAGAATCTGGCGACGGGGCGCAGGGGCCGGTGTGGCGACCGGATGTCATGCGGCGCGCGCTTGCGGAGGACGACGGCGACCCTGGCGCGGAACGCCGCCTGGTCCTGGTCGTGGACCAGTTGGAGGAACTGTTCACGCTGTGCGCCGACGAGCGCGAGCGGCGGGATTTCCTGGATGCGGTCCTGCGCCTGGCGGACATGGGCCCTGGTGGCGAACCGCCGGTCGCCTTGGTCGTCTTCGGTCTGCGCTCGGACTTCTACACCCACTGCGCCACTCATCCGGGGCTCCTTGACGCCGTGGAACGTAACCAGGTGATTGTGGGGCCTCTGTCCCGGGCCGGGGTACGGGAGGCGATCCTCCATCCCGCCCGCGCGGTCGGATTGGACCTCGAACCGGGCCTCGTGCAGGTCCTGTTGCGCGACCTGGGTGCCACGGAACCGGACCCCGCGCCTCCGGGCAGCGACGAAGCCGACGCCTACGAGGTCGGGCGGCTTCCGCTCCTCGCCCATGCACTGCGGGCCACCTGGCTGTGCCGGTCAGGCCACGTCCTCACTGTGGACGGTTACGAGTCCACCGGTGGTATCGCGCACAGCGTGACGGCCGAAGCGGACCGCTGCTTTGACCAGTTGGACCCGCAGGTGCAGCGGACGGCGGAGTCCGTGTTCCTGCGCCTGGTCAAGTTCGGCGACGGAACCCACGACACGCGCCGCCCGGCTCGGTACGCCGAACTGCTGGGCCACGGCGCACGCGCCGAGGAGACGGCCGAGGTCGTCGAGACATTCACCCGGGGACGACTGCTGACCCGGGAACAGGACACGGTCACCATCACCCACGAGGTGCTGCTGCGGGCATGGCCGCGCCTGCGGCAGTGGAGCGAGGCCCACCGCGCCCAGTACATGGCCCGCCAGCGGTTGGAGGACGCGGCCACTGCGTGGCAAGAGGCGAACCGCGACGCGGGCCTGCTGTACCGAGGCCACAGGCTGGACGAGGCCCGCGCCCTGGCCAACGACAAGGACACGGGCGAGTGCGGTCCAGTCGTGTCCGCGTTTCTGGCCGCTTCGGCACGGCAGCGGCACCGGGCACGCCGGATCCGCCAAGGGGTCATCGCCGGGCTGACGGCGCTGGCCGTGCTCGCCGCCGTCTCCGCCGCCCTCGCGTTCCACCAGCGCAACACGGCCCAGCAGGAACGCAACACCGCGATCCTCGGCGAGACCAGGGCCCAGGCCGACCTGTTGCGCGAGACCGATGCCTCGCTGGCCGCCCAGCTGGATCTGGTCGCGCACCGTATGTCGCCAGCCGCGTCGACGGAGACCCGGTTGCTCAGCGCCCAAAACGTGCCGCTGGCCACCGTGCTGAGCGGTCACACGGACCGGGTGAACGCCGTGGACTTCAGTCCGGACGGGCGCCTGCTGGCCAGCGCCAGCGGTGACGGCACGATCCGGCTGTGGAACACAGCCCGCACGGACCACCCGGTCCCGCTGGGCGCCCCGATTCGCGGATTCCGGGGCGGGCTACGGGCGCTCGCCTTCAGCCCCCGGGGACACCTTCTGGCCGCCACTGGCGACGACGGCACTGTACACATGTGGGACGTCCAGGACCCTCACCATCCAGCCGGTCTGGGCACCCCGGCGCGGGTCGGCACCAGCGCCCTGAACACGCTCGCCTTCAGCCCGGACGGCCACGCCCTCGCCACGGCGGGACACGGCGGCCGCATCCATCTGTGGGACACCACTGACCCACGGCACCCGCGGCCCCTCGCCGAGCCGCTCCCCGCCTCCGCAGACGAGGTGAACGGGGTGGCCTTCAGCCCCGACGGCAAGCTGCTGGCGTCCGGGGGGAGCGAGGCGACGGTGCGGTTGTGGAAGGTGGCGGACCGGCGGAATCCGTCCGCCGTGGGCCGGACACCCGACATCTCCTTTAAGGCCGGGAACCCCGGCTCCGCCCAAGCGGTCGCCTTCAGCCCGGACGGCCGCACACTGACCGCGGCCGGCAGCGACCAGACCGCACACCTGTGGGACGTCACGAACCCCGCCAAGCCGAGACAGCTCGAGAGCCCTGTCAGCAACAACGTCGTCAACACCGTCGCCTTCTCCAACAACGGCCGACTCATGGCCTACGGCGGCGACGACAACACCATCTGGCTCGAGAACGTGATGGCTCCGAACAAGGTCTGGGACCTCACCCAGCCCCTGACCGGCCACACCGGACACGTGCTGGGCCTGGCCTTCGACCCGAAGGGCACCATGCTGGCCAGTGCGGGCGCTGACCACACCATCCGACTGTGGACGATCCCACGCACGATCCTGAGCGGACACACAAGCTACGTCGACACCGTGGCCGTGAGCCCCAACGGGCATCTGCTCGCCTCGGGCTCCGAGGACAACACCGTCCGGCTCTGGGACGTCAAGAACCCGGCCACTCCCCGCCCGCTCAGCGCCTCGATCCGCGGCCGCACCCCGTACGTCAACTGGACCGCCTTCAGCCCCGACGGAAAGACACTGGCCGTCGCCGCCGGCCCGGACATCCAGCTGTGGGACGTAACCGTGCCAGCCACGCCCAAGCCACTCAGCGGGCCACTCCACAATCCCCGGGAGAACTTCCTGGCCGTCGGGTTCACCCCCGACGGGCGCACCCTGGCAGGAAGCAACGGCGACGGCACGGTCGCGCTGTGGAATGTCTCCGACCCATCCCACCCCACTGCCCTCGGACCGCCGTTGAACACCGGTGCGGGCTCGGTCAACCGCCTGGCCGTCAGCCCAGACGGCCGCACGCTCGCCGCCGCGGCGCAGAACGGCACCCTCCGTCTGTGGGACATCACCGAACCCACGCGCCCGACAACCCTGGGCCTACCTCTGCGCGCCAGTGCGGACCCTGTCCAGACAATTGTCTTCAGCCCGGACGGCCGTACCCTCGCAGCCTCCGGCAACGACGCCAAGATTCGCCTGTGGAACATCACCGACCGCACGCACCCCACACCGACGGCACCACCCCTCACCGGCCACAACGACACCGTCTACACGCTGGCCTTCAGCCCGGACGGGCAGACGCTGGTCAGCGGTAGTTTCGACAGGACGCTCCGCCTGTGGGACGTCGATGAGGGGGGCCGCGCACGCGCCCACGGCCTGCCGGTGACCGGCGTCATCGACTACGTCAATGACGTCGCCTTCTCCCCGGACGGGCGCTTTCTCTTCATCGGCACCGGCAATGCAACGGTCCACATCCTGCCGCTGTCCACCCAGGCCGCCGTCAACTACGTGTGCCGGGTGACCGGGAACCTACTGACGCCCGCGCTCTGGCGCACGTATATCCCGCAACTGCCCTACGACCCGCCGTGCCCCGGGCAGGACTGAGATCGCCGCAGGCCGGGCACCGTCTCGGCGACCAGGAGGCGGGTACGAGGGTGCCCTCCACAGGCGCGGAGCTGAACGTCGTGCCCCATACGGCCTGGCCGGGGTTCCGGGTCACCGCGCCAGCACCTGGGCCTGGGCATGGCCGCCTGCGCTGCCCGCCCAGCCCGTCACCCAGGAGCCCGGACCCGCCGCACGCCGCCCTGCCCGTTCCGGCCCAGGGCAGCAGCCCCAACCAGCCAGCCGCTCACGCCGGCAGCCCACCCGGGACAGCTGCCGCCCCAGGCACCGGCCGTCGATCCGCGGACCGGGTGGCGCGTGGCCCAGGGCCGTCACGCACGACCAACGCGAGCGATCCGTGCCGGGCGCGCCCCTCGGGTATACGGCCGCCGTCGAGCTGTCCTCGGACCGGCTGCCGGGCCGCGGCCGACGCTGGGCGTGGTGATCGGTGCCGGCGCGGTCGTCGTCCTCGCCGCTGCTCTCGGGCTGTTCCTCGCGATGCGGCGCCGTTCCACGGCGAAAGACCGTGAATAGTCGATGAGCACCACAAGCACGATGGGCACGACCGCTGTGGCGCGGGCCTCCGAGGCCCGCGCACGACGTCTGAGAAAGTGCAGGCGTGGGTGCCCTTCCCGCAGCTCTCATCCCCGTCCCGCGTGAGAGGGCAGCCGCATGAGCGCCTCCGACGTCGCCGCCGAAGCCTCCCGCCTGGTCGGCTTCGGACTGCGGCCCAAACTCGTTCCTTCCCGCGACGAGGAATACCGGCGGCTCGTGCGGCGCTTCCGTGCCGATGACGAGTTCGCCGCCGTCACCGCCGCCGTTGCCTGGGGACTCTACAGCTGTGAGCTGGGCTGATCATCTAGCTGGTTCAGCTGTCGTTGCGGCGTTGAGGGGCTGGGGGCCGGTTCCGGCGTGTGGCGCATTGGTATCTGAGCTGCATAATCGCGAGATGAACCGTTCCGGGTTCGGTAGGGACTCGATCGTTTGAGAGGATCGAGTTATGGCACGTCCTTCCCAGTACCCGCTTGAGCTGCGCCGTCGTGCGGTGCGGATGGTCGCCGAGGTGCGGCCGGAGTACGACACCGAGTGGGCCGCGATGAAAGCGGTCGCCCAGAAGCTGGGCATCGGCACGACCGAGACGCTGCGCAAGTGGGTGCGGCAGGACCAGATCGACGCCGGAACCCGTCCGGGCACAACGAGCGAGGAGTCGGCCGAGCTGAAGCGACTGAAGAAGGAGAACGCCGAGCTCAAACGGGCCAACGACATCCTCAAGTCCGCAGCGTCTTTCTTCGCGGCCGAGCTCGACCGGCCACACATACGCTCGTAGCGTTCATCGACGAGCACAAGGACCGCTTCGGCGGCGTCGAGCCGATCTGCCGGGTCCTCACCGACCACGACTGCAAGATCGCCCCGTCCACCTACTACGCCCACCACAAACGCCAGGCCGCACCCGCTGCCCGCACCGTCCGTGACGCCGAACTGAAGATCCTGATCACACAGGCGTACGAGGCCAACTACCGTGTCTACGGCGCCCGGAAGATCTGGAGGCACCTGAACCGCCAGGATGTCGCGGTGGCCCGCTGCACCGTCGAGCGCCTCATGCGTGAACTCGGCATCACCGGGGCGGTCCGCGGCAAAAAGGTGATCACCACCATCCCTGACGCGAGCGCGGAACGGGCCCCGGACCTCGTGGACCGCGACTTCGTCGACCCCGCCCCGAACCGCTGCTGGGTCGCCGACTTCACCCACGTCACCACGTTCGCCGGCGTCGCCTACGTCGCCTTCGTCGTGGACACCTTCTCCCGCCGCATCGTCGGCTGGTCAGCAGCCACATCGAAGGAGACGCGGCTCGTGCTGGATGCCCTCGAGATGGCCTTGTGGCAGCGCGACCGAGACCAACGCCCCTACCAGAAAGGCGAGTTGATGCATCACTCCGATGCCGGCTCGCAGGGCGGATTCAACTGGTCGTCGCAACACCTCGTATGCATGGAGGTGTTGGATGGTGCGTCGTCAGCAGGCAGCGGATCGGGCGCTGCGTC
>NZ_JBSFUW010000077.1:0-12190 GCF_053591995.1 Streptomyces sp. NPDC002835 | reverse complement strand
GCTCTCCCTGCTCCTGGCCGTCTCGGGCCGACGCGCGGCACTGGACGACCTGAGCGGGCCGGGGGTGGGCGAGCTGAGGTCGACACGGCCGTAGGACGCCCCGCGCCGTAGCCGCGTCAGGAGCGGCGGGTGAAGTACGGCGGGTCGATCACGCCGGCCGTCCCGAAGTCCTCGAACGACTCGTCGGCGAGCAGCCGGTAGGTGAGCTCACTCATGGACATGTCGTAGCGCCGCCACTCACCCGCCTCCGGGTGGAGCAGAACCGGCCAGGTCTCTGGCGCCGCCGACGGATCGGCGAGCCAGGCGAACATCTCGCCCTGCTGGCTCACGCCCCACTGGAGGATGCCGCCGCCCTGCCCGCCCGGCCGGTGGATGCCGTACGGCAGGTAGCCGTCCAGGACCACCGGGTGCTGCTCGGCCATGCGCAGGTTCGCCTCCTGCGAGTCGGCCAGCTCCGAGTCCGCGCCGCCCACCGAGGCGTGGACAGTGAGGTAGTCGCAGAACTCGCCGGGCCCGAAGGCCTCGCAGAACTCCTTGTAGTCGGCGGGCAGCGCGATCCCGATGCGGGACTCGATCGCCGCCCACTCGACGCCGGGGGCGGAGTCGAGTGGGCGTCCGCCGACCGCCTCCGCGAGCCGGTCGACCCATGACATGAGCGGTCTCCTCTGTGACGGAACGTTGATCGCCTACGACGGCACATTGTCGAGGCGCACACCGCCGGCTCCGCCGACGCTGCCGACCCACCGAAGGTCCAGATGGTCCGGTATGGGACTGTTTCCCTCGTAATGCGCGGTGACCTGATAGTAGATGGTCTCCCCGGTCTGGACCCGCTTCTCCAGGGCGCTCTCGTAGCCGCTCATCAGCGGGGTGTTCACCTTGGCGTAGAGCGGGACCAGGTTACGCAGGTCCTCGCCGTCGCCGCCGAGCGAGCGGGCCAGCAGGTGGCCCCGGTGGAGGGTACCGCCGCCGTAGTAGCCGGTGGGGATGTGCTCCCGGTTGACGGGGAACTCCGTGGCCGTGCCGACGATCCTCGTCTCGTTGCTGTCGAGGACCCAGTCGGACTGCACCCCCTTCTCGGAGTCCACGTAGTTGTAGTCGCCCTTGTTGAGGCAGGCGACCACGCCCTGGGCCCGGCCGAGGCTGTCCAGCGGCATGTAGTGCACCGCGGTGTTGCCCTTGCGGCAGTTCTCGCGGCGTACCGGGGATCCCTTGGCCGGCTGGAACTCGTAGTCCTCGGCCGTCGTCAGCCAGCGCGACTTGCTGTAGTCGGCCGCGAGGTCCGGGTCGTCAGGGACGTAACGGGCCGGGGCGACGAGTTCCTCGAGGGACTCCGTCAGCGAGTCGTCGACGAACCGGTCGTGTTCGGAATCCGTCGTGGCCGTGGCCGCCGGGCGGGCGTGCTCCTCCGTCAGGACCGCGGCGATGATCTCCCGCCACGGCGGCGGCGGGGGCGGTGGGGGCGGGCCGAGCGGGATGGTCGTGACGCCGCCCCAGGTGCCGCCGCCACCGCCACCGGTGCCGGACCATCCCCAGCCGCCGCCACCGCCACCACCGGCGGCGGCGCGGAGGCGGATCGCCTCACGGGCGGCGTTGCTCGCGGCCGCGTCCTGGGCCGCGCGGATCTGGGCCCGCCAGGCCGCGTCCGCCTGCGCCTCGGCCTGGCGGCGCAGGGAGGAGGCGAGGTCCGTGCCGTAGCCGGTCCAGCCGAGCGAGTAGTTCTGGTGGGAGGACGACTTCGGCTTCGAGCTGTCCCTGGTTCCCTCGTAGATGAGGATGCCGATGCCGGTGACCAGGCCGAGCGCGCCACCGATTCCCGCGCCGACCGGGCCGCCGGGCGACCCGATGGCCGCACCGGCGCACGCGGGCGCGGTGACCGGGGTGGCGCACACCACGAAGTGGCCGCTCGGGTCCGTGTTCAGCAGCGGGCTGCCGTTGCCGTACGCGTAGCGGTTGGCCTGGACGGACGGGACCGGGTTCAGGGTCCAGCTGTCGCGGGAGGAGAAGCCGCCGGTCTCCGGGTCGTACCAGCGGGCGTGCATGTTGACCTGGCCCGTGGACGGGTCGGTGTACTCGCCCTGGTAGCCCAGCGGACCCGGCGTGCCCGTCCTGGCCGTGACCTTGCCGAACGGGGAGTACGACGACGAGGCGTTCAGCGTGCCCGTCTCCGGGGAGAACGTTCCCGTCACGTCGCCGTGCTGGTCCGACAGAAGCGCCGTGCCACCCGTGCCGTCGGATGCCGCCGTCGACAGGGGGAGGCCCTGCGGGTCGCGGAAGACCAGCTTGCCGCCCGCGGCCACCGGGTTGTTCGACTGGTCCGCGTAGGTGAGGGCGTCCGTGCCCTGCTTCACCAGGCGGCCCAGGGCGTCGTAGGCGTACGCGACGCCGTCCGCCGTGGTCATCCTGCCGTGCGCGTCGAACGCCGCCGTCGTGGAGGTGCCGTCCGTGTGGCTGCTGCCCGTGCGGGTGCCGCGCGGTGAGTAGCTGTACGTGACACCGCCGGCCGTCAGCAGGCGGTTGCGCTCGTCGTAGGTGGCCGTGGTCATGCCCGAGGCCGTGCGGTTGCCCGACGCGTCCCACTGGTACGCCGTCGTGGTGCCGTCCTGCGCGGTCCAGCTCGTCAGGCGGCCCGACCGGTCGTAGCCGTACGTCTGCTCGCCCGCGCCCGCCGTGCCCGTGGTGGTCTTGGCGGTCAGTCGGGAGGCGGCGTCGTAGGTGTAGGCCGTGGACGCCGTGGTCGTCGTACCGTCCGAGGACTTCAGGGTGTCCGTCGTCAGCCGGTCCAGAGGGTCGTACGCCAGGTGGCGTGACGCGCCCGCCGTGCCGTGGGTGACGGAGGACAGCCGGGACGCCGTGTCGTACGCGTACGTGCGCGTCGCGCCCGTCAGCGGGTCGGCCGCCGTCTTCAGCCGGCCGGCGGAGTCGTAGCCGAAGCTCGCGGCGCCCGCCGCGTCGGTCCGCCCGGCCGGGCGCCCCTCCTCGTCGTACCGGAACGTCGCCGTGCCGGACGGGCCGGAGGCGCTGACCAGGTTGCCCCGGTCGTCGTACCCGTACGTATTGGTCCCGCCCGGGGCGGCGGCGGACGTGAGGCGGCCCGCCAGGTCGTAGCCGTAGGTGTCGGCCGTGGTGGGCGCCTCTGCACCGGAGCCGGTGACCTCGGTGATCCGGCCCAGGGCGTCGAAGGTGCGCTCCTGGGTCACCCCGCCCGGCTTGAGCTCGCGTACCGGGCGGTCGGCGATGTCGTAGACCGTGGTCCAGGTGCGGTCGGCCGTGGCCGGGTGGGCCGTGGTGGCCGGTTCGACGATGGACTCGGGCAGGCCGTGGCTGGTGTAGGTGGTCCAGGTGGTGTTGCCCCGGCCGTCGGTGAGGCGGGTGCGGTTGCCCTCCGCGTCGTAGCCGAACGTCGTGGTGGTGGACGTGGTGGCGTCGACCGGTTCCACGAGGCGCGTCAAGCGGCCCATGGCGTCGAACGTCTGCTCGACGGTGTGGCCGAGTTCGTCGGTGACGGCGACCGGGTTGCCGTCGGCGTCGTACGTCGAGCCCCGGGTGCGCAGGACCGTGCCCGCCGCGTCCTCGTCACGGACCGAGGTGGGCCTGCCCGCGAGGTCGTGGACCGTGCGGGTCGTGCGGGCCTGGGGGCCGGTGAACGAGGTCGGCAGGCCGGTGGGTCCGTAGGTGTAGGTGCTCTTCTCGCCGGCCGTGCCCGTGACCGTCGTCGGCTGGCCCGCCGCGTTATGGACGGTCGAGGTGGTGATGCCGGTCGGGCTCGTCGTGGAGACGAGGTTGCCGGCGTCGTCGTACGCGAACGTTGTGGTGAAGGCCCCGGGGCCGGGGGTGCGCTCGACGGTGGTGGCGGTGATCCGCCGTCCGAGGTCGTCGTAGGTGGCCTCGGTGCGGGCGCCGGTCGGGCCGGTGGCCGACAGCCGTTCGCCGAGCAGGTCGTAGGTGAAGGTGGACACCGGTGCCGCAGAGGTCGCCGTCGGGGCCGGTGCGGTGACCTTGGTGAGGTTGCCGAGCTGGTCGTAGGCGTAGCGGGTGACGCCGCCGAGTGGGTCGGTCTCGCTCTCCAGGTTGCCCGCCGCGTCGTAGGTGCGGGTGACCTTCGCGGTGAGCGGGGTGGTGGAGCCCGGCGGGGTGTAGTCGGGCAGCGTGGTGCCGACCGGCCGGCCGAGCGCGTCGTACGTGGTGCGCGCGATGTGTCCGTTCGGGCTCTGCGCGGCGGTGACCTCGCCGAAGGCGTTGTAGCCGACCCGGGTGGTCGGGCGGGTGGTGGCCGTGCCGCTCTGCTCGCTCTCGACCGTGACGGCCGGGGCGCGGGTCTCGACGAGGCGCCCGAGGACGTCGTACGTGTGCTCGGTCGTGTACGCGGCCGGGTCGGCTCCGGTGGCGTTGCCGCGCGGGGCCGTCTCGGCGACGACGAGTCCGCGGTCGTCGACCTGCCGGGTGGTGACGAGGTCGTCGGTGCCGTTCTCGACGGTCTGCCGGGTGACGACGCCGGTGACGTGCCGCTGGTAGGTGATCTGTTCGGTGCGGGTGCCGCCCGTGCCGGTGCGGGTCGCGCCGATGACGGCTCCGGCGGCGTCGTAGGTGTAGGTGGTGCGGCGGGCGAGACCGGTGGGGTCGAGGACCTCGGCGGTGACCCGGCCCGCTGCGTCGACCTCGTAGGTCGTGGTGACCGAGCCGTTTCCGGCGGTCTGCCGGACGAGGTGGCCGGCGGCGTCGTACGTGCGGTCGCCGAGGACCAGGTCGCGGGTGGTGCCGTCGGGGTTGTGGAAGCCGGTCAGGATCTCCTTGGCGGGCAGCCCGTCGTCGTAGTAGGTGTGCCGGGTGGTGCGGCCCATGGCGTCGGTGTGCTCGGCGAGACGGCCCGCCGGGTCGTACGCGTAGGAGTCCAGCACCACGTCGGTGGCAGGGCTCGGGCTGTTGGGGTCGCCCGTCCAGCCGGCCAGGGTGACGGTCGCGAGGTCGCCCAGCGGGGTGTACGTGTACCGGAAGGTGTGGCCGCCGGGCAGGGTGCGGGTGGTCTGGTGGCCGTAGGCGTCGTAGGTGTGGCTCTCGGTGCGCTGGGCCGGGTCCGTGACCGTGGCCGGGCGGCCGTGGGTGTCCCAGGTGCGTGTGGTGGTGCGCGTGGGGTCGTCGCCCGCGATGTCGTCGACGGACTCGGTGAGGAGGAGGCCGTCGGCGTCGTACGTGTAGGTGGTGCGGGCCCGGTGGGTGGTCTCGTCGACGTGGTCGGTGACGGCCGGTCCGGTGACCCGGACGGGGCGGGACTCGCCGTCGTAGCCGGTCGTCGTGGTCACGCCGGTGGGCTGGGCGTCGGAGATCCGCGTGACGGAGGTCTGCCGGCCCAGCGCGTCGTAGGTGTACTCGGTGACGAGTCCGGCCGGGTCGGTGAGGCGTGCGAGGTCGCCGGCGGCGGTGTAGGCGCGGGTGGTGACGCCGCCCTTGGTGTCGGTGGTGGTGGCGAGGAGCCCGGCGGGGACGGTGCCGCCGCCGACGGCGGCCTCGGTGCCGGCGGTGAAGGTGTGGGTGACCGAACGTCCCTCCGCGAAGTCCGGGGTCGCCGGGGTCGTGGTGGAGACCTTGTCACCCGCGGTGCTGTAGCTGTGGCTGGTGAGGTACGTGGTGTCGGTGGCGCTCGCCGAGCGGGCGTCGCGCTCCTCGATCAGCTGGTCGTTGCGCGGGTCGAGCGGATCGGCCGCGTTGAGGTAGTAGGCGTAGTACGCGGTGTGGCAGCTCGCCGGGTCGGCGCTGTCGCGGCAGGTGGTGCGGGAGGTCTGGTTGCCGCGCGCGTCGTGGCCGAGGCGGGTGACCGTGCCGTCGGGGCCGGTGGTGGTGGCGAGGAAGCCGCCGGTGTCGTAGCCGAAGGTCGCGGTGTGGCCGGACGCGTCGGTCTGCTCGATCAGGCGGTTGCCCTGGAGCGGGTCGTACCGGTACGTGGACGTTCGCTGGTCGGGGTCGGTCACCGTGACGGTGAGGGAGTTCTCACCGGCGACGGCGCCCTGGTCGTCGGTGGCCGGCCGGTCCTCGGTGCCGGTGAGCGTGTGCGGCGACAGCGTGTAGGTGCCGCCGTTGGCGTCGGTGTACGAGGAGACCCGGTCGCGCACGGTGTCGTACTGGACCTGGGAGTGGATCCGGCCGCTGGGCAGGGTGACCGAGGTCAGCTGCTGCGCGGTGGCGCCGGAGGCGTACTGCTCGGCGATGGTGCGCGCGCCGAGCGGGCGGGCATACACGGCGGCCTCGTCGATGTCACCGGCGAAGTGGCCGATGCTGCCGGTGGTGGCGGGCCAGTTGCTCCAGTAGCCGGCGCCGAGGTAGACGAAGCGCTGGTCGTACTGGGTGATGTCGCCGGCCGCCGTGCCGACAGCGGCACCGTCCAGGTAGAGGCTCTGGGTGTTGCCCGCGGCGGTCAGCGCGACATGGTGCCAGGCGCCGTCGTTGACCGGCTGTGCCGTGGTGATGGGGGCGGCGGAGCCGTTCCAGAACTCGCCGCGCAGCTTTCCGTCGGTGCCGATGTAGAGGGCGGGCGTGTACTTCTGGGCGGTGTTCTGTTCCAGCGTGTGGGTCTGGTAGCTGAACAGGACGCCGTTGCTCGTGGTGCGGAACCACAGGCCGACGGTGAGGTACGGGTTCTCCGAGACTAGTTGGTCGGGGAGCTGGACGGACGACGTGGTGCCGTCGAAGGTGGCGGCGGTGTCGGGGCTGCCGGCGAGGGCGCCGGGGGTCCCCAGCTGGACGTTCCGGTAGACGCCGGTGCGGTCGTCCGAGTCGAGGAGCAGGTCGCTGTGGGCGTCTCCGGAGCCGGCGGGCTCGTCGAGGCGCCAGTAGGAGTACGGTCCGGCGTCGCGGAGGACGGTGCGGTGGTGGGAGCCGTCGCCGTAGCCGTATCGGGTGCAGGCGCCGGCCGCGTCCTCGGGTCCGCAGACCTCGGTGAGCCGGTCACCGCTGTAGGTGTACGTCCAGGTCAGCGGCTCGGTGGTGGCGTCGGGCGCGTCGGTGGTGACGGTGCGGACGTGGCCGCCCGCCCAGGTGAGGTGCAGGGCACGGCCGCCGGTCGAGGTGACGGTGGTCGGCTCGCCCGCCGTGTTGTACGCGACGGTCTGGGTGCGGCCGCGGAAGTCGGTGATCTCGGTGAGACGGCCCGCGGCGTCGAAGACGTACCCGGTCTGGTTCTTGTCGGTGAGGCGCCAGCCTCCGCCGGTGACGGCGGTCAGTGTGGCGAAGCTGCCGAAGGGCGGGGCGTATCCGCCGTCGGGGTTCTTGCCGAAGCGGACCTGCCGCCCGTCGGGGTGGGTCACCACGACATTGCCGGTGCCGTCGCCGTCGGGCTCGGCCCGCATGTCGTAGCGGGTGCTCCAGCCTGCGCCGAAGGCATTGTCGGAGCGCGGGTCACGGCTGTTGTAGGTGCGGGTCACGGTGAGCGCGGGGCCCGCCGTGGCGACCTGGGCGTCGGTGTCGGTGGTGGTGTAGTTGCCGATGTTGGGGTCGACCTCGCGGCCGGCGCCGTCGAGGCCCTGGCCGCCGAGGCGGGAGGTGATGGCGGGCTGCTCCACCGCGGTGGTGAAGGCGTAGTACGGGGAGAACGGGCCCTCGGTGGTGTTCTCGCGGGCCTTGACCCGCCACACGTACTGCCGGCCCCAGGCGAGCTTGGCGGCGGGCACGGTCCAGGTGCGCTCCTCCGCCCAGGCGGAGTCGACGCAGTTGACGGGCTGGCTGGTGGTGCCTTCGCAGACCTCGAACCAGTAGTCGAGGTCGGCGCCGGCCGGCCAGTTGTCGAGGCTCTCGGCGGCGACGAAGAGCGCGGGGGTCAGGCTGCCGACCTGGCCACCGGGGCGCGGGTAGATGTCACTGATGCGCGGGCCGACGTCCTGCGAGGTGACGGTGACCGTGGAGACGGGCACGCTCTCGCTGGAGAACCACTTCTGGTCGCGCAGCCGCTGCATATCGAAGTTGATCTTGTACTTGCCCGGTGGCAGCTGCGGTATACGGGCGTTGAGCGTGGCGGCGTCGTCGGGGGTGAGACGCTCGTTGAGGCGGGTGAAGGCGACCTGCTTCATCAGGGCGCCGGTGGTGTAGTCACGGACCCGGGCGCCGAGGCGCACCTCGTTCCAGCCGAGTGGCTCCCAGGTGAAGTCGCCGAGGTTCTTGACCGTGACGGTGACCTCACCGCCCTGGTGGCCGGTGAGCGGCTCGGTCTGCGAGCCGACGGTGTAGCGGGCGCCGTACGCGCTGTGGGTGACCGACATGTACGGCTCGTTGGCGGAGTTGGCGCTGCCGAAGCGCTTCCAGGGTCCGCTGGTGGAGAAGTCCGCCCACAGGGCGAGGCCGTGGTTGGCGGTGGTGCCCTCGACCCAGCCCTGGACCAGGTCGGTGCCCTTCTTGCCGAGGTCGATGACACGCCACTTGGAGCCGCCGCAGTTCTCGCCGTACGAGAAGGAGTCGGAGGCGATCAGGTTGTTGTAGCTCGGCGGGCGGTTGTTCCAGGTGACGGTGGTGGAGCTCCACGATCCTGTGACCTGGTGGACGGTCATCTTCTGCGCGGTGCAGCTGGACGACCAGACGTTGAACAGGCCCAGGTCCGCGTTGAGGATGTAACGATCCTTCAGCTGGCTGCTGACGTTGGTGAAGCGCAGATAGCTGATGGCCCGGCTGCCGCCGGCGTCGTAGCTGCCGATCTTCAGCTCGTCGTCGCCCGCGAAGTTGCTGTCCGGCCAGTCGTCCTGGACGAACGAGTCACCGTTGGTGTCGATCGAGGCCACGGTCGGGTCGACCCGTACCGGGTAGACCCGCTCGGGGGCGTCCAGCCAGGCCTCGTCGAGGAGGACCTTCAGCAGCGGGCGGCCGTCCGTGCCGCGGGCCAACTGGTAGGTGACGCCTCCGGACAGGGCGGGGCCGCCGGTCTTCGGGTCGTGGGCGGAGTCCTCCATCCAGCCCTTGGGAACGACGGCTCGTACGGTCCCCTTCGCGTCCTTCAGCAGGACGGCACCGTGCTTGTCGAGGGACGGGGTCAGCCCGTCGAGGATGAGCGGGAAGGTCCACTCCCGGGGCGCGTCGGGCGCGTTGAGGACGATGGTCTCCTTGACCGCGCCGTGCTCGGCCTGGAGGGTCACGTCGGCGTTCCGCCGGATGCCCGGGTAGCGGGCGGTGTCGCCGCTGACCCGTGCCATGGTCGCGGCGGCGCCGTCCACCCCGAAGCCGACGCGGTGGCCGCCGCCGACGGCGAGGCTGGCAAGGGCCCGGTCGTCGCCGCGGGCGGCGAGGGTGAGGTCGGTGTCGTCGCCGGCGGCGGTGAGGCGGTCCGTGCCGGGACCGCCCGTGCGGGCGGAGTCGGCGCCGGTGGTGGTCGGGCGCTTGGCGGCGCGGCCGGTCGGGACGAGGCTGGTGTCGATCTCCTGCCAGGCCCCGGAGGAGTCGCGGTAGTGCACCGGCTCGGTGTAGACGCGGGTGGTGCGGGTTCCGTCGGGGTTACGGAACTCCTTGGTGGTGGCGTTCCGTGCGCCACGGTCCTCGACGCTGCGCTTCGCGTCGAAGCCACCGCCGCGGGTGCCCCCGGGACGGGTGCCGTCGGGGGCGTCGCCCTTGACGAGCGTGGGCTTGGCCTGGGGCTCCACCGGGGTGAACCCCGGGCCGGGCTCGTGCAGGGGCAGAGCACCCTTGGCCGCCTTGAGGTCGGCCGCACCCGCCTTGTTGGGGCCCGTGGCGTCGGTGCGCCCGGCCGGCACCTCGTGCTTCCGGTCCGCCGCCGTGCCGGTGCGCTGGCGGGGCGTGTCGCGGTCGGCCCACGGCGCCGGCCGGTCGGCGGCGTACGAGGCGGGCGTCGCGGCGGGCGGCGGCAGCAGCGTCGCGCACAGCGCCAGCAGCACGCTGCCGGACGTCAGGGCGGCGCCACGGCCCCAGGAACTGCGGAGACGAGAGCGGCTGGCCACGGAACTCCTTAAACCACAAGGCCGGTCACCCGCGAGGACGCGGGAACCGGCCGGTTGCTTGGAGCCGGATGCACGACCCGTGGGAGCCGGAACACCCAAGCGGCGTACACGTTAGAGGATCAGTTCCGGCCAAAGCCCTGCTCATGACAACGTCTCAATAACGAGATAGCGCTGCTGGACCCGGCACCGAACCGTCTACGCTCCATCAGTTTTCGGCCCATCTCCCCGCGCAGAGCGGCCTGTTGGACCCTTCCCCGGACCCGTTCCCGGCCCTCAGTGGACGTCCTCCACCGTGACCAAGTCGAGATTTGGACGTGGATAGCCTGCGGCCCGTTCAGGGATCAGGCACGGTCCGCGCTGCGGACGAACGAGTTCCGTAGTGCGGAAGGACGAGCTCCGCGCTGCGCGGACGGACGAGTGAGGGACAGCCATGGCCGAGAAGAAGCCACCCCCGCGTTGGTTCCGGAAGTGGCACGCCGCAGCGGCCGGACTGCTCCTCTGCGCGAGCGCCGTGACCGGCATCGTCCTGATTGCGGAGACGAGCGCCGCACTCCCGTACGACTTCAACGGCGACGGCAGGCCCGACCTGACCGTCGGCCTGCCCGGCAACGTGGTGGCGGGTGCCGCCCGCGCGGGCTCCGTGATCGTCGCCAACGGCACCTCGACCGGTCCGGCCTCCACCTCCGTACGCATCGACCAGGAGACCACCGGCGTGCCGGGCGCGGCCGAGGCCGAGGACCACTTCGGCCAGGCGCTGGCCAGCGCGGACTTCGACAAGGACGGCTACGCCGACCTCGCGGTGAGCGCCCCGCTGGAGGCCATCGGCACCACCCAGGGCGCCGGGATGGTCGCGGTGCACTACGGGTCGTCGAGCGGCATCCACGGGTCCCGCACCGACGGGTTCACCGAGGACACCGCGGGCATGCCGGGCGATCCGGGCTGGGACGAGATCTTCGGTTACGCGCTCGCGGCGGGCGACCTCAACGGCGACGGCTACGCCGACCTGGCCCTCGGCCAGCCCCTGGACCACGCGGGCGGCCAGGCCAACGCCGGTTCGCTGAGGGTGGTGTTCGGCTCGGCGAACGGGCTGACGGCCTCCTCCGCGGTGTGGATCGACCAGAACACCGCGAACGTGCCGGGCGTGCCGGAGGCCGAGGACCGCTTCGGCGAGCAGGTCGCCATCGGCGACATCAACGGCGACGGTGTGGGCGACCTGGTGGTCGCCACCGTCGGCGAGCAGATATCGGGCAGTTCGGACCGCGGCTCGGTCCATGTGCTGTACGGCCCCATCGGAAGCTCCCCGGCCGGATCGGGGTACGTCGACTCGGCCAACGTCGACGGCATCGGCGCGTTCGTGGGCAGTGCCCTCGCGGTGGGCCACTTCGACAGCGACCCGTACATGGACGTGGCCGTCGGCGCGTCCGACGAGACGGTCGGCGACCGGGGCGCGGCCGGCCGGCTGGCCGTCCTCCGCTCCTCCGCCGACGGGCTGTCGACGGAGCGGGTGCGGATCTTCGACCAGGACACGGCCGGGATATCCGGTGCCCCCGAGACCGAGGACTTCTTCGCCACCTCCCTGGCGGCCGGCGACTTCGACGGCGACGGGGTGGACGACCTCGTGGTGGGCATGAGCAGCGAGGCGATCGGCTCGGTCCAGGGAGCGGGCGCGGCACTGGTCCTGTTCGGCAACACCACCGGCGGCATCACGGCGACCGGCTCCCGCTGGATCGACCAGGACACGACCGGCGTGCCGGGGACGGTCGCCACGGCGGACCACTTCGGCTGGACGGTCGGCGCCCTCGACACGGACGGCGACGGGCGGGTCGAGCCGCTGATCGGCGCGCCGGGCAACGCGGCGGGCACCGTGACGGTGATGAAGGTCCGGCCGGGCACCGTGGAGTCGGCGACGGCGCTGGCAGAGGGCGACCTCGGCTGGCCGGCGGGCTCCGGCGGAGACGCGTTCGGCATCGCGCTGCCGAGCAGGTAGGCGCTGCCGGGCAAGGTAGGCAGCGGCTCGCCGCTGGTTGACGGGTCGATCCCCCACCCCCGACTCCTGCAGTGACCCGGCACCACACGCCGTCTCGGGGGGGCGGCTCACCCTGCGCACGCACTGTCGGCGTACGCCGCATCTGCCGTGGTCGCCGCCTGCGCCGAGTCGCTGCGGCACGAGGAGTCGATCGGCCTGATCGCGGCGGACTCCCGCGTCCCGGCGCTCGCGGCGGCCCTCACGTCGGCGGGCCTGCCGTACCTGGCCCCCGGCGAGGAGA
>NZ_JBSFUW010000076.1:0-12264 GCF_053591995.1 Streptomyces sp. NPDC002835 | reverse complement strand
GGTCCCCCGGGCCTCCCCCGGTGCGGTGATCACCGACCCCGAACGGGTCGCCCGCAGGGCCGTCACCCTCGCACGAGAGCGCCGTGTCACCACTGCGGACGGCGCATCCGTGCCCGTGCGGGCACGTTCCCTGTGCCTGCATGGGGACACCCCCGGAGCGGTCGAACTGGCCAAGCGAGTCCGCGCGGCGCTGGAGTCCGCGGGAGTCAGGGTGGAGGCGTTCGCATGAAGCTGAGACCGGTCGGGCAGGACTCCCTGCTCGTCGACCTGAACACTCCCGAAGAGGCCCAGGCGTGGCACGCTCAGCTCCTGAGCCGCCGCGACACGGGAACACTGCCGTCGGTGCGTGAGATCGTGCCCGGAGACAGGACCGTCCTCCTCTACGGGGTCCATGACACCGGCGCCATGGAAACGGAGCTGCGCCGGTGGTCCGTGCCCGCGCTCATGCCCGGCAGCGGACCCGTCGTTGAGATTCCCGTGCACTACAACGGCGCTGATCTCGAGGCCGTCGCCGACCTGTGGGGCGTCGCCCCGGACGAGGTGGCGCGCATCCACAGCGGCACGGAACACCGAGTGGCTTTCTGCGGCTTCTCCCCGGGATTCGCATACATGACCGGTCTCGGCGACACCTACCACGTGCCGCGCCGCGCCGCGCCGCGTACCTCGGTACCGGCCGGCTCCGTAGCACTCGCGGGCCCCTACACAGGCATCTATCCGCGCGCATCACCCGGAGGCTGGAAACTGATCGGAACGACCCGCGTGCGCCTGTGGGACATGGAACGCGAACCCGCGGCACTGCTGACCCCCGGCATGCGCGTGCGGTTCGTCCCACAGGTGTCCGGACCCGACCGCGGAAACGGGCCCGCACAAGCAACGGAAGCCGAAAGGCACATCGCATGAGCGGCGGCAAACTGGAAGTCATACGGGCCGGCGCCCTCACCACCATCCAGGACCTGGGCCGGTTCGGCCATGCCAGCCTGGGCGTCCCCCGGTCCGGGGCACTGGACCAGCCGGCACACCGCCTGGCGAACCGTCTGGTGGGCAACCCCGCCGATGCGGCAACACTGGAAACCACCCTGACCGGGGTGGCCGTGCGCACCACCCACCCCGTGGTCGTCGCCGTGACCGGAGCCCCGGCGCCGGTACGGGTCAACGGCCGGCCGGCGGCGTGGACGAGTCCCGTGCACATGCCGGCCGGCGCCGTGCTCGAGGTAGGCGCGGTCACCACCGGTCTGCGCAGTTACGTCGCCATCAGCGGAGGCATCGAGGTGCCCCCCGTCCTCGGCAGCCGCTCCACCGACCTGCTCTCCGGTCTCGGCCCGGCCCCTCTCAGAAGCGGGGACACCCTGCCCCTGGGGGACGTGACCGGCTCACCCCTCCACGCCGACACGATGGTGTGGCAGGCGCCCCCGGAGGAACTGGTGCTCCCCGTACTGCTCGGCCCACGGGACGACTGGTTCACCACCCGCGCGATCAACACCCTTGCCACGGCCCGCTTCCACGTCTCCTCCCGCAGCAACCGCATCGCGCTGCGGATGGACGGGCCCGCTCTCGACCGGGCCGTGCACCGCGAAATGCCCAGCGAAGGCATGGTGGTGGGTGCCATTCAGGTGCCGCCCGACGGCAAACCGGTGGTCTTCCTCGCCGACTGCCCCACCACCGGCGGCTATCCCGTGATCGGCGTCGTACCCGAGAACCGGCTGGCGGCGGCCGCCCAGGCCGTGCCGGGCAGTCCGGTCCGGTTCATGCCGACCCGGCAGCGGCGAACACCATCCGTGTGACACCTCCTGTCCTGTCCGAGTACTGCTCTACGGTGTCCTTGCTGCGTGCGAGCAGGGGCACGTCTTTGCGCGGGCTCCCGCCTTCACCTCGTGCGGGGTGTGGAGCCTGTGTCGCAGAGCAGGGAAGGGCTGCACCGCGATTTTCAGGTGGCGGTCTGACGCACAGGTCAGTGGGGAAGTCCGGAAGACCTCAGCGGTGGGTGGGCCCGGCACTCCAGTAGAGGAAGGTTCCGACCGGGTCCTCGGTCAGGTCCCAGGGGTACGGCGTCATGTACCGGCCGATGCGGCGGAACGCTTGGGCGGCCTCTGAGTGGCGCTTGGCGCGGGTCAGGGCGAAGGCGAGGATGTTGAGGTCCGCCATGGCGTGGGCGTGGGGTGGCGCGTCGGCGTGGAACCAGCGGGACATGGCGGAATCGATCTCCGCAGTGACGCCGGGTTCGTACCAGTGCGTCCCGGCACCGAGAGCGTCCAGGCTGCCGGGCCGAAGACGGTGGCCGAAGTGCTCCGTGCGGGCCGCCAGCGGGAGCAGGGCCAGTGGCGATCCGTGGGGTGCGTTCGCGCCGCGCCGGGCGAAGGCGATCATCTCGACGAGGGATCCCCGCTCGCGGGGGGAGAGGTAGCGCAGGAGTTCGTGGTGCGCGAGCCTGTTCCATGGGTCACGTCGGACGATCTCGTTCCAGACGGGCAAGGCGCGTGCAAGCGGTACCCGCCGGGAGCGCAGCAGGGACAGCAGCGAGAGCCACGGGGTGGGGTCCGGTGGGTATGCCTCAGCGGCGCGGACGCATGCCTCTTCGGCCTGCCCGGCACCGACGCCGTCTTTGGCGCGGGTTGTCAGTACATATGCCCGGACCACTGCGGCATCCGGATCCTCGGGCCGGGCGGCGGCCCAGCGGTCGGCGACGGCCGGCGGCAGGGTACGGGCCAGCACGGATATCCGGTGCGTACGACGGTCCCAGTCCCGGCCGGTGGCGCGCAGCAGGCCGGCGACGGACTTCCAGAGAGGGGCGGTGTTGTCTGCACCGAGTCCATGCAACTGGGAGGAGGGACGTATCTCGGCGAGTGTGCGGCGCAGTTCCCGGTCGTCGAGTTCTGGGCCGGTGCGGAGTTGTTGTCTGCGTCGCAACATCTCTGTGTCCTCCGGGGGATGCAGGGCAGGGCGGGGGTGCGGGGCGGGCGCCGTCGTCAGGGCCTCCGGTGACGGCGTCCACCCCGCGGTGCAAGGCTGCCGCCAGTCAGCAGCAGCGGCTGTTCGGATGCAGCTCCCGGTGCCGGGTGCGCATGTGCTCGTACTCCCGGCGGGTGGGTACGGGGAGCTGCGGGTGGTTCAGCCGACGGCTTTCGCAGTAGCGGTCGTACTCCGCGTCGCCGGTGAACTCCCTTACGTACCAGCGCAGTCCATGCAGGAGCCGACGCGGTTGCAGTCGGTTCATTCGCGGGCTCCAACCAGCTCCATGTCGGGCGACTCGGCGGTGACGTCGATGCGCGACTTCACGTACGGTGCCTCAGTGGTCGGCAGTGGGGTGGGCGAGCGCACAGCTCGTACGCACACCACCGTCGCGTTGATGATCACGAGCCCGACCAGCACCAGGAACAGCGCGATCAGGACGCCGTCGACGGTGGAGTTGGTGACCACGGTGTGCATGTCGTCGATGCTCTTGGCGGGCGCCAGGACTGTGCCGGATTCGATTCCTTCGGCGTAGCGGGCGCGCTGGGCGAAGAAGCCGACACGCGGGTCGTCGGAGAAGATCTTCTGCCAGCCGGCGACGAAGGTGACGGTGACGGTGAACAGGAGCGGGATCCCGGTGACCCAGGCCCACCGCAGCCGCCCCGTCTTGATGAGCACGGTGGTGGCGACGGTGAGGGCGACCGCGGCGAGCAGCTGGTTGGCGATGCCGAAGAGCGGGAAGAGCTGGTTGATGCCGCCGAGCGGGTCGGTGGCGCCGACATAGAGGAAATAGCCCCACGCGCCGACGACGAGGGCGCTGGCGATCCAGATGCCGGGCTTCCAGTTGACGCGGCCCATCGGCCTCCAGATGTTGCCGAGCATGTCCTGGAGCATGAAGCGGCCAACGCGGGTACCCGCGTCGACGGTCGTCAGGATGAACAGGGCCTCGAACATGATCGCGAAGTGGTACCAGAAGGCCTTCATCGCGGCGCCGCCGAAGACCGCGGAGAAGATCTCCGCCATGCCGACCGCGAGCGTCGGTGCGCCTCCGGTACGGGCGATCAGGGTATTCTCCTCGACCGCCGCCGCGGCGGCGGTCAGCTGGTCGGGGGTGATCGTGAAGCCGAGGTTGGCCACCGCCTGCGAGGCCGATTCGGCGGTGGTGCCGAGCATGCCGGCCGGCGAGTTCATCGCGTAGTACAGGCCCGGGTCGAGGACGGACGCGGCGACCAGCGCCATGATGGCGACGAACGACTCCATGAGCATGGCGCCGTAGCCGATCATCCGGACCTGGGACTCCTTCTGGATCAGCTTCGGGGTGGTACCCGACGCGACCAGCGCGTGGAAGCCGGACAATGCGCCACAGGCGATGGTGATGAACAGGAACGGGAAGAGGGATCCGGCGAAGACCGGGCCCTCGCCGGAAGAGGCGAACGGGCTGATCGCGTCGGCCTTCAGCATGGGCGCGGTGATGAGCACGCCGGCCGCGAGCATCGCGATGGTGCCGATCTTCATGAAGGTGGAGAGGTAGTCGCGCGGTGCGAGCAGCATCCACACGGGCAGGACGGAGGCGACGAAGCCGTAGCCGGCGAGGCAGAAGACGAGCGTCGTCGGGCTCCATGTGAAGGTGTCCGCGAGTGACGAGTTCTGGATCCAGCCGCCGCCGACGATGGCGAGGAGCAGCAGCGTCACACCGATCAGGCTGGTTTCGAGGACGCGTCCGGGGCGCAGGATGTGCAGGTAGAAGCCCATGAACAGGGCGATGGGGATGGTCATGGCCACCGAGAAGGTGCCCCACGGCGAGTGGGCGAGGGCGTTGACGACGACCAGCGCCAGCACCGCGAGCAGAATGATCATGATGGCGAAGACCGCGATCAGCGCTGCGGCGCCGCCGACCTTGCCGATCTCGTCACGGGCCATCTGACCCAGGCTCTTGCCGTCCCGCCGCATGGACAGGAACAGCACCACCATGTCCTGCACGGCACCGGCGAAGATGACGCCGGCAACGATCCAGATGGTGCCCGGCAGGTATCCCATCTGGGCTGCCAGTACCGGTCCGACCAGCGGTCCGGCACCGGCGATCGCCGCGAAGTGGTGACCCAGCAGCACCCGGCGGTCGGTCGGCTGATAGTCGACACCGTCCTCCAGCCGCTCGGCGGGCGTGGCCCGGCTGTCGTCCAGCTTCAGTACCCGTCGGGCGATGAACCGCGAGTAGAAGCGGTACGCGATGGCGTACGAGCCGAGGGCGGCCAGCACCAGCCAGAGGGCGGAGATCTCCTCGCCCCGGGCCAGGGCCACCATGCCCCAGGCGAACGCGCCCAGCAGGGCGACGCTGGTCCACAACAGTATCGATTTCGGATTGGTACGGGCCAATCTGGGCATGACGGATCCTCGCCTTGGCGGGTGGTCAAGGCGTGCTGCTATGCACGCGTTGCACGGGGGTGGGAGGGGTCTGGCTGTGCGTGATCAGGGCTTCGGCGGGCGCCGGGTGAGCAGGTATGCGGTGAGCATTCCGAGGCTGCACCCTGGCACCCAGGCGAGCTGATACCAGTAGAAGAACGGCACCCCGGCCAGCTGTGGCCGGTCCTGCGCGTACCAGGGCACGCAGAGCAGTGCGACGACCGGAGCGAGCAGGCAGGCACCGGCCGCGACCCGGCGCCAACCGTGGCGAGGGAATGCGATCCGAACCACAGTGCTCTCCTCTCTCCTGTTCGTCTGTGCAAGAGTTGCCAGAGCCCGCCGTTCGGTTGACGGCGGATGTCCAGAAAGTTTCGTCAGATTTCGCGTCCTCGGAACCAGCCGTCCGCGCAACTTGTAGGCGACAGGACTGCGCACGTAGGACGCCAAGGGCGGTGACCAATGACGGAAGGCCCCATGGCTGCGGCATTCCTCGCTGTCATCGGCGGGGCGTCCCTGCTTGCCATCAGCGCCCGCCGTCTGCATGCCGAAGACACACTGCCCTCCTTGGACGGCTGGGCGCTGGCCGACCGGAGCCTCGGCACCGTGTGGACGTGGTTGCTGCTGGGCGGAACGATCTTCACTGCATATACCTTCGCCGCCGTGCCGGGCCTCGTATACGGCATTGGGGCGCCCGCCTTCTTCGCCCTCCCGTACACCGTGATCGTCTGCCCGCTGGCCTTCGTGCTTCTGCCCCGGATGTGGCAGGTGGCGCGGGACCACGGGTACGTCACCGCCGCCGACTTCGTCCGCGGACGCTACGGATCGCCGCCGCTCGCCCTGGTCGTCGCCCTCACCGGCATCCTCGCCACCATGCCCTACCTCGCCCTGCAGCTCCTGGGCATCCGGGCGGTGCTCACCGCCGGCGGCCTCTATCCGAGCGCCGCCACCGGTGACCTGGCGATGGCCACGATTTTCGCTGGGCTGGCCGTGGCGACGTACCGGCACGGGTTGCGCGCGCCCACCGTCATATCCGCGCTGAAGGGCGTGGCCGTTTTCGTTTCGGTGCTCGCCGTCAGCTGGCTGGTCCTGGCCCGCCTCGGCGGACCTGGCGCGGTCTTCGACGCGGCGGCCGCCCGGCTCGCCGAGCCGGGCGCCGCCCCGGCGGGCGGCACGGCCTCCCTCGTACTCGCTCCCGACCAGCAGCCGGCCTTCGCCACGCTGGCCGTGGGGTCGGCGCTGGCCCTGCTGATGTACCCGCACGTCCTCACCGCGGCCTTCGCCGCCTCCGGCCCGCGCGTGCTGCGCCGCGTCGCCGTCGCCCTGCCGGCCTGGACAGCAGTGCTTGCACTCTTCGGGCTGCTCGGCATCGCCGCTCTCGCCGCGGGCGTGCAAGCCCCCGACGGCAGCGCCGAGGCCGCCGTCCCCATCCTCGTGGACCGCCTCATGCCGGCGCCGCTGGCCGGCCTGGTTTTCGGAGCCATCACGGTGGGGGCGCTGGTCCCCGCCGCCGTCATGTCGATCGCGGCCGCGACCTCTTTCGTGCGCAATGTGTACGTCGAGTATTTCCACCGCACGGCCACCCCCAAGCGCCAGGTGCGGGTCGCCAAGGCGGTCTCCCTCACGGCGAAGGTCGGAGCGGTGGCTTTCGTCTTCGGACTGCGGGACCAGGACGCCATCAATCTCCAACTCCTTGGCGGCGTGTGGATCCTGCAGATCTTCCCCGCCGTGGCCATTGGGCTGTACACCCGCCGGCTGCACCACCGGGCGCTGCTTGCGGGCTGGGCCGTCGGTATGGTGCTCGGTACGGTCATGGTCGTGCGCGAGGGCTTCTCTCCTCTGGTGCCACTCGGCCTGCCCGGCCATGCCGTGGAGATCTACGCGGGGCTGGCGGCCCTGCTCCTGAATCTGACTGTCGCGCTGGCCGGCACCGCCGTACTGAAGCGGATCGGCACACCCCAAGGCGCGGATTCCACCGCACTGCCCACTACCTGCCGTGCAGCCAGGCACCGGCCCGGGACGGGAGCAAGCAACCCATGAGCCAAACCATCAGACCCATGGCCGACGGCATAGCCCAGCAACGCCATCCCGCCGCCGATGAGGCTGCCGGTCCGCCGGCCGACCCGCCCGCCGACCCGCCGGCCGACCCGCCCGCCGACCCGCCGGCCGCCCCGCCCGCTGGACCGGCCGGAGATTCGGCCGACACCGCCGACACGACCGAGGAGGGGCGGGAGAGGGCCGTCGCCCGCCTCTTCGACCTGCACTACACGTCGATGCTCCGGCTCGCCACGCTCCTCGGCGCCGACGACCCCGAGAACGTTGTGGCCGAGGCTTACTACCAGATCTACCGAAAGTGGCGAAAGGTACGCGACGCTCAGTCGGCGGCGGCGTATCTGCGCTCCACCGTCTGCAATCTGACCCGAATGCGTATACGTCACCTCCAGGTTGCCCGCCGACACGCCGAGGCGCCGACGGCCGACTTGGTCACCTCCGCAGAGAACTCGGCGCTGCTCCGCGACGACCAACGGGTACTGGTCGATGCCCTCCAGCGGCTGCCCGCGCGGCAGCGCGAAGCTCTCGTACTACGCCACTGGCTGGGCCTCAGGGAAGGAGAGATCGCGGCGGCGATGGGCATTTCGACAGGATCGGTCAAGACGCACACCGCTCGCGGCCTTGCCGCCCTCACCGAATCGATGGAGGCCCGCCGATGAACACTCACTCTGACGGTGCCCGCACCGAGAAGCAGCTCCAAGAGGCCCTCGAAGTCCTTGCTCTTCAGGTGCAACCCGACTCCGACGCCTACCGCACCGCTCGCGGCGAATGGCGTCGCCGCGAACACAGGCGCCGCCTGGTTCTGGCGGTATTGGCCACCGTCGTCTTCGCCCTCGCCGTCCTGATCGGCCTCTGGGTTCTCAACCAGACCCCCTCCGGCTCCAGCGTGATCTTCAACGGCGCCCACGCCCCTATCGCCTCCGCGCCACCGGCACCACACGCGCCGCACGCCCTCGCGCAGCCGCCCATCGGCTGACCTGTTCAGTCGACCCATGGCACCCATGAGGTGCAGCGTTTTCCTCCTCCGGGACGTGAAAATCCATGACGCGGTCGACCACCCAAGTACGTCATGGGCGGCAAGCAGTTCCACGACGTGGAGACACTGAGTACGCCGCGGGCGAGCGAACCGTCGCGGGCGCCGCGCAAGCGCACGACGAAGGCGCCAGGCTGGCCTCCCTTCGTGGGGCGCCTGTCACTCCTCCCCGTCACGGTCTCGTCGAAATGGTCATCGAGGAGGTCGGCAAGGCCAAAGGCCACCGGCTTTCCTTCCTCGTTCTCGGCCATGAGCAGTTCGCCCAGAACGCGCACCGGATACAGCGCGTCGTCTCGTCGGCGTCCGAACCGGTATACACGGGTCCTCGATCACCCCACCCGATCCGCCCCGCCGACCGGTGAAGAATCACTGGTCGGCAGCCACACTGGCCGGCCGTCCGCTGCGAGGGGCACGCACCGCAGGATTTACCGCCCCGGGCACCAAGCCGTCGCCGACGCCGCCTGACCGGGCGCGGCCTCGATCCGGCCTCGACGCTCATGGCCGGAATTGAAGCGGAATCAATTGGTTACGTGACATCTGACACGGTCGTTTCAGGTGTCAGGAGCGTCGATAGTAGATGTCCGCCTTGGCGATATGAAGATAATTGTCCCCTTCGATGCGGCATACCCCCACGCTGTTCGGTGGCCTTCGGATCCCTCGGTGCATGCACCCGTCGCGGGAGCATGCAGAGCCTTTTGACGGGACGTCAAAAGCTCGGAAGGTTTCCGAATGTGCGCCAGCACGTCCGTACGCCCTTGGCAAGGGCGGACCGCTGCTACTGCCAGACGTAGTAGAAGGCGCTCGTTGCCCTCCTCCCGCAGCGGTCCTGACAATGGCTGCCCGCAAAGGCGCCTCCGCAGGTCACACAGAACGGGCCGGGCCAGCCGCCCTCGGTGGCGCTCCGCGTTGACAAGTAAGGGCACACATGAGCAAGCACCGCAGAACGACGCGCTACCGGAAGACAACCATCGCTGCCGTCGCCATGGCAGCCGTTGGTGTGCCGTCTGTTGCTATGGCATGTATGGACCCGCAGGGGATTCAGGACAGCCGGTCTCACAGTCAGTGGAAGAGTGCGCATTCCGACCATCAGTGGCACGGGAATGATTCGGACCGGCGGTGGGGCGGGGGCAAGTGGGACCAGCGGTGGGACGGGAACAAGCGGGACCGGAAGCCGACCCCGCCCGAGTCGCGGACCCCCACTGCAACGCCGGCCGCACCCAAGCCCGCCGCACCCAAGCCCGCCGCACCCAAGCCGGCAACGCCGAAGACGACGGCACAGAAGCCGACGGAGCCCAAGTGGGCAGCGCCGTCCACTGCTCCGTCCACCGCGGCACCGGCGCCCGGCAATGTCGCCCGCGTCGTGGCACTCGTCAACAGTGAGCGCACCAAGGCCGGATGCTCCCCCGTGACATTGAACGCGAAGCTGACGAAGGCCGCGCAGGATCACAGCGAGGACATGGCAGCCCACCAGGACATGTCCCACACGGGCTCCGACGGATCGGACCCGGGTGACCGGATCACGCGTGCCGGTTACAGCTGGAGCACCTACGGCGAGAATGTCGCCTACGGTTACGCGACCGCCGAGAGCGTCATGGCCGGCTGGATGTCCAGCCCCGGCCACAAGCGCAACATCCTCAACTGCGAGTTCAAGGAGATCGGCGTCGGCCTCGCGCAGCCGTACAACTATTGGACGCAGGACTTCGGCACGGCCTGATAGGCGGCACTGCGAAAGGCTGGAGCGCCGGCGTGAGGCTCTCCTGTCGTGATCGGCCGGCGGGGGCCTCGTCGCCTCCACGACCGGCGATCCATCCAACAGCAGCGCCACCGCCGCGCCATCGGCGACGGCATTCGCGGCCCATCCGCCCGGAGGGCCGCCTGCCCCGCCGGAGCACGGAATCCTCCCCCTCCGGCCCCGAACGGTCACCCGACCGCAAGAACACCCGGACGACCTCACGCCAGGTCGTACGCACAGTCAGCGGCCTCCCCCGTTTCGAAACGTCACCGTCGCGGACGGATCGGATCCTGTGGAGGTGAGGCGGCGAGGTGAGCATTGCCCGGTCGTGCCGTGCGCCGGTGCCGTTGGAGGATCGGGCCGAATCGGATCGGTATGCCTGGGACGGCCTGTGCGGCTGCGGCCAGATGACTTTCGGGAACGACTCCGATGACAGGGTAGCCACCGGTGGTGGGGGAGTCGGCGAGGAATACGACGGGTTTGCCCTCGGGCGGCACCTGAATCGCACCGACGGCCATACCTTCGCTGGCCATTTCGCCGGGCACGGCGCGCTCGAGAACGGGGCCGTCCGTCCTCAGCGCGATGCGATTGCTCTTGGAGGAGACCCGGAAGCGGCCGCTCGCGAGGGTGTCCACCGCGGCGCGTGTGAACCAGTCGTCCCGAGGGCCGAGGATCACGGGAAGGACCAATTCGTCCGGGGGCGCCTGCCATACCACGGTGTCGGATCGCAGCGGCCTGCCGGTGCTTTCGCCCAGGGGCAGCGTGTCGCCGTCCCGAAGCGGGGCAGGGCCGAGGCCGGAGAGGAGATCGGTGGAACGGCTGCCCAGGACGGACGGGACCGTGATGCCGCCGCTGACGGCGACGTAGCTGCGCAGGCCGCTCGTGACCGTGCCCACGTCCAGTACGGCGCCTGCGGGCAGGTACACCGGGTCGGCCCACGCTGAGGGTCGGCCGTTGACACGTACCGGTGCGGGGGCGCCGGTCACGGCGACGAGCACGGGCCGGGTGGCGCGGACGGCCACGCCGGTGAGGGTGGTTTCCATGGTGGCCGCGTCGGCGGGGTTGCCCACCAGGCGGTTGGCCAGGCGGTGTGCCGGCTGGTCGGCGGCGCCCGAGCGCGGTACACCCAGGCCGGCGTGGCCGAACCGGCCCAGGTCCTGGATGGTGGTGAGTACGCCGGCCCGTACGACTTCCATCTTGCCGCCGTTCATGCGTGGTGCCTTTCGCCCTTCGTCGTTGCCTTGGATCTTTTCGTGCTCCCGGATACCGGTTGTGGGACGAAGCGCACTCGTGTGCCCGGGGACAGCATTGCGGCGGGGTCGCGTTCCATGTCCCAAAGGCGCACGTCGGTCGTGCCGATCAGCTGCCAGCCGCCGGGGGAGGCGCGCGGATAGATGCCGGTGTAGGGGCCGGCCAGCGCCACGGAGCCGGCGGGTACGCAGGTGCGGGGCTCGGCCTTCCGGGGCACGTGACAGCGCTCTTCGAGCCCGAGCATGTAGGCGAACCCGGGAGCGAAGCCGCAGAAGGCCACGCGGTAGTGGGTGGCGCTGTGGATGCGGGCCACATCGTCCTGCGTGACACCCCACAGATCCGCCACGGCGGGGAGATCGGCACCGTCGTAGCGCACCGGGATCTCGATCAGCGGACCGCTGTCGGCGGTAAGAGGCGGCACAGACCACTGGCGCAGCTGTGCGGCCATGGCGTCGGCATCGCTGATGCCGTACAGGAGCACGGTCTTCTCGCCGGGCACGATCTCGCGCACCGGCACAAGCGTGCCCGCGCTGCGGTGGTTCAGGATCCGGGCATGCCAGGCCTGCGCCTCTTCCGGCGTGTCCAGGTCGACGAGGAGGGAGTCGGCTCCCACCGGGCTCAGTCTCATGCGAAGGCCTCCACCCTGACTCCCGCGGACTCCAGCGCCGCGCGCACCTGCGTGGCCAGCTCCACGGCGCCCGGGGTGTCTCCATGGAGGCACAGTGAGCGTGCCCTTACGGGTACCGTGCTGCCGTCGAGGGATTCGACGCAGCCGTCCATGGCAAGGGCGACGGCCCGCCGGGCGACCTGTTGCGGAGAGGTGATCACCGCGCCTCGGGTGGCTCTCGGCACG
>NZ_JBSFUW010000075.1:0-12841 GCF_053591995.1 Streptomyces sp. NPDC002835 | reverse complement strand
CCGCAAGACGCTCGGCTGGAGGACACCGGCCGAGGTGTTCAACGAGCAGCTACTGTTGCAACAGGCCGGTGTTGCAACGACCGGTTGAATCTGGTCAATACACATCCATCAAGCTCACAACTCGCCTTGTCAGAGCAGGGATCCACGCGTCCATGGGCTCGGTCGGCGACTCCTTCGACAATGCCCTGGCAGAGAACCTCTGGATGCTGATCAAGACCGAGTGCATCCGCGGCCGCGTCTTCGCGACCAGGGCCGAGGCGAATCTCGCGCTCTTCGAGTACATCGACGGCTTCTATAACCCCCGCCGCATCCAGAAGCGGCTCGGCTACCTCAGCCCCATCGAGTTCGAGGAGAAGCACTACGCCGACCAGGCAGCGGCCGAACCAGTGAACCTGAAACCACGTCAACCCGCCCTGACCAGCTAGTCAGCCACCCCCGCGCAGCGGGGGAACCTCACTTGGTGGCCGTCCGGTCGACCAGGTAGGTGCACAGGGCGTCCGGCGAGGGCGGCAGCCATTCGGCCGGGTCCTTCCTCCCTTTCGACCGGTTGGTCTTCGCGGTGACGGCCACCATGCCGTTCCTGGTGATCGGCAGGAGGTTCACGCCGACCGTCACCGTCGCAGGCGGTACGTGAGGAGGCGGGCACTGACTCGGTCAGAGCTGATGCCGAGTGCCTTGCCGATGGTTTCCGGTGACAGTTCATCGGCTTCGGCCGCACTGGCGGCTTGGTGCCCGACGTCTCTCGTGAGACGTTCGAGCGTGGATACGGCCTTCAGCGCAGCCACTGGTGCCTGTTCGGCGAGCCTGAGCAGCTGATCCTCCAACTTTTCCATGACTTCGGACAGCTCGGCGGGTACCGGCACGGTCTGACGGTCAACCGCGCGAATGTGGTCGCTCCACTCGTTGTACGGGCCGGAGGTGTCGATGTCCTCGATGCGGCCGTACTCGTCCGCTTGATCCCAGTCGATCGGATAGCTTCCCCCGCGCCAGCCGCAGGCGCAGGAACTGCGGTAGGCGGCAGCCTTCGGCCGTCCCAAGTGGCCGTCATAGGCCCACCACTCACCGGTCGTGCATCCGGAGCCTCCGCCGCTGCCGAAGTCCAGGTAGACGGGCTTCGGCTCACTGCCGTCGGCAAGCACCGCGCCCACGATGCCCTCGTGTGACACTCCGAATGCTTCCGTCGTCCACCCCATGACACCCCTCCAGCCTGTGACTCCCGATGCGTGGTCGGCTACTCGCAGCCGCACAGCAATGTGCAGGCCCCAGTGGTGTCCGACCTCTTTCGTACAGCCTGAGGATGCCTCAAGCCGCCGGCGGCGAAGGGCCGATCGTCTCGATCCGACCGGAACGAGGTACACCCATTGGTCATGCCGTCCAGGTTGCCCAACTCTTGCAGCAGAGATCGCCGAGGAGCGCGCATCAGCTGCGCGGGCAGGTGGGCGGGCCGGCAGTGATGCTGCTTCCGCACCGAGTTCCTTTTTGGCGAACCCCGCCACGTGGGGCACCACGCAGCCGTGATGGACTGCCCGCTACGTTCAGGGCGCATGATCGCCTCGACGGCGCGGGGCACGATCAGCCGGGCCCCGGTGGGTGAGCGTGTGGGCCGCCTGCTCCGCGGGCCGGGCAAAATCCGTCAGCTAGCGGTCCTGGGGCATCGCTGTCCTTGCTCACGACTAAAGTCGTCTGTGACCATCGACCGCCCGCCTGCCTGTATTGCGAGGTTCCCATGCCTTCCCCCGCTCCGGAGGACCGTGACGAGCTGGTTCAGCACTTCGGTCGTCAGGGACTGCGGCGATTCGGGCGGGCCAGTTTGTCGGGTGCCCGCTTGCCGGAGGCTGCGGAGGTGTTCTTGGAAGGGAGTGGCGTACCGGTAGGCGTTGCTCCCTACTTCCGCGCTCCGCTTGTTGATGAACCTGTAGCCCTGGGCGTTGTCGCGTCCCGTTCCGGCGGACCGCAGCCGCATGCCGTGATGGAGAGTTGGCCGCGTATTGGGTTCGACGGTCTGGCGCACCTGTGTGTGCGGCCAGACGGTGCCGTTCAGGCCGTCGTGCTGGAGGGGGTCGCGGATGACATGTTCGTGAACACCGATGCTTCGACGCTGAGTGCGTCACTGCTGGCCCTGGACCGCGCGCTGCCGCTGATTGCGGAGGCTTCGGGGCTGGAGGAGGCTGCGGCTGTCTTCCGTGACCTGTCTGCGGGGCTTCGACGGATTGATGCGGCTGCCTTCGAGGAGAGGGAGGCCTGGTGGCCTCGTGTCCTCGACGACATCCGGCACACCTTGAACTTCCCTTTCTCTGCTGCGTTGGAGTATGTCGATGCCGCAGGTGACAAGCAGGTGGTCACGGAGGCCACGGGTCCGGGGCGGCCGCATCCCGAAGAGCTGATCTGGCGCCGCCTTTCCGGGGAGGGTGTGCAGCCTGACCAGGTGCGTCGTGTCTACTGTGAGCTGGAGCCGTGTCTCATGCCCGGTCACTACTGCGCCGTATGGATGCAGGAGACCTTTCCGCAGGCTCAGTTCACCCACAGTTTCGACTACGGTGCGAGCGCTGACTCCCGCGAAGAGGGTCTCAAGGAGCTGATCACGCACGCGGCCGAGCAGGCGAGGCGTGGCTGATGCGGTGGGAGCGTCCTGCTGCCGGTCGTGAACCGGCGGCAGCTGCTCTGCTGGGCTGGCTTGCCGACCCGCAGGCGCCTCGGCTGTGTCTCGTGTCTGGATCGGAGGGATGCGGGAAATCGGGGCTGCTCGCCTGGCTCGTGCGCCACGGCAGCCGGCGTGGGACTCCGGCCGAGCGTGCGGTCCATGCCGTGGTTCCCGCCGCTGGGCGGAGCGTGCGGGGCACGGTGTGGTCGCTGGCCGACCAGCTTGGCGTCGTGGCGCGTGATCGGGGTGAACTCGTGGCCGTGCTGGGGCGTGACCCGCGGCGCACGGTGATCGTTCTGCCCGATCTTCACGAAGGGGACGGCACCGAGCTGGTGCTCAGCCTGGCCCGCCTGCCGCATGTCCGGCTGATCGTCGAGTCCCGTTCCGGTAGCCCTGCGCATCAGCGTCTGGCCGGCAGCGGTTGCGCGGAGCTGGACTTGGGCCTGGAGCAGTGGAGGGACCAGCGTCGCTTCGAGCAGTGGAAGGCGTCCCTGAGCGAAGGGGGAGGCAGGCCGGTGTCGGGGCTTGAGGACACGGTGGTGGACCTTTCTGATCCGGTGGCGGTCTGTGCCGCCGATCCGTGGCAGGTAACTGCGGCGTACGAGAGTGACGGCGGCCGTGACCACGGAGGGCTTCGCGCCGCTTGGTTGAGGGCGGGGCAGTCCCTGTGCAGGGAGCAGTCACCGGCGGCTCGCGCACTGAGCCTTCTCTGTGTGCTGGGCGACTGTGCTGATCCGAGGCTTGCGCCTGTGCTTGTCGAGCTTGCGGCGGGCTCGGAGTGGAGTGTGGAGTGGAGTCGGGTTCGGGGGGACATGGCGCCGCCCTGGCCTGGTGCTGTGACGACGCTGGCCCTGGGCAGAGGGCTCCTCGCTGGCTGTCTGCTGGTGGTCGGTGCTGGCGGCGTCGTGAAGGCCGTGCACGTGGCAGACGCTTCCCCGCGCGGGCGCTTGCCTCAGGGACGCGGGGAACCGGCCGATGCGACGGTCACCGAGGACGGCACCGTGCTGCTGCTCGATCAAGCCGGTCACGTTCGCGCCGACGCCAGCTGGGCCGCCCGGCGCGCGGGGTCAGGCCTTGCTGCACTGCTGGACGACACGCCCACCGGCGCCCAGCGCCTGGTCGCAGCCGTGCAGGAACACACCGGCACGGCGCTCGCCTGCGCCGCGGGGCTCGACCTCGGGATCGTGGCGCTGGGCGGCGCCACCGGCACCGTGCAGGCCTTCGGAGACGTTGCAGACTCCGCTTCGCTGCACGACGGCCCGGTGAGGTCGCTGGCCGCACTCAGTGTCCCTATCGGGGGCGAGCCGGCCGTACCCCTCGTCTACAGCGGCGGCGCGGACGGCACCGTGCGGGCCTGGTCACCAGGCCACTCCCCCATGACCGCGCCCCTGGTGCAGCGGTCCTGCCCTGTGGTGTCCCTCGATGCCGCAATCACGGACAACGGGCCGTCCATCGTGGTGGCCTGGGGCGACGGCGCAGTGCAGTGGATCCAGTGGGACACCGGTGCACAGCAAACGTTCCGGCCTGGCCCGCCTGTCCGTGCCGTAGCACTTGATTCGGACAGCCGTGTCTGCATCGGGATGGATGAGGCCCTGACCTGCCTCGTTCCACGAAGATCACACGATGGCGGCAGCTCTCCAGAATGCGACTTGCGGACTGTCTGATTCACAGCGCCCTCACATGTGCAAAGTTGACGGCTGCTCAGCCGACGTGAAGGGTGGGGCGGTTGGCGTATGACGGGGGTAACACATGGGGATGACGCTGCCGGATGACCTGGTCGAGGTCCTGAACCTCATAGGCATCGACTGGCCACAGATCGACGAGGACGAAGTCAAAGCCTCGGCCAAGGACTACCGGAAGCTGGCCGAAGGCGTCCGCGACGCGGTCAAGGAGGGCAACGACGCCTGTTCTCACATCGTCGCCGGCAAGAGCAAGGGCGAGACGGTCAACGCCATCGACCGCCGCTGGGGCAAGCTCACCACGAGAGACCTGGCGACTTTCGCCAACGGGTGCGACGACCTGGCCGGCGCCCTCGACGAATGTGCCGACCTCATCGTCACGTGCAAGATCGCGATCATCGGCAAGCTGACCACAACGGCCGCGGCGGCAACGGCTGGTGTCGTCGGCATGTTCTTCACCGCCGGCCTCAGCGGCCTGCTGTCTGCGGCTGCTATCGGCGCCGCACGGCTCGTCATCCAGGAAGCCATCGACTACGCCATCGAACAGATCACCGCCATCGTCACCGACAAGATTGAAGCCAAGGTCCTCACGGAGATCGACAAGCTGTTCACCGACAAGCTCGGCGGCAGCACGCACGACGTCATGGCCATGGGCAGCACGGACATGGCCCAAGACCTCGTCATCGAGTTCGACGAGTTCGACCGCGCGGCCGGTGACTACCAGAAGACCGCCACCAACTTCGACAAGAAGAAGGGCGAGTTCAAGAACGGCGGAGCCGGCCGAAAAACATCGGTGAAGAAGGACAGCAGATTCCACAAACTCTCCACCGTCATGGACAAAGCCGAGGACGCGGTCGACAAAAAGGCCGACGAGATGGTCAAAACCCTCGAAGACCACGGCGGCAAGATCGACAAGAGCAAGAAGGACCAGAAGGGCACCGACAAAAACACCAAGGACGAGCTCGACAAGTGCAAGACGCCCGACGGCGGCGACACCCCGATGTACTTGCTCAATGCTGACGGGTCCGTGCAGGAACTTCACACCGACGGCAGCAGGTCGGCTGTTTCGAAGGATGACAAGTCCGGTATTTGGAATGTCCTGGAGAAGGATGGGACCGTCTGGCGTCCCCCCAAAGGCACGAACCCTTACCCCATCCCGAACACGCGCGGCGGCCCTAAGGTGGTCTCGCAGAAGATTACATCGGGATCCACCGACCTGTCGCGGGCCACGGAGATCGCCCGGTTCGCGAAAGACGACTACGGCGGCACCAACTTCGCCGCAGCAGAATACGTGAACCCGAAGACCGGGAAGCCCATTATTCTCATCGGCGACAGCGAAGGTCCGCACTCGGAACGAACGATCGGCTACCCGGTACTCCGGCACAACGAAGAAGCAAACATAACCAAGGTCTATACCGAACGGGAGCCCTGCCAAAAATCCCCCAAGTGCGACCAGTGGCTGGACGAGTACTTCAAGACCAAGAATCCGAACCTGCAAGTGGAGCACGCCAATTCATACGACCAGACGCTCTCTCCCAGAGATCCCGAACGAGACCGAGAGCACCGCGAGTACATGAAAGAATTGAAGAAGCGTCACCAGAGCCAGGGGCACCCATGACAGACAGGTCCAGCATGCTTACCCACGTCAGTCCAGAAGCCGCGATCGAGGCGTTCGGCCTCACCTCCATGACCTACTTTCCCCATGCAGCACCCGGACACCTCCATGCGCCGACAGCCGACTTCCTGGCAACTGTCGGGCTTCCGGAGAGCAAGTTCTTTGGCACGCGGATGGACCTGGAGGACAACCGTGCGCAGCGCCTGGGTTTCGGCCCGAGCCTGAAGGCGTCCTTTGAACGCGTCGGATCCGAACTGCCGCCGGAAGCGGAGATCTGGGAGCTGCTCGGGTACTTCATCTACGCCGCAGTCGCCCTCGACCCGCGGGACGGGCGGATCTACGCCTTCCCGGAGGGAGAGATCAACTACCAGCCGATGCACGCGGATGTATCGAGCCTCGTGCACGCGCTCATCGTCCTGAACAAGGGCCGGTTGGACTACCTGCCGCTGGAGACGGACGACGACGAGCAGCGTCTACGCATCGTGGACCGCATGACTGAGGAGATCACTGCTGTCGACCCGACACCCTTCGCAGACGAAGAAGGTGAGTGGGAAACCCTGTTCGACCAAATCAGCTCCAACATGTGGCGCTGACGCAGCGGCCCATCATCAGCAGGCGGCAAGGACACCCAATGGCTACGTAGGTGAGGCCAGCGGAATTGGGGGTACTGACGGGCTGCGGAGAGCCAGCCGTCGAAGGTGCTGTCGAACGCGTCCAGCGCGGCCTTCCAGCGGCTGTTCCTGCGGACTTGTCTCGACGGTCTCGACCGCGTTGGGCAGGCCCTTCAGGGCTTGCCGGGAATCAACACGTTGATTTGATCTTGGTTTTGTCGGGTCTTCAAAGTTGACCGGTGCGGAGGTGTCCGCGGGCTCGGCGGGTGGTGACGCAGCGTGTGCGTAGGCGTTGGTTGGCGGGGTTGCGGAAGCCGAACGCGTTGCGGGCGATGAGCTTGATCACGCGGTTGATCCCTTCGCTCTTGGCGTTGCTGTGTCCGGTGTGGATGAACGCGGCGATCTCGGGCCACCAGCGGTCGACGGTGGTGGCGATCTGGCGGACTTCGGGGATGTCGGAGTCCGCGCACCAGGTGAGGAACTTCCAGCGGGCGTTGCCGACTTGGTGGCGGTCGACTCCGGTGCGGGCCAGGGCGAGGAGGGTGCGCAGGTTCTCCTTGGCTATCCAGGCCGTCAGCAGCGTCTGCCCGATCTTCCCCTCGCCCAGGAGCGTGTTCCACATCGTGGCGAACTGGTTGTCGGTGAGGTCCTCGCGGTTGCGCAGAAGCCGCCGTCTGGCCTTCCACTCCGGGTCACTGGCGCGTCCGCGCCGGCCGCGGGTCTCGGCGGTGGTGCGGCGCCTGACCATGGACAGCATCTTGTTGGCGAGCTGGACCACGTGGAAGTGGTCGACCACGACAGTGGCGTGCGCCAGGCCGATACGGATCGCGGCGCGGTAGGTGGCCGACATGTCGATGGCGACATAGCCGATGCCCCTTCTCCAGTCCAGGCTGGTGGTGGCGAGCCAGGCCAGGACGTCGGCGACGGTGCGGCCCTCGACTGTCCGAGCAGCCCGTCGTGGCCGAGGGCGTCGACGAAGCCGGTGTGCCACCGGTCCCGGGTCAGGCGCCACTTGCCGGTCTCCGGATCCTGTTCCCAGCTCGGCCGTCCGCGGCGGGTCTCGTCGATGCCCAGGACTGTGACCTGCGGCAGAGGTGCCTCGGTGACGTCGCGGGCCTGCGTGCGGAAGGCTTCCATCACGGTCGGCCAGGACAGATGCAGATCCCGTGCGGCCTGGATGACCGTGGAGCCGGCATCCCGTATGCGGCGCCCGGCCGTATCCCGCAGCCGGGCGGTCAGCCTGGCACCGGCCGGGATCTGCGGGATCTGCTCGGTGAAGGACCGGCGAGGGCAGCCGGCCTCGCGGCACCACCAGCGGCGCTTGTACCAGCGGAACTCCAATCCGCTCTCGCCGTAAGGGAGATCGCGTGGCCGGGTCACCGCCGAGCCCTTAACCCGGGTGGCGAACACCCCGCAGGCCGGGCAGGCTCTGGCTGTCTCGTCGGCCGTGACCAGGTGAACTCGGCGCCTTCCGTCGGCCAGCCGCTCAACCCGCGCGACGGACACCCCGTCGAGGTCGAGCAGCAACGTCGTATCGTTGACCAAGCCCGTGGCTCCTGCATGATCGTTCTGCGTCGAGAACAGAGACGATCACGCAGGCCCGCGGGCATCCCGCATCCGGGGCCGTGCCGAATGCCTCATGACAATCGGCCGGGTGTGGTTCGCTGCTGGGGTGACTCAGGACTTGGAGATCGTCGCATTCGAATCCGCCGAGGCGTTCGAGGCATGGCTCGGTGAGAACCACGCCGTCTCGTCCGGCATCTGGCTCAAGCTTCGTAAGAAGGGCCCCGGAGTCGCCGCGCTGAACTACGCCCAGGCGCTCGACGTGGCACTCTGCTACGGCTGGATCGACGGCCAGAAGGCAAAGTTCGACGACCAGTGGTGGCTCCAGCGGTTCACCCCGCGCAAGCCGCGCAGCAAGTGGTCCAAGGTCAACCGGGACAAGGTGGCCGCTCTGATCGAGCAGGGCCGGATGCGTCCGCCGGGGCAGGCCGAGGTCGACCGCGCCAAGGCGGACGGCCGCTGGGAAGCGGCCTACGACGGTGCGAAGACCGCCACGGTGCCGGACGACCTCGCGGCGGCCCTGACCGCCGACCCGGGCGCGGCGGAGTTCTTCGAGACACTGGACCGGCAGAACCGCTACGCGATCCTGTACCGGATCCAGGACGCCAAGAAGGCCGAGACCCGGGCGCGCCGAATCAACAAGTACGTAGCGATGCTGGCGAAGGGCGAGAAGCTGTACCCGTAGTCACGGAGAGGGACCGTGGCCGTGTGCTGCCCTGGACTGCCGACGCGCCTGCGGCCCCGGCAGCAGCCACCAACCGCCGTCGCTGAGCGTAACGAAATGTCAGAGGCCCTGAGCAGGCGCACCGCTCAAGATCGAAGACCCTGATTGGTAGGGCAGCGATCTCGTCGTCGCTGATGCGGATACCGGTGGGGTACCTGCCGCTGTCGAGTTCGGCATGGACGGTGCGGCTGGTGGTCGCGGCGATGGTCTGGAGCATGACTTCGCGGCTGGTCAGGGGTCTGCCGCGCCAGTTCATGGTGATGTGGGAGAACAGCCGGTGCTCGAGTAGCGCTGGGCCAGGCCGTGCTTGGCCGCGTCTTACGCCTTCCAGCCGCAGAGGTAGGCGACGTAGGCCTCGGTCGAGAGTGCCTCGCACTGGTGATCCTCGGAGGCGAAGGTGGAGCGGCAGAGAGCGGCGATGTCGCTGCTGAGGTACTGCACAACGGCGGTCCGGCCGTGCTGTCCTCCGTGCTGTCCTCCGTGCCGCTCGTCGATGCGGGTGAACATCTCCACCATGTCCCGGACGGCATCAACCTCCGCCTGGTCGGCACGGTGGCCGAGATGCGTGGCGCGCTGACGCTGTAGGCCGCGTTCGTGAGAAGGTCCGTCGGCTCCTTGCGGACGCGCTGGACGGCCCCGGCGTTCATCGGGACCGGCCACAGCCGCATACGGCGCCACAGGCGCAGCGTGGCGCCCGGGGCGAGAGCCCAGTGGTGCAGGGGCGCCCCGGCGGCCATGTCGGCGTCCGTGGGCTGCACGATGCGCCTGCTGCGGACATCCCTGCCGGTGCTCGCCCGTTGAGGGGCATAGCGACCTGGGAGATGAGCGCCGCGGGTACGGTCGCAAGGGGTTGAGAGAAAGGTTGGGGTCACCGGCTCCGTGTCCCGTACCGGTGATCACCCAGTTCTCCACTCGACAGATGCGGCGGCACTGCCTTGGAGCCGAAGACTCAGGCAGGGCTCTGGCCTCGGTGGCAGTAGTGCCAGCGGGGGTCGTGAGGCTCGAGTCCGAACGGCTCGCGTACGTACACGGCCCCGTCCCAGCACTGCCGGTAGGGCGGCCGTCCGTCGTCGTCTGCGTCCACCGTGGCCGCCCCGCCGTCCAGCGGGCCGCCCTCGATCCCCAATGTGTACGTCGTCACGCGTTGATCAACGCGTGACGACGCACCGGGTCACCGCCTGCACGAGCTGTCGGTGCTCGAGCTCTACTCGGCCGGCTGGTGGTTGATGACGGTTTCCTCGCAGGGGCCGTCGGCGAAGGTCTTGAGCGCCCCGAGCTCGGCGCCGTCGACGGTCAGGCCCCAGCGGAGCTTGGTGCCGATCCACTCGCCGATGTAGCGGCAGTACTGGTCGGACGCGGGCGGGAGCCATTCGGCCGGGTCCTGGTCGGCCTTGGAGCGGTTGGTGCGGGCAGTCACCGCGACCAGGGAGGTCACGGAGCCTTGATCGTTGGCGTATGCCTCACGCTTGGCCGCACTCCAGGCGTAGGCCCCAGCTGGCAGGGAGCGTCATTCCAACCGTGCGCTATTCACTGTGCTGGTTTCTCGGATCGCAGCCTCAGAGCTGGCGTGTCCGAGGTGGCTGTCACACTCGCCGGATGACGAACGAGGGTGGAAGTACGGGTCTCGTTGATGTGCGGGCGCTGTTGCTGCGGACGGACTGGAATGGCGTGGAGCACTGCTGCCCGAATGTGGCGCCGATGACGCCGGTGATCCTTCGGCAACTGCTCGATGACGATCCGCGGGTCCAGGGCACGGCGGTGCGGGATCTGTACAGCGCGGTGACGCACCAGGGGTCCTTCTACAGTGCCACGGCGCCGGCGGCGTTGTTCGTCGCCGCGGTCCTGGGCGATCCACGGACACTGGCAAGGGTGACCCGGCAGAGGCCCTGGGAGATCGACCAGCACGGCGAGCAGTTGTCCTCGCTGCGGGTGCTTCTGCTCGGCTGGCTCGGGGACACCGCCCAGGACACGGACTATCCGCCCGAGTGGCCGCCCGGCGCGCAGGAAGACATCGACGCCTTCCTTGCGACCCGCCCAGCCCTCTACGACGCGGTGCACCCGTTCCTCGGCGACAGTGAGCAGCAGGTCCGCGACGCCGCCCTCTTCGCGATCCTGCCTCTGCTGGCCGACCCGTCACTGGCCCACCACATCCCCGCCCTGACCGACGCAGTCCACCAACTCGCCGCCCGCGACACTCCCTACCGCTGGTACGCCATCGACCGACTCGCCGCCTGGGGCCAGGACACCTCCCGCTACCCCGAGCCCCCGCAGCCGAACCCGAACATCTTCGCCGGTGTGGTTGCCCAGTACGCCGTCCACGGCGACCACGACCCGTGGGCAGGACACCTCGAGCCGTGGCCGGACTCTGTGTACGACAGCCTCCAATAGGGGCCGCCGGTGGCCGTTCCCGATCAACCGGGGGCACCTCGCTCGACGTCTCTCTCACGTCAGCCCGGGCACGGCCGCCCGCGGACGGGCCAGCGACTCGCTGCGCTACAGCGCTTCCTCATACAGGACCCGTCTTTCCGGTGCTGCCGGGCGACCCGGGTCAAGCATGCTCCCCGGTCCCTCGATAGCGTGTGCTCCCGGAGAGGGGGCTCAGTTGTTCTACGAGGGTCTCGCGTACGACGATCTTGTCGACTGGGCTGGTGAGGGAGGCGTTACCCGGGCCGATCGCCAGACGGTGGCCAAGTGGCGCATCCCCGAGGCGGACAAGGCGGTCCTTGTCGACGTCGGCATCCCCAACAGCAACGACGTCCCCTTCACACGAGTGTGCTTCCGGGCGGACGCGGAGCCGGCGGTATCGACCGCTGACGGACGACTGCTCTACCTGCTCGCCGAAGATCAGCGCCCAGACTACGCCGACGGTGTCCTGACCTCGTCATGGGCCGTCGAGCCGGGCACCGGTGTCGTCCATTACGTGATGCCGGACGGCAAGGCATGGTTCGCCAACTCCTCCGTTGTTCTGTGGATCCAATGCCTGCACCACTACGGGCTGCGCGTCGACACCTGCGACCTGCTGCTCAACGCGGACTTCCACGAGGAGGACGCCGTCCTGGCCGAACTCGAGGAACTCGCCGCAGAACTCGCGGAGTTCGACCCGCCTGCATTCGCCGGGTACGAGGGGTTCATCTGGCCGGAGTTCCTCGCCCGCTGGCTTTGGTAGCACGAGCTCCATCCCTACTGCCGTGACCGTGAACGTTCGCCGGGTGGTCGTTCATCGTGCCAAGTAGTGTCAAAGCTGTGGAGACAACGCATCGGCCCGCCGCGCGGGTGATCTGCCTGGATGCCGCCCAGCGTCTGCTCCTTCTCCATTGGCGTGACCCGTTTGACGGGGCGTTGCTCTGGGAGCCGCCTGGTGGCGGCATCGAACCGGGCGAGACACCGTTGATGGCAGCCCGGCGGGAACTCGCGGAGGAGACCGGCCTGGATGCCTCTGCGGTCCATGAACGATCTGTGTCAGTCGAACGTGACGTTTGGTGGAACGGGAAGCGGTATGTCGGGCCGGAGGATTTCTTCGTGGCCCATTTCGCCGAGGAGCGGCCGACGTTGAGGCCAACCGGTCTCCTCCCCGATGAACAGGTCAATCTCCACAAACACGCCTGGGTCGCGTGGTCCGACCTGGACACGTTGGCCGATCGAATCGAGCCGCCGGCATTGATGTCCGTTCTCGCTGCCCTGGTTCCGGACGGCCCGTGGTGCGACCTGGTGCGTTGACCGGGAAACCTTCGCTCATGCCGCGTTGGTGAGTGGACATCCTCCCCAGCGGATGCCCTTCTCACTGCGGATACGGGCGCGTTCGCGGCGTCGGGCAGCCAGTGCATCGGGGTGTCGGGCGTTGGCGTTGCGCCAGCGCAAGTAGGGGTCTGTTTCAATCGAGCGCACGATTTACAGTCCCCGTCCTGCAGCCATCAGTCGCGTCCTTTGATCGGCTACTGGCCCTGGGAGCGAAGGGTGCGCTGGACGGACTTGAGTTACACGGGCGGCCCTGTCAGCCGCACCGCACCC